>CAJQSI010000089.1 GCA_905612515.1 uncultured Opitutales bacterium | reverse complement strand
CTGGAATGATGGTCCGCGAACCGCGCGTCATGACCGACAACTTCAACTCCCTCTTGAATGTCTATCTTTCCGTCTTGCCAGCCTATCTTCCCCTCTTGCCAGTACCTTGCGTAGATACGTTCTGGCCTGACCTCCTTACCGTCGATGAAGACCTTGGTGCCCGAGCGCCCCCTCCAAGTAAAAAATTGATACTCCGGTTTCAGGGCAACGGTCACCGAGCCCTTGAGCCGCAACATCGGGCCGCCCTCCTTTTCCGTCAGTCCACCGTAGGCATTTGCGGACTTCTTTTTGTACGCCTCCCATGCGGCCACTGAGAGAAAATGTTGTGGCTTTAATTCTGCTTGCTTCAACGTAGCGATCGTCGCCGCCTTCTCTTTCGGATCGCGGACGTCGATATGCATGGCCTTTTTACTCAGCGGATCAAAGGCAAGCCCGTCGGTGGTTTCGAGCGGCGTCAAATCGGCGAGATACACCTGCGGCGGCATCCGCAGCAGCGCGCCCTTAACATCCACCTTGACCGGCGCGCGAACATCCGCATTCGAGACATGCCAGGCAACCGGCTTAGCAATGGCCGGCTCGGCCTCCGCCGCCGAGAGTGGCTGCAAGAGTGGTGCCGCTAAACACAGTGAGAGTGTGATTATGAAGGGTTTGATTTTGTTTGGGAGTTTCACGAGTTAATCTTGTTTCTTAATCACCGCCGCCTTGATGAGTTCGCGGGCGGCGATGGTTTCCTCACTCTGCGGGGCGAGCTTCTTAAGTTTCTGGTAGACCTTTCCCGCGCCGGGCAAATCGCCTGCGTTGAGCTTAATCTTGACCTGGGTCATGATGAGGAGACGGCGCTGGCCATCATTCATGTCTGCCTCGAGCATCTGCTCGGCGAGGATGGCTGCTCTCGGGTCGCCCATACTGGCGTAGACGGCGATCACGCTGACCATGAACTCCGGATCCAGGCGCAGCATCGGATAGGAGGCCAGGGAGGTCTCGATCAGACCCAAGGCATACGCGTGGTCTGTGATGGATTTAGTCCCGGCCAGTCGCCGAATCCGCATCCGTGCCTGCTCCACATGCCGTTGCTCCTCATCCGACAAGGGCCATCCGCCGCGGTGCAGCTTAGTCAGCAGCGCTTTCGCTTCTTCGGGCTTCCCCTGCGCCAACAGTGCACCCGCCATCATACGGCTGGAATCCATGTCCCCCACCACCAAGGATCGGGCAAACTCTCTGGGAAAGGTGATGTCCAGCGAGCTGAAACGTGGGTTCCCTCCGCCGGAGTAGGTTAGCACGAACGCATGCACGCCCGGTTCGAGATGTACCGTGCCGAGCGTTACTTCCGGGGCTGTATTTTCCTTTCTTTGCCCCTCGTCATCAATAACGACTTTCGAATCGACGACCAGCCGGCTAGGGCCATTCGACGTCACCGAAAACGCGTAGTCACCGGCTCTCTTTACATTCAGGTAGCCGCTGACTTTCAAGCTCGAGGGGTGCACGGTCCGACTATCTTTGCCGTCCTTCTTGGTGCCCTTGTGATAGGTAAGCAGAGCGCCCGTCAGATGCTCCCGATCGATGTGGTTCAGGACGCCCTTCTTGACCGGTGTCAGCTTGTCGAAGTCCGGCAACGTGTCCCACTTGCCGGCGTAGGTGGCATAGTTCATTCCCTGCTCGTCGCAGGCCTCGGAGGTGTACAGCTCAATCGGAAAGTGTTCAGAGCCCTTAGCCGGCTTGTCTGGGCCACTTTGAGGGCGCCCCAGCGCCGCCTGGTGAGGACTGGCGTACTCGCCGAACTTGGCAAACTTGTCGCCCTCGACCCCGGTTTCACTATCCCATTTTCTACCCACACCGATGCCGAGAGAAATCAGCTGTTTGCCATCGAGGCTGTAGAGCACTTTCGTAAGCATAGAAACACGGCTGCCAAACCTATCGTGTTCATTTACCCTTTTACGGTGGACCATCGTCAGTTTCTTTCCCGACGCCAGGTCCCATTGGTTGACGAAGCCCTCGCGACTGCCCGCAGCGAGCCGTTTGCCATCCGGCGAGAAGGCCAGCGACAACACCACGCCCTTGTCCTTCTCGAGCGTGCGCAGCGCCTTGCCAGTGGTCGCGTTCCACAGCCGAATGTGGGAGTCATCGATTGCGGTGGCGATGCTCTTGCCGTCCGGCGAGAACACCACGGCATAAACGGGCCCGGCGTGCCCGCTCAGGGTCAGCAGTTCTTTACCGGAGGCGGTATCCCAAACCTTGACCGTCCGGTCATGACTGGCCGATGCCAGACGCTTACCGTCCGGCGAAAAGGCCAGCGCGAGCACATCACTGGCGTGCCCGATGGACGAGTGGATCATCTTACCGCTGAGGGGATCCAACAGCGTGATGCGAGCGTCCTCGCTGCCCGTCGCCAGCCGCTTGCCGTCCGGCGAAAAGGCCAGTGAAACGACGCCGACCGGAGCGACTCTGATCGTGTGCGTTGCACTGGGTGCCATGGAGTTTTTACCTTCATCAGAACCAATATGGAGTACCATCTTATTCTTCCCCTCTAAGATCGCGTCAGCGTTATACACCCTGACCATTCCGAATTCGTATCCCGCGGCGAGCCGCCGGCCGTCAGGTGACAAGACCAGCGAGCGCTCCGTGTCGCGAAGCGCTCCTCCCAACACCGTCTGGCTTCCCAGGTTGCGCGTTTCGCCTTCGCGGTGTTTGATAAGACCCTTCAAGTCACGGATGCGAATTAACGAACCATTATGAGCCTGGTGACTTGAAAAGGCGCTACGACTCAAGTCGGCCGATACACTAGGAGACGTCACTAGCCGTCTCCAGTCCTGTCTTGAAGGGGGCTGAATCAGCCACGTGATGCGGTTCTCTCCACCTTTTTTCAGGTATCTCTCCGGGATGATGATGTTTCCGTCGGGCCATTGCCACATGCGACCGAGCGGCTCGCCGTTGATCCAAACGTTCGCGCTGCGAGCGTGGGTCACCCCAAACTTGAATATCAGCTGCTTGCCCTTCCAGCCCGCGGGCAGGTCGAAGGT
>CAJQSI010000088.1 GCA_905612515.1 uncultured Opitutales bacterium | reverse complement strand
TTACCGTCACGGTAATGGTTTGAACGTCCCAGTTTGCGTCGTCGTCGGTAACGCTTACGTCCACTACGTATGTGTTGTTGCCGGCGGTGTCGCCGACGTCGGTCGGGGTCTCGAAATCGGGAGCGGACAAGAAAGTCAGAACGCCGGAGCTATCAATCGAGAACCTTGCACCATCTGCAACTCCGGGAACGATTTCATAGGTTAAGGAAGCGCCGCTATCTTGATCCTCGGCATTTACGTCGATCACGGCTGTCTCTCCTTCGGCTATGGTTGCGTTTGCAGTGGGGCCTCCTGTGATGATGGGAGGATCGGGGGCATCCGTAACTGTGACGGTAATGTTTTGAGAGTCGGGGGATGAAGCATCGCTTGCCGTAAGGACGAAACTGTAGGTGTTGTTGCCATCGGCGTCGGTGGGGTTTTCAAAATCGGGGGGACTGACGAAAGTAACTTCGCCCGTAGCGGCATTGATGCTGAAATCCCCGTCGTCAGGACCGGCGCTTATGGAATAGGTGAGAGAGTCCCCATCTACGTCGTAGGCCGAGGCCGTCAAAACAAGAGCAGTGGAGTTTTCGATGAAAGGAAGGGTGGCGTCATCGCCCCCGCCGGAACTGGTAATCTCCGGGGCATCGTTGACCTGGGTTACGGTAATGGTGACGTTAGCATCGGTGAAGCTCAGGGGATCCGTAGCATCGGTTGCTCGCCAAGAAAACAAATCCGTGCCGTTGAAGTCGAGGTTAGGAGTGTATAGTTGCCTGGAAACATTACCGTCAATTGGGGAAAGCGTACCCTTTACAGGATCCAGCTCTATGGAGTAGTTTAGCGTGGCTCCCTCGGAGTCGAACGCATTCAACTCCACCACGAGCGGAACGTCCTCCGGAGTCGTGAGGTTTTGGTTGAAACTGATCTCGAAGGCATGCACAAGACCTGCAGAGAAAAGCAGGACCAAGAGATAAACGCCTAATTTGGGTGAAAGAAGATGAACGCGTGTCATAAATTTATAAGAAAGTTCAAATTCTCCAAGAGATTTTTAGCAAGATTAAAAATTGAGAGAAATAGGCTTGAGGCAACGGGCATTTTGCCGAATCGTAGATAGTCGGTGGACAATTCCGAAATACAACACAAGAATAACTGAGCAGGATATGAGTGAAGAAAATTCAAGTTCCGAAGAGAAAAAAAAGAGTGCGGACGACTACTGGCGAGCGAACCTACGCTTGATGGGATATCTGTTGGTAGTTTGGTTCGCGGTCTCCTATGGTTGCGGGATTCTTTTCGTAGACCAATTGGACGAGATAAGAATCGGCGGATTCAAGCTCGGTTTCTGGTTCGCCCAGCAGGGATCCATATACGTCTTCGTAGCCCTCATCTTTTTTTACGTATGGAAAATGAACAAAATCGACCGCGAGTTCGATTTGGACGAATAATCGTAGTTCTCGCTTAATTCTTTTTTTTCGACATGGATCTAAAAACTTGGACCTATCTAATCGTGGGGGTTACCTTCGCCCTCTATATCGGTATCGCCATCTGGTCTCGGGTGAAGACCACAAAGGGTTTCTACATTGCAGGCGGGGGCGTTTCTCCTCTTGCCAACGGCATGGCCACGGCGGCGGACTGGATGTCGGCGGCTTCCTTCATCTCGATGGCCGGGCTCATTTCCTTCATGGGGAGAGACGGCGCCTATTACTTGATGGGTTGGACGGGAGGATATGTGCTGCTGGCATTGCTACTAGCTCCGTACCTGCGCAAATTCGGCCAATTCACGGTTCCCGACTTCGTTGGCGAACGCTACTATTCAAAGCAGGCGAGATTGGTGGCAGTGATCTGCGCGATTTTCGTCTCCTTCACTTACGTCGCAGGTCAAATGCGCGGGGTGGGCGTGGTGTTTTCCCGCTTTCTGGACGTGGACATAAACGTCGGGGTCTTGATCGGTATGACCATCGTTTTCTTCTACGCCGTCATGGGAGGTATGAAGGGCGTCACCTACACTCAAGTCGCCCAATACTGCGTGCTCATCTTTGCCTTTCTCGTGCCTGCCATTTTCATTTCAATATCGATGACGGGCAACGTATTGCCTCAAATCGGGTTCGGATCCACGGTGGTTGATTCATCGGGTGTCGACTCGGGCGTCTATTTGTTGGACAAGTTGGACAAACTTAACACGGAACTCGGGTTCGCCGCGTATACGGATGGAACTAAAGACACAATCGACGTATTTTTCATCACGGTCGCTCTCATGGTGGGGACCGCTGGTCTGCCGCACGTCATCATCCGTTTCTTCACCGTACCCAAGGTAAGGGATGCTCGAATTTCCGCAGGCTACGCCCTGTTTTTCATCGCCCTGCTCTACACCACCGCTCCGGCCATTGCCGCCTTCGCCCGCACCAATCTCATTGAGACGGTACAAAACCAACCTTACAAGAAAATGCCGGATTGGTTCAGCAACTGGGAAACCACCGGATTGCTGGCTTGGGTAGACAAAAATGCCGACGGCAAAATTCAATATGCCAAGGGTAGCGCCTTCGACAAACTTCCCGACCAAAAGAAACTTAAACTGGTAAAGGCTGAGAAACAGGGGATGTCGGGGGAGACAACCTATGAAAACGGACCTTCCGCCAATTCAAACGAATTGCACGTCGATCGAGACATCATCGTATTGGCGAATCCCGAAATCGCCAATCTGCCTAACTGGGTGATCGCACTCGTTGCCGCAGGTGGATTGGCAGCCGCCCTGTCAACTGCTGCGGGACTTTTGTTGGTGATCTCCGCTTCCGTATCGCACGATTTACTAAAGAAGATTCTAATGCCGGATATAAGCGAAAAGAAAGAGCTACTCTATGCTCGCCTCGCGGCCACCGTAGCCGTTTGCATAGCAGGTTATTTTGGAATTAACCCTCCAGGATTCGTGGCACAGGTGGTCGCCTTCGCTTTCGGCCTGGCGGCGGCATCTTTCTTCCCGGCTATAATTCTAGGAATCTTTTACAAGCGCATGAACCGGGAAGGAGCCGTCGCCGGCATGATCGTGGGCATCGTTTTCACGGCCTCCTATATTTATTACTTCAAGTTCTCGAATCCCGAGGCCAACAACAAGGATAATTGGCTGTTCGGCATTTCCCCGGAAGGTATCGGAGGCTTGGGCATGCTGCTTAACTTCGCCGTATCCTTGATAGTTTCTCGCTTTACCCCTCCCCCACCCGATGAGGTTCAAGAATTAGTGGAAAATATTCGTGTCCCGCGAGGAGCAGGCGAGGCCAGCGATCACTAGACCGCATTCCCGGATTACCATGAGAACTTTGCTTGTTTTCAGTTTCCTGATTCTATCGTCCGTTCTGTTGGCAGGGCTTTCACTACACGGGAAACAGGAAAAGAAAGACGAGAAAGAATTCACACCGCTCTTCGACGGCAAGACCCTACAGGGTTGGGAAGGTAAAAAGAAATTCTTTCGAGTCCAGGACGGCGCCATCGTTGCCGGCTTCCTTGGTGCTCGCATTCCCAACAACGAGTTTCTTGCCGGCGAAAAGGAATACGGGGACTTCGAATTGCGCTTCGAAGCCAAGCTCGTGGGACAAGGCAACAACGCAGGCGTACAATTCCGCAGCCAACGCATACCCCAAACCCACGAGATGATCGGCTACCAGTGCGACATCGGCGGTTGGAGCAAGGGAACCATCTGGGGTTTCCTCTACGACGAGTCCCGACGGCGCAAGATGCTTGCCGAAGCGCCTCAAGATGAGCTGAAGAAACACGTCAAACCCAAGGGCGAGTGGAACAAACTCGTGGTTCGGGCGGAAGGCCCTCGCATTCAAATTTGGCTAAACGGTTATCAAACGGTTGACTTTACCGAGAAGGAAAAAGACATTCCCCTCAAAGGACGTCTCGGACTCCAAGTTCATGGAGGTCCACCCGCCGAGTGCCACTACAGAAACCTGCGGTTAAAGACGTTGTAAGTCTTCCCGTTGGCAGCTTCCGTTGCCATTCCTCATGCGCATCCTTGCTTGAACGAGTTCCGTTCAGCCCTGGTTCGAATTGAGAAAAATTAGACAATTCGGCGGGAAAGTATCGTTTACTATTGATTAGTTCGGTTAATCTTTTCTAACTCTAATTCCATGAAACCCTTCCAAACTCCCGGATTCCCCTACCATTCGGCGCAAAGCGCAAAACAACCTCGCCTGCCACTTTTGGCGCTAATGATAGTCGGCATAGTCACGCTAGGACTTCTTGGAGAACATGCCGCTCTCGGGCAAACCGCAAGCAACGGTTCGATCTTAAACGC
>CAJQSI010000087.1 GCA_905612515.1 uncultured Opitutales bacterium | reverse complement strand
GGAAGCAGCAGCAATTAAACTTGCAGCCGAACGCCTCGATGCCAACTTTGTTCGGGCGGTAGAGATTCTGGATGTTCCTCAAGGAAAAATTGTCGTTGCGGGATTGGGAAAATCGGGTCATGTCGGCCGCAAAATAGCGGCCACTTTTTGCAGTACCGGCTCGCCCGCTGTATTTATGCATGCGGCAGAAGCCGTTCACGGCGATCTAGGAGTGCATCAATCTGGAAACCCAACGGTATTTCTTTCTAACAGCGGCTCCACAAGAGAACTGTTGGCACTGGTGCCCATCTTGCGTCGTCGAGGTTCCTCTCTTGTGGGAATTTTGGGTAATCTCGATGGGGTGCTGGCTCAAAAAATGGATGTAGCACTAGATGCCTCCGTATCCCGGGAGGCTGATCCATTAGGCATAGTGCCTACCGCCAGCTTTGTCGTAACAGCAGCCTTGGGCGATGCCCTGGCTTCATCTCTTATGCACAAGCGAGGCTTTTCCGAGGAGGATTATGCTTACACCCATCCCGGAGGACAGCTTGGGCGTAGCTGGACGCTTTCCGTTAATGACCTTATGCACCCAGTGGAGAAGGTTGCTTGTTGCGAGGAGGGCACAACTTTAAGAGATCTCGTGATTGCGATGACCGAATATCCCCTTGGGGCCGCATGCATTATACGTGATGGTAGGCTATTGGGACTTATAACCGACGGAGACCTCCGCCGAGCGCTACGGGAACAAGAAGACATTCTTTCCCTTAAGGCATCGGCGCTGATGAGCACGGGGCCGATTGTTGTAGAGCCAGGTGTTTCCGTTGGCGCGGCTTTGCGCATGATGGAAGAACGTCCCTCGCAAATAGCGGTACTGCCTGTTGTAGCCCCCGATGACGGCTCCTTGTTGGGGCTTTTGCGCCTACATGACATTTACACGCCCGATGAAAGCTAATCACAAGGAGAAGTTTCGAAAGAATCTCAAAAAGCTTTACTGTCTACGGCTTAAAGCTTAGCTGAAATTGTCTATGCGAATTATTTTTGGAATATTCTCGGTGGCCGCGATAGTGGCGATGGTTTTCTTGGGTTTGAGTCTGAAGGTCGCCCATGACGAAAGTGAACACTGGAAGACACGCAGGGCAACTCTGGAGAATGAATTGTTAGAGTTAAGAAAAGAAGTGGAAGAGCACGGTGCTTTTCTTGACCGCCTTCGGCGTGATCCTGACTTTCAAGATGCAATGGCCCGCAAAGAACTTGGTTATGGAAAATCTGGCGAATTAAACTTTCGTTTTCCCAAAGAGGAGTCCAACTTGACTAATGAAAGTGCGGAACCGTGAAAGACGAAGAATTTGGTGAAATACCTCAAGAGACTCGAAGGTGGTTTGTCGAACTAGGTCAGGAAAAGGTTCTCCCGCACCTTCCTATACCGCCTAGGTCGTTCGCACTTGCAATTGGGCCCGTGGTTTGGGGGTTGATGGGGGATGTTCTGAATTTGAGGTTTCTCCGACTTTTGCAACCCCATATTTGGAGTTTAGTGAAAGCTGGTATCGCCGCAGAAAAGGGCTCGTCTTGCAAGCAGGGTCTAATACTCACCTTACTCCCAATGCTTGACCCGAAGGGCATGTGCCCCTAGCTAGTCTCTCTTTTTCATTCACCCTCGCAACCCGATGCGACAACAGACTCAATTATGGACGAAGCACTTACCCAAACGATAGACAAGGCTCTTGCAGACGGAGAGCTTATGGATGCGGCAGCAAACAATCTTCGATCATGGTTGAGCACCGAACGGTTGAGCGATTGGGCTTCTCGCTCAATAGAGCAATTGATAAATGCCGGGGAATGGCCCGAAATCAACGATAGGTTTCACAAGAATTTGGCATTTGGTACAGGCGGAATTCGAGGCCGTACTATCGGTCGAGTCCTAACCGATGCCGAGCACGGGGAAAGCAAAGGCAAATCCAGCCCGGAGCATGCTGCGGTCGGTTCGAACACTTTGAACGATTATACCGTGGTGCGAGCAACGATGGCACTGCACGGCTATATTAGCACATGGATGGCATCGGAGGGAGTTTTGGATGTTCCTCGAATAGTAATTGCCCACGACGTCCGTCATTTTTCGCGTCATTTTTGTGAGTTGGCGGCTTCGACATGGAGTGCTTTGGGTGGCTACGCTATGGTGTTCGACGGACCGCGTTCAACGCCTCAACTCAGTTTTACCGTCCGACTGAGGTACGCACATGCAGGTATTGTCATAACGGCCAGCCACAATCCACCTCACGACAATGGCATTAAGGCTTATTTTGTCGATGGTGCTCAAGTTGTACCGCCACATGCGGGAGCAATTGTAGATCGGTATTCCAAGCTAACGCTTCAAGACACGGTCCCGTTGGTTGTTTCAGCTGGCGAAGCCGAAAGTTCCCCATTTACCGTACTTCCCGCAGGCGACGACCTCGCTTATCGCGCCGCTCTCGAGGAGACCGTTCTTGATGTAGAGCTACTTAAGGAACATTGCCCTAAAATTGTTTTTACGCCCATTCACGGAACTGGCGGAATCGCTGCGATTCCATCACTTTGGGATCACGGCGTGGAGGTGGTTTCAGTAGACGAACAAGCAAGCTCGGATCCCAACTTTTCAACTGTAAATTCACCAAACCCTGAAAACCCCGAGGCCCTAAAACAGGGCATATCCTTGGCGCGAAAAGTTAAGGCAAAAGCCGTTCTAGCCAGCGATCCGGATGGGGATCGAATAGGCGTGGCGGTTTTTAACGGGAAGGATCGCTTTGAGTGTCTCACTGGAAATCAGGTCGGGTGCATGCTGTCGGAATATCGAATCTCTAAGCTAAAGAAACTGGGAGTGCTTCCGGAGGCGGGATCACCGAATGCCGTTATTCTCAAAACTTTCGTGACAACTCCTATGATGGAGGCAATTGCACTTAAAAACGGAATCCGTTGCGTCAACACCCTGACCGGCTTCAAATGGATATCTGAAAAAATTGGCGATTATGAGGATGTAGCAACCACGGCCTTGCGAGAAAATGAAGGTATTGCTTGGGATTACGACAACACCGATTTTTACACAAGGGCGGAAATACTCCAAAGATATTCGAAATTCACCGTGTTTGCAGCAGAAGAAAGTTTTGGATATTTGCCATTGGATACTGTTCGAGATAAAGACGGAAATGCTGCGGCTCTAGCCTGCGCAGAACTACTTGCCCACCTAGAGCTTACGAAGTCATCGCCGTTGGAATACCTAGAATATTTATATATAAAGTACGGCTATTTTGAAGAACAAACAATTAATCTTTATTTTGAAGGCGTAAAGGGAACTGAAATAATAAAAAAAATAATCGACTCATATTCTAAAAATGAACCTACAAAAATAAACGATATTATCGTAAATAAAGTAAGAAATTTTGGTAAAGCTGGCTATCTTGACGAAGATGGCAAACCAATACCAGTCGAAAACTTTTTCATCTTCGAACTTGAAGATGCTTTTTCAATTGCCGTTAGAGCCAGTGGTACTGAACCCAAGATAAAGTATTACCTTTTTGGTCGTTCTCAGGTCGTTGGAGGGAATGGTCTTGCTGCGGCGAAGTCAGAAGTCGGAGAAAAATTAAAGACTTTGGCCGACTGGGCAAAGGAGGATGCTCATGAACGCGGCGAAGCGGAGTCTGGAAGTAAAGGCAACGCTGAAGAATAAAGCTAATTGTGATCGGAATGAAGAATGGTGACACGACCTCTTGCCACAGAAAGCAATTCAATCAAAGACTGCCTAAACAAGCATCAATGTAGGATTTTCCAATATTTCTGCGAGAGCTTTGAGATAAGATGCTCCGATTGCGCCGTCAACCACTCGTTGATCGCAACTAAGCCCAAGCATCATTCGGCGACCTGAAACAATTCTTCCGAGATCGTCTACTATAGGTTTTGCCTTAGTTGTTCCAACTGAAAGAATGGCTGCATTTGGCGGATTAATGATACTGCTGAAGAAATCGACGCCATACATTCCGAGGTAGGTTATGGTAAAGGTCGAGCCACTCACTTCCTCTTGCGATAACTTTTGGGTGCGTGCTTTTGAAATGAGTTGCTTGGTCTCGATGGACAGGGAACGCAAATGTTTAGTATCGGCGTCGTGAACAACCGGGGTTATGAGCCCATCCTCAACAGCAACGCTGAAGGCAAGGTGGGCAGCCCCGTGCTGTTTGATGTGATCGCCTTTCCAAGAGGCGTTGACCTCCGGAACCCATCTAATGGCTTCGGCACTGGCTTTAAGAACGAGATCGTTTATCGTAACCTTAAATCCTCCGAACTCGGGAGGCTGTTCTGAAAATTTCTTATTTATTGCGATACGAGCATCGAGCAAAGGGCTGGCATTGATTTCACGCTGGAGATAAAAATGTGGAATCTGCGTCTTTGACTCGATCAGGCTCGCCGCAATTTGTGCTCGCACCCTGGAAATGGGAATGATTTTTTCATTAAGTTGCGGCATGGCGGCATTTCCTGATTTCTCGGAACTCAAGTTTTCTTCCTCGCGGGAAACCGTCGAATCATCATTATCTTCAGCCCTGGACTTGATTAATGTATCGGCTTGAGGGTCGTTATCGCGAGACGGTGCAGATGACGACGATTCGCTTATCTCTGGCGAGTCATCACTGTATGACGGCTCGCCTTCCTCATCGTCTTGACTTTCTTCATCTTCCGTTTTCTCAGAATACAAGGTATCTCCTTCTCCAGAAACCACCCCTCTCGTGTCTTCATCGGCGGGAGGGGCTTCGTTTGTCTCTTGCGGGTCATCACTAAACGATGGCTCGGCCTCCTCTTCCTTGTCCGTTTTCTGGGTAAATAAAGTGGGTTCTTCACTGGAAGTGGTCGACGCTTTGCTTTCTTCTCCAAGAGGTGATTCGTTCGTTTCCGTAGAGGCATCATCCAAGGACGAGACCAAAGCCTCGTCCTCTACTTGCCGTTCATCGTCCTCGTCAGTTTTTTCTGGAATAGACTCCGTGCCCTCGCTGGAAACGGAATGATCCGAAATGCCTTCCACTGGCGCCGTATCGCTCGTCTTCGGAGCATCATTGTCTAATGATTTATCGCCTGTGTTGCGTTGTTGTTGCTGATCTGCCTCATCCTTTTTCTCAGGAGACGGCCCTGGGTGCTCTTCTTTGGTGACTGAGTGAGGCACATCGAGAA
>CAJQSI010000086.1 GCA_905612515.1 uncultured Opitutales bacterium | reverse complement strand
GAGATTTTCGACAAGTCGGAAACCGAGGAAACACTCAAGGGAATGGGCACTACGGTGGCCGGCGTGGGTTTTGGAGGCGGCGCCCTGTTTGCCTTCAACGTGGGGGATTCGCGGGTGTATCGGTTTCACGCCGAGAGAGGTTTGGAACGGGTGACGAAGGACGATTCTCTGGTCGAGCGGGGCGACGACAAGGACCGTACACCGCTCCCGTTCGCCCCTTCCAACGTGATCACGCAGGCATTGGGCGGGCGAAAGACGTTCAAGGACATAACGCCCAATCTTTACGACTTGGAGGTGGAGGAAGAGGCCCTCTATCTCGTGTGCTCGGACGGGCTAAACGACATGGTGGAGGACGATCGTATGGAGGAGATTCTCCGCGAGACCGATGCCGCGAACCATTTGGAAAAAGCTGCGGAGGCCTTGCTTGCCGCCGCCTTGGCGGGTGGAGGGCGCGACAACGTGAGCATCGTTCTGGCTCCGTATTCGCCGGAGAATTTCGGAGTTGAGTCCAAGGGCGGAGGTTGGCTGAGCCGCCTGTTCGGGGGGGGCGGACGATGAGCGCCGAATACGAGTACAAGGTGGGGCGCGGCAAGGACTGCCACTTGATCGTGAACAACCCGTTCGTCTCCCGAGACCATGCCCGCATTCGCTGGACCGGGACCGAGTGGAGCCTCCAGGATATGGGCAGCGCCAACGGCACCTTCCTGAACGATCCCGAAGAGCCTGTCCCGTCGGGCTCGGAGCACTCGCTCCGGCAGGGAGACATCGTATACTTTTCCCGGCAGTACAAGCTTCCCGTGGATTTGCTCCTGAAGCGTCTCGGCGATGGCGGTGGGGAGGATTCCTCCGGAGAAATGAGCGTGTTCGAACCCTCGGAGGGCGTGATCCGCATCGGCCGGGCACCCGAGAACGACGTCGTGCTTTCCCAGTTGAGCGTGAGCCGGTTTCACGCCGAGATTCACGTCCGGTCCGACGGCTTGCGCGAATTGCGGGATCTGGGGAGCAAGGGCGGTACCTTCGTAAACGATCGCCAAGTGCTGGGCGATACGGTGCCCATTTCCAAGGACGACCGGATAGAGGTGGGCGGCGTGGCCGTCTGCATCCAGTTCAGCGGGAAGCCCGGCGGCAAGACCGTGGTGGGGCGCCAGCGGGAGGGAATCTTTCTGCAGGCCAAGGGTCTGGGTTACCGGGTGAAGGATCGGCAGACGGGGAAGCCTCGCGACTTGCTGAGAGACCTTAGCCTGTCCGTCTATCCGGGGGAGTTCGTCGGCTTGATGGGGCCCTCGGGTTGCGGCAAGACCACCTTCATGACGTCCGTCAACGGCTGCGAACCCTTCACCTCCGGATCCGTCTACTACAACGGGATCGACTTGGCCGCCAACCTGTCTCGTTTCGCCCCGCAGATCGGGTACGTCCCGCAGGACGACATCATGCACCCCGAGCTGACGGTTCGAGAGGTCCTCTTCTACACGGCTCGCCTGAAACTTGTCGGCGACGTATCCGACGCCGACATTCACGCGAAGATAGATTCTGTCTGCGGCGACCTTGGCCTGAAGGGCGTACTGGAGACCTTGGTCGGCACTCCCGAGCAGAAGACTCTTTCGGGAGGCCAAAAGAAGCGGGTGAACCTCGCCATGGAACTGCTCACCGATCCCAAGATTCTCTTTCTCGACGAGCCCACCTCGGGCCTCTCCTCGGCCGATACGGTGAACGTGATGAAGTTGCTCCGCAAGATGGCCGACGAGCGTGGGATCGCCATCGTCATCACCATTCACCAGCCGTCCACCACCGTCTACCGGTTGATGGACAAGGTGATCTATCTCAAGGCGGGTCGCCTCTGCTACTACGGCGCCGCCTTCCCCGATTCGATAAACTACTTCGTGCCGGAACAGGACCCCGCGGAGGCCGGTCCCGATGCAGTAATGGAGAGGCTGGACTTGGCGGACGAAGGAGCCATGGAAGCCCAATACCGAAAATCCAACGCTTATCAGGAACTGGTCAAGCGACGGGCCCGGGTGCTAGCCCTGGAAAAGCACGGGGGAGGTTCCTCGGAGGCCCGCCGGGTGCCGCCGCTTCGACAATTGCCCGGACTGCTGAAGCGCTACCTGACCTGCAAGTGGAGGGATCGCGGATCGCTTGCCATTCTTTTTGCTCAGGCTCCGTTTATCGGGGGGTTGGTCGGATGGATCTTTCGCGAAGGTTCCCTGAACCCGCCCCTCTTTCTGTTGGTATTCGTATCGCTCTGGTTCGGCACCAACAACTCGGCCAAGGAACTGGTGGGGGAGAGAAGCATCTTCCGCAGAGAGAAGCGAAGCGGACTTTCGCCCATCGGCTATTTGGGCTCCAAGCTCATCTTACAGGCGGCGCTCACTTTCATCCAATGCTTCATGCTGGTCGCGGTTAGTTCCGTCTTTCTCGATTTCACCTTCCCCTTCATGTCCGCCGTGGGCATATGCTGGCTGACTTCCCTCGTGGGGGTGTCCGCCGGGCTTTGCGTAAGCGCATGGTCCAAGACGGAGGTGGCTGCCATCGTGGCCGTGCCACTTATCCTTATACCGTTCATTCTCTTCGGCGGGTTGCTCAAACCCTACGACGATATGGGCGGCCTTTCCCGCTTCGCAGCTTTCTTCAACCCCGCTCGCTGGGGCTACGAGGCCATTGTCCACTTGGAGAGGAAAGGACATGCCGAGTACAGCCCGAGTCCCAAGAGAATGGTCGAAGAACTTCGCGAGGCCCTCAAGGCGGTGGACGCCGGCGCCCCTGCCTCCAAATTCGACGTCGACGAGGGCGGTTCCAAGCTACAGGCCTTCGACGAAGGGGAAGACGTGAAGCAAGAAAATTCCGGACCGCGCTACAGGGACAACCGCAAGAACCTCGCCCGCGCCATGCTTGCCGTGATGACCTCCCTCACCATGTTCGGCTGCTACTACAGGGTGCGCTCCGAGCGTTAGTACGGAAAAGGTTTTCTCTTTTTTCAAACCCGCCAAACCAAACAAAGACAAGTTCATGAATCCATTCACCCAACCGAAACTGACGGCGGTCCTCGTCGTGGCCGTAGTTCTCATCTTTCTGGCGGCGAGCAATCCCGACTCCGATGACT
>CAJQSI010000085.1 GCA_905612515.1 uncultured Opitutales bacterium | reverse complement strand
ATCCATCATTCCCGGCATGGAGTCGCGAGCACCGGAACGAACCGAGAGGAGGAGTGGATTATTGAGATCGCCTAGTTTTTTGCCAAGCTGTTTCTCAGTAAGAGCAACGGACTTGCGTACCTGTTCTTCCAGAACCTCCGGATAACTTTTATCATTCGCGTAGAAATGGGTACAAACCTCGGTCGTAATGGTAAACCCGGGAGGAACCGGTAGCCCGATGCAAGCCATTTCGGCCAAGTTCGCGCCCTTGCCACCGAGGAGGGAACGTTGCGAGGCGCCTCCATCGGTCTTTTTGCCAAAGTCATATACATACTTGTGGGCAGCTGGTTTTGATTTTTTAACTTTCTTTGTTTGCTTTTTAGCCATGTTTGGTACGGATTTGTATAAAAATTAACAATAAATAGAGAAAAATTCAGATGGGCGTAGGGGGCGGAATTGAAAGAGGAGAATTACTAGGTGCAATAAATGTCATTTCAGAGAATATTGTCAACGCGCTACTTCCATCATCGCAAGACACCTAAGTCGGTAAAATAGTTTTGCCAATCCTTCCCTTTTGAGGCTTAAAATGTACTATTTCAGGCGCCTGAATTGCAATTACGATGAGTGACCAAGAACCAGTTGAAGAACAAAAGCCGAAAACCTTTGCGGAACGTTTCCGCGAGGACGGATTGCTGGGGGCACTCAAACCAAAAGAAAAAAAGAATCCGGATCCCAACAAGATGCACTTCCTCGAACATCTCGAAGATTTGCGATGGGTCATTTTCAAGTGTGCCGTTGCCTTTATCGTAGGATGCCTTGCGGTTGCCGTATTCATTGACGAATCCGTCCAGATTCTCCAGCAACCACTGGTCACCGCCGTGGACGATTTTGGAGAAATCGACGTCGACCTTCAGGGCATTGGTCTCGAGCAATATATCGAACATCTCCACAACAAGAACATCGATCTTGGCACTTTAAGAAACGCTGACGAGCAGACCCTTATTGACTGGGGCATAGACGACCCGTACCACAGAACTCGCATTCTTTCACATTTCAAAGCCGGTCAAAACCGGCACCTCCTGCAGGTCATCCGCTCCTATTCTCCCATTTTCATTGCAATGAAGATATGTTTTTTGGGCGGCTTGGGAATTTCATTGCCCTTTATTTTCTACTTCATCGGTGGGTTCGTAGTCCCGGGGCTGTCTATAAAAGAAAAATCCGTGCTCTTTCCCGGTTGCGTTGTGGCCTTTCTCCTATTCCTAGCCGGAGCCGCAATGACTTACTTTGTCATTCTACCTTTCTCACTCGCCTTTACCATCGAGTTCACCTTCGACGTGCTCGGACTCGATACTTACAGGCCCGAGGCGGGCAACTATTACAGTACGGTGATCTGGATGACCTTCGCCGTGGGACTTGCCTTCGAATTCCCTCTTATCATCGTACTGCTCACTTGGATAGGAGTGCTTTCAGTAGAGAAACTGAGAAACAACCGGCGCATGGTATTTGTCATTCTCATGGTTTCGGCAGCACTGATTACGCCTGGTGGAGATCCGGTAAGCCTTTGTATTCTCACGATCCCTCTCTACGTACTGTACGAACTTTCCATTCTCTCGGGCACCTTTATTGAGCGAAGGCGAAAGAAAAAGGAATGGGAAGAATGGGACGAAGACATCGACGGACCGCGACCTGATAAGCCCGATACGGGGATGGGCTTGAACAAAAAGTTAATAGCCGTGGTCGTCCTCATCGCGGGAACCTTGGTATGGATAGCCGTTAACAAACAAGAACAGCTCTCCGATTTCATCGATGCGGCACGAAATCTCGGCAGTTTTGGCGGAAAAGAAGAAGGCAAAGACAACTTGCCGAAAAATCTCGATGCCCAACAACCTATAACGGAGATGGGAGGCGCGACATCCACCAACGGAGAAAGCATCAAGTTGAAGATCGGTTCCACACTCCAGTTGCGCCTTCAGCTTCCCACTTACGTTGACTTAAACCGAACCGAGGCAAATGGAACACTCCTATTTGAAGCACAGGTAATGGGAATCAATCCAGCTGAGAAGACCCTATCGGAAAGCAATGAATCGAAATAAAGGCGGTTCGCAAAGCCAGAAAGAAGCAAGTAGCTCAGCTTTCATCAAGGGCAAGTAATCCGAAACGGATTAAGATCGGCCTAATCCACTAAACAGTTAATCATTTATGATCAACAAGTTATAAGTATTTCCTTGACGGAAGAAGCAAATAGACCATGTAAGATGGTTATGCTTCGGGGAAAAATAAAGGCTTTTGGAATAGTACTTAAAAAAGAGCGCAAGCTCAGGGGATTCACCCAAGGTCAATTGGCCAAGGAGTCCGGCGTGGCCACTTCCATTGTGAACGACCTAGAAAACGGGATCCGGCACGCGGGAATAAAAAGCTTGGCAAAAATCGCCAAGGGATTGGGATTGAAGGAAGAGCGGAAGTTAAGTTTTCTTTTGTCGGGCATTGTTTTCTCCAAGCGGGATCAGGTCTTGCCCGATTTGGACAATTATCATCCCGTGCTTTACAACTTCCTGCCCTATTCGCTGCGTCGGCAGGGAATAAGCCCTGAGGAAATAAACGATGTGTTTCCCCCGACCACGGCCGGGGCGCCATTGGAGATTCACTTGAAGAATGGCACGGTAATCTCGATGAAGATTGCCTTCAAGTTGACCACATCGGCCAAATCTCCGACTTTCAAGGGAGATGGCGACGAAAAATGACCGATCGCGAAAGCACGGTGCGGGTCGACAAGTGGTTATGGGCGACAAGGGTATTCAAGACACGTACTTTGGCCATCGAGTCCTGCAAGGCGGGAAAGGTAAAGGTGGCAGACCTTAAAGCCAAGCCCTCACGAGAGGTTGCTCCCGGCGATATCGTCACAGTGAGAAAGGACGGCATGAACCAGACCTTAAAAGTGGTAGCAATTGCAGAGAAACGCGTAGGAGCTAAAACCGTGGCAGAGTACCTCAAAGACCTAACGCCGGAAGAAGATTACGCAGCCGCCAGAGAACATCGCAAAGCAATGCCTAAGTTCAGTCGGAGTTCAACTACGCCGCGCCCCACAAGGAAGGAGAGGCAAGCCTGGGAGGAATTTTTCGCCAAAGAAAACGAGTAGAGCGGGTCTCTAATCCGATCCGTTGCAAAAAACTACCGCCATCACGAACTCCTTGAGTTGGCTCCGCTTAATCGCCATCCAAAAGGCGACCGATGCCACCGAGAACGGAACCTTCTCCCTTGGACTTCCCGCCAGC
>CAJQSI010000084.1 GCA_905612515.1 uncultured Opitutales bacterium | reverse complement strand
GAAATCAAAAGCAAATGAAGAAGGTCGAATTCAAAAAGCGGTGGTAGTCGCGGAAAACGAGATACGTTCCCTCAAATCCACTTGTACCGCTTTGCGAGAAGAACTCGACAATGCTCAGGCTCACGAAATGGATAGTGTGCAAAAAGCGATGGCCACTGCCCACGGAGAAGTTCAACATTTAAAAAATTCACTTCAGGCGATTAGGGATCAGTTGGAAAAGGCACAGGCGAGGCAGGAGGAACGAGTACAATCTGCAGTTGCTACATCGGAAAGAGAGATCAGGTCGTTGAGAGACACCGCCACCTCTCTAAGGGAGGAGCTTGATGGGGCAAGTGTACGTGAAGCCGCTCGCGTTCAGCAAGTCGAAGCTGCGGCAGTTACTGAAATTCGCCAATTGCGTGAAAGTCTTGCCATTACGCGAGACCGGTTGGAGCGGGCGGGACAAGAGAAAGATTCAGCCGTTCAGCAAGCCCACGTACAGGGGGAAAATGAAACTCGTGTTCTCAAAGTGAACATAGCTCAATTGCGCGAAGAATTGGAGCGTAAAGACATTGAGCGCGAAGATGCCGTACAGAAGGCTTCTGCATCGGCGGGCAAAGAGCTAACGCAACTTAAGAATACCGCCACAGCCTTGCGGGATCAAATTGACCGCATGCAATCAGGGCGCGAAGAAGCTGTCCAGAGGGCTATCGCGGAGACTTCCACGGAGTTGAGAAGCCTTCGCGAGAACGTAGCGTCTCTGCGGCATGAACTTGAACGTGCAGAAGTTATCCAGTCGGAGGCGGTACAAAAAGCTGTTGCCTCGCAACACGGAGAGGTTACTCACTTTAAACGCATCGTTAATGCATTACGAGATGAGCTTGAACTCAAAGGTAATTTACACGATGAAAAACTTCAGAAGGAAAATCAACTAAAGACAATGGAATTCAAGCAACTGCAGGAAACCATTGTCGAGCTAAGATATGAACTAGAAAAGAGCCATGGAAACTAAAAGTAAAGCCGAGAAAGACGCAGATCGCGCGGCACGCGTTAAACGAACGGAGCGCTTTGCAAAAATGCTGCTCCAAGTTACCAATGATCTTGCTCAAACAAATTCGTTGGACGAAGCACTTGAGACGCTGGTCAACATTACGACCTCTTCCATTGGAGCCGAGAGAGGTACCATTTTCCTTAATGATGAGGCCACGGGCGAACTATATTCTAGGGTGGCTCAAGGGAACTTCCGGAGAGAAATCCGAATCCTTAATACAAAGGGAGTGGCCGGTTGGGCCTTCTCGCATGATCAAGGCGTGATCATCCACGATGCCTACAAGGACGAGCGGTTCAACAAGGCAGTCGATGTCAGAACGGGGTTTAGAACGAAAAGCATCCTCTGTGCGCCGCTTCGAACTGTCCGCGGCGATAAAATTGGCGTGTCGCAAATTCTCAACAAAATTGACAGTCAATTCTCTCAGGATGATCTCGATCTCCTCGAGGCTATGACGGAACAAGCTGCCATAGCAATTCAGGGAAACATTATCGTCGAGAAAATTGAAGCAGCTCGGAAGCAAGAGTTGGAATTTCTCGACGTTGTCTCACAAGTATCTTCGGAGTTGGAACTCACTCCCCTTTTGCAAAAGATAATCAGTACCATTTCAAAGATGCTTGATTGTGAAAGGGCTACGCTTTTTATCAATGATGAAAAAACAAACGAGCTCTATACCGAAGTTGGTGAAGGACTGGATGAAAAATCAGTGATCCGCTTCCCGAATCACATGGGAATCGCCGGAACCGTGTTCAGTTCGGCAAAACCCGTAAACATCCCCCACGCTTACGCAGACCTGCGTTTCAATCCCGGTTTCGATAAGCAGACGGGCTTCTTTACTCGCTCCATGCTATGTATGCCGGTTCTCAATAAAGAAGGTAAAACCATAGGCGTCAGCCAAGTACTGAACAAACGTGGGGGTTCCTTCAATTCCGAAGACGAAAAACGGTTAGCTGCCTTCACCTCGCAAATTTCGATGGGGATAGAGAACGCGAAACTCTTCGCCGATGTGCAGACCCAGCAAAATTATTCAGAGAGCATCCTCTCAAGCATGCACGACGCGGTCATAACCCTCGACGACGAGGGCGTTATCAAGACTTGCAACCTGTCGGGGATGCGAATCTTCAAGGTTCCCATTCTCGCTGACGTAATAGGCAAGACGGCAGACGATTTCTTCTCCGGGTCTAACGATTGGATGGCTGAAAAGCTCAAGAGCGTGACCGAAAAGGACGAATACCTCGATGCTGAATTGCAAGTGGATGGCGAGAAGTTGTCTGTCAATGTCTCCATAATGCCACTACTCGGGGAAAAGAAGGAAGTGCTCGGGGCGATGGTCATGATCGAAGACATCAGCTCGGAGAAACGCATGAAGTCAACCATGTCCCGCTATATGGATCCCGAATTGGCCGACCAGCTCATGGACGCGGGGGACAGCGATGACTTCCTCGGAGGCAAGCAGAGCGTGGGATCGGTCCTTTTCTCCGATGTGCGCAGCTTCACCACCATCACCGAAGAGCTTGGGGCTCAAGGTACGGTGAAACTCCTCAACGAGTACTTTACCATCATGGTCGACTGCATCACCGATGAAGGCGGTATGCTCGACAAGTTCATCGGCGATGCCATGATGTGCATCTTCGGCACTCCTGTTCCTCACGACGACGATCCCGACCGGGCTGTACGTGCAGCCATTCGGATGATGACTGACTTGAAGGTCTACAACGACCAGCGAGCCGCCGAAGGCAAGTTGCCCATTGATCACGGCATGGGCATCAACACCGACTCTATCGTTTCCGGCAACATAGGTTCGCCCAAGCGCATGGACTACACAGTGATTGGCGACGGAGTGAATTTGGCGGCCCGTATCGAAAGTGCCTGCAAACAGTACGGTGCCCATATCCTAATAAGTGAATTCACCCTCAGGGCGGTCAAGGCCACCTATAGGACTCGGCAGGTGGACTACGTAATAGTCAAGGGCAAGACCGAGCCGGTTGGAGTATACGAAGTGCTCGACTACCACGATGACGAATCCTATCCAAATCTAGTTGATGCTCTCGGCACCTTTAACGATGGTCATCGCTGCTGGAACGAAGGCAAATGGGACCAGAGCACCAAGCTCTTCAAGGATGTGCTCAAAATCAATCCCGACGACAAGGCTGCCCAGCTCTATATCGATCGTTGCGTCCATATGAAGAAGAACCCGCCAAAAGGCGATTGGGACGGTGTTTGGGTAATGACCACCAAATAAAACCCACCACCACCGCCCTTTAAAATTCCTTGCCTTCGACACGACGTTATGAACGACGCCCGCGAACACTTAGAACAAGCAATAGAGATAAACCCCGAATATGCCGAGGCATACTATAAGCTCGGTCTCCTCGAAAAAGGCGAAGGAAACATCGAAGGCGCCTGGGGACATTTTCAAAAAGCCGTATCCTTGAATGCCAATTACGCCGAGGCCCAGTGCGAACTAGCTGTCGCGTTTGCTGCCAAAGGTGAATACGAAACATCGAGAAGTCATTACCTTAATGCTCTCGAAATCAATCCCAACTATGCCGACGCCTACTTTAATTACGCTCTTCTGCTGGTTGAGTTAAACGATGTTGAAGAGGCCAAGAACAACTTGGAAAAGGTAACGGAAATCAATCAAAACTATGCGGAAGCTTATTACCACAAAGCTCGCTTACTCACTAACCCGGACGACTTTGAAGAAGCCCGAAAGAACTTTGAAACCGCCATCGACATACGTCCGGACTTCATCGATGCCTTGTATTACATGGGTAAACTGCTTTCCGGTGGAGTAGCCACGGATAAGGAAGGCGTAATCATAGATTCCACTGATCTACCAGAAGCGAAGGATCATTTCCTTAAAGTTCTGGAGCTTGAAAAAAAGCATCCTAAAGCACTCTACAATATTGCTAAGATACTCTCTCTGGAAGGCGACCACAAGCAAGCTCGCGAAAGACTGGAAAAGGCCATCTCAATCGATCCGGAATACTCGAAGGCACATTTTTCCCTCGCTCACATTCTTGGCGAATTAAATTTCTCGACCGAGGCCAAAAAGCATTTCATCGAATCCATTAAGCATTATGAGAAGAATGCCCCTGCCCATTTTCGACTTGGTCTGATTCTTCGCAACGAAGAAAATGACAAAGAAGCTTTGGAGAATTTTAAAAAAGCGGTGGGTTTTGACCCCGAGCACGCTGAAGCCCACTATCACCTTGCTTGGTTACTCTCTCCGGACGAAGATTCCGCACCCGCCAAAAAGCACTTTTACCGAGCTCTTGAAATTGATCCCGAATTTGCACTAGCCTACTTTCACTTGGCTGGTCATCTCGAACGAACCAACGAGCTCACCGAGGCCAAGATGCACTATCAAAAAGCATCGGACGTAGACCAGAATTACGTTGAAGCCTATTTCAATCTTGCACGCATTCTCACGACTCCAGCCGAATACGATCAAGCCGTTCGCAACTACGAAACGGCAATTGAAATTGACCCTTCGCACGCTCAAAGTCACTACTGGCTGGCAAAAATACTGGCTGGGGGCGAAAGGCTAACCGCCGATGGCACCTTGGTTAAAGAACCCAAATTAGATATTGCCGAACACCACTTTCGTCGTGCTATCGAAATTGACCCTAAGTATGCAAAGGCGCACTTCCGTTTAGGGCTATTGTTAAGGGAGTTGCGGCATTACGCAGATGCATTCAAGCACTACTCGGAAGCTTTAAGGATTAATCCGAGCTATTCGGAAGCCCACTATCGTATGGCAGTTCTTCTTATGGATCCTGCCGCCTCTAAAGATTTACTTCCCAAAAAACCCAAAACCAGTTCTTCTCGCAAACCAACTGTTTCGGCAAAAAAAGAAACTTCTTCTTCGAAACCCAAAACCAAGGGGAAGTCTCGGTCTGTCCCTAAGAAAAAATAGTGTAACTGGAGTTGGATCGTGATTCATCCCGATGCTCTTGGTCACCTAGAAAAGGCCATCGCCCTTGACCCCAACCATCTTGCTGCTCGTCTTGCGCTAGCTGATCTTTACCGGCAAGAAAATCTTTTGGATGAAGCCAAGGACATCCTTTTAAAAGCGATTGCAGGAGAGACGGATGTTCCTGTCGCTCACTTTGCTCTAGCGGAAATATTAATTGATGAAGGACAAGAAGAGCAGGCAATTAAGCACCTATTGGAAGCAACCTCTGGAGATCTCGCTGATTCAGCGTCACGTTTTCGACTGGCAGAGCTTCTTGCGGCAAAGGGGCAAATAAAGGCTGCGGCCGATCAACTTGAAAATGTCATTAGCCTAGACCACCTCAATGGTGAAGCCCATTTCCGTCTCGCAACTTTTCTGGAACACCCTGACGATTTCGACAGAGCCAAGCTTTTGCTCGAAATATCGATCGATCTCTTACCCAAGGACCCTCGCCCTTGCTTTCATCTTGCCCAGTTACTCGACAAGGGTGAAAAATCTGATCGCGAAGGCAATATATTCAGGGAATCTGATTATACTTCTGCAAAGCAACGCTATGAACAAACACTGCGTTTAAGTCCGAGTCATGGTCCCGCGAACTTGCGATTGGGCGTTATGTTCGAAGGCGAAGGAAATATCCAAGCCGCAATCGATTGCTATAACAAAGCGGCAAAAGTGAAAGGTATTGCTGGAGATGCTTACCTTTTCCTAGCGAGACTTGCACTTGCAGAGAACGACAATGTAAAAGTGGAAAATTTTCTAACTCTCGCCATTCGAGAACCCGAAGTTAAGGGACAATCTCTTCTGGAAAGATCAGAGGTGTTTATCGAGCAAGGTAAGACAGATGCAGCCAAGAAAGACTTAATGGAGGCTTTGAGCACATTCGAGAAAGACGAGAAGAAATTCAGGGAAGACTCGGACGTTGCTGCCGACAACGCAAATTTCATTAGAGCGCGACGTCGTTTGGAAAAGGCCGAGAATGCTCGGCGTTCCCAATCCCCCGTATTATGTCATTTGGCAAAGATTGAGGTGATGGGTGGAAGCAATGAAAAAGCAATTCAGCTTCTAGACAAAGCGGTTGCCAAATCGCCGGCATTCGCTCCAGCCCGTTATGAGCTCGCCATTCTTCTCGACGACAGTGATCGAGCAAACGAAGCAACCTGGCACTACGAAGCTGTCGTTCAAGCCGAATGGGCTCATCCCCCCGCCCATTTTCGATTAGGTGAAATTGCTCTTGCCGGAAAAGACCTCAATAAAGCAGAGATGCACTTCCTTATTGTTACCGATCTTGAACCTGCCAATGCAAAAGCGAACGCCTATCTTGCACAGATTACCGCATCAAAGTCCCAAAACGAGACATAGGACATTATTTCCTTGGATTGTCTTTACGGTAGGCAGTTATGCTGAACGGCAAGCTCGATAGATACAAGGCTCCAAACGAAAAAAGAAAGATCCAAGGTTCCTTTGAAAAAACAGCAACGCTTAACCCCACCGCCAAAAGCACGAGGATAGCACGATTTCGAGCAACTCGAAAACGAACGTTGCGGAATGAAAAGGTGGGGACTCTGCTAATCATTAAAAGAGATATGGCGACAACCCAACCGAGAACCCAAAGAGGGTATTCGGCGACAATGAAACCAGATTCAAAACGCTTGAGAATGAATTCCATACCCATTGGCATCATGGCCATTCCTGCAGCAGCTGGAGCCGGAACCCCTGTAAAGTAAGTCTTGTCTCTCGGCTTGCCCTCTTCGTGCATGACGTTGAAACGAGCCAAGCGTAAGGCATTGCAGGTCGAAAAAGCGAGTATCGGAATCCAGAACCACTCCAGTAGGTGCTCGGAACCACTACCGATCAATGGCGCTCGAATCCAGAGATATATTACTACCGCGGGAGCAACACCAAAACTGATTGTGTCAGCCAAGCTATCCAGCTCGGCCCCAAAACGAGAATGAGCTTTGAGCAATCGAGCTGACAGGCCGTCCACGGTATCGAAAGCGGCCGCAACGAGTATGAAGAAGACCGCTTTTTCCCATTCGCTTTCCATCGCGAAACGCATTCCCGTGAGACCGGCACATAGACCTATTGTGGTGAAGATGTTAGGCAACAGTTTCGGCAGGGTGAGAGCCCTACCGTGTTCAACCGGATCGATTTGACTCATGAAACGGAAACAGTTTCTTCCATAAAACATCGTCGCGGCGGAACCAGTTCGGCTCCGTATGAGCGATTTATTATGCGATGCCAAGCTTCAGCTTTACGCATTTTGTAAGGGTCGGTGATTGCGGCAATCTTGCAATCGAAGGTGTCTGTGAAAAACATAAGGTAGTGGTCTAGGGCAGAATCGTCTATCGGTGCATTAATGCAATCAAGCACTGTGCCCCTTTCCGTTTCTCGGAAGAGTGCGTCATTGCAGTCGAGGTTTGCCATGGATATTTCGAGAGGGATAGTTGTACGGGGGATCTCGCTTGGACGATCTAGTGCCTCCCACAATTGCCGAAGAGGTTTCAAAAAGCGAGTAACAGTCACAATGCAACGGTTATTCCGGTTTTCCAAATCAATAATTGTTTCCCGACCTTTAGCGGGCAACCTGACAAGCCTTAACAACCATCTGCCAGATGAAGGTTCAGGAAACCGCAAGGAAGCAGCCAAAAGTGAGGCCTGCCTCTCCAAGGCATAAGGGTAAGCATTTTGTGCGGAATTAAAATCCACGAGAACTTGATATTAGTGGATGGTGAAGTTGCGAACATTTTAATAGAGCAGGTTTGATACCGGATTTCAGTGTTGGGTAGATCGCTAATTACATTTGCCTTTTTAGTGAAACTAGCAAAATTAAATGCTACAACTGATGAATATCATATGGACGGCTGGTTTTATGGCAATAGTTTTAACCGCATGTCGCTATAACTCGTGGGATCCGGACAAGCAGTTTGCCGAACAACGGCGAGTGCAAGAGGACGCGATACGGAAAGCCCAAATTGAAAAGAGTCAAAATAGTAGCAAGAACGTAGTGCGTATTGAGAGGGATGCTCTAGTTCGCATTCAATCGGGCATCCCTATTTCCGAGTTAAATAAAGTTATGGGGTATCGTTTTGAAGTACTGGCAAGCATCCCAGATGCTGCATCAGTATGGGAGACGAGACGCTACAGAGTCGGGCACTTGATCGCATCTCATTTTGGACAAACTTCCAAAGAATTCGAGATTTGCGATCAAGACAGAGAACTATTTACGCTTACGCTTGCAAATGGTGTAGTACGAACAGTCGAATACTAACCAATTGATTTCTCGAATGAGTAGTAATTTCAATCCTTGCCTGTAGCAACATTCTGAGATTTCTTACGGAAAGTGAGTAATAATTTTGAAACCGAGCCGCCATTTATCAAGGTGGGAGTCACGGCTGTTAACCGCCACCCTCTCTTACCTAATTCATTGCTTTCTTTTTCAAGGCTTTCGGCAAGTTTATCAGATTGATCGTCTCCGCTCACGCGGAGTCCTTTAGGATAAATCACACAAGTTTTGTAAGCATATCGCATTAATCACACTTTTAAGAAGTACCAAGATCAATGTGCAATAAGAAATTTGTAAAGCCAACTTCAAAGGTGGATTCAACTTTGAAGTGCAAGAGATCGACGCAACTGTAAAGCGAGCACCTTTGCCGAAGCAAAAGGCTCTCTTGCCATGAAAAAAAATCTACAAACACCTAACTCTTGAAGAACGATACAGTATCGAGCAGGATGCGTAAAGCTGGATATACTCAAAGTGCGATAGTTCTCTTGTTTCGGGCATAGCGGGAGTACGATCAGTCGGGAGGCTCGGTGCAACCTCGGAAGGCGAAGTTATTGTCACAATCATGTCGAGGAGATGGCCAATCAGCACCTCTTTGAGAGCCCCAAAAGAAGGGAACCCCTGCGATTCAAGGTGCAGTTGAGGGTTACCTACGAGAGAACTTTGGTCCCGAGCAAGTCACAGGACCGATACGTCGCCGGGGCGAAGACGCGGTCAGTCTGAAACGCTATTTAATTGGCCATGCTTACAGCGAAGGCGATTACGGTGGGACTCTTTGCCTTCCATTTGCTGCCAATCCCGAAAGAAGCGACGACGTCGGGTCGGTCGCAAAGATCGCCAAGGAATGATTCACTAAACGCGTGAGTATCCGACGAAGCCTCGCGAGTGTGGACTCGACGCGATATTGCGGGGATTAGGAAGGCGATCTGATCGAAGGCGGTAAACACGAAGGTGCGGTCATTGACGCTGGTGGAACGCAAAACCAAGCACTGCTTGATGTGTCTCCTAGGGGAGTAAGCGAAGCGATGAGGTAATGATAGCTATGGATCATCGTGTTTTAGGCCTTTTATCGGTAAGCTCGGTTTTGGGCACGCCGATCTACTTCGCTCATCCGAATTCTTTTCGAGAGTGCGGTTTAAGCAAAAACACCAACGGATTGATCCGCAAATCCCAGAAGAAAGGCGATAGTCTCAAAGGGCTGACTTTAGAACAGTGCAAGCGCTGTGAAGATAAATGGAATGCTCGTTCTGGAAAGCCTCCTAACTTTGCCTCCATGAGGAACTTTATCGCAAATTAGTTGCATGATCCGCTTGAAGAAAACGATCTCCATGCTACCCCCGCTTCGCTCCAGCCTTGCCGCGGTGTGGGACCGCTTCGGGGACGGACTGCAAGAAACGGACGAAGCAGCACATGTCAAAGGAACCTTTAAAATTTCGCCGACAACACTAAAGATAATCACGGGCCTCTTGCACTTGTTAGTTGAGACCGCGAGTCATCATCTGAGGGTAGAATGTTAGTTTAGACTTGGACAGGGTCTCGTTTGAATAAACTTAACTGACCTTTGCTGCTTTGCGGTGAGCTTTCTCAGGACCTTGTTTCCCGTAGTACTTGTTATAATACTTGTACCTGAAGTAACCATATCCATAGTAACCGGAATAGTAGTAGCCAGGTGTCTTTTTTTCGGGTAAATCATTGAGCACGACACCCAAAATATTAGCACCTGTTTCCTCTAAACTCGACAGGAGATTTTTAGCTACTTTACGAGCTACTTTGCCATAACGAGTTACAAAAATCACCTCATCCACTTTACGAGCCATGGCAAGTGAGTCAGGAAAAAGTCCAATCGGAGGACTGTCGATAATGATGATTTCCGCGTTTTGCCTGAGGCTAAAGAGCATCTTATCGAACTCTGGCTTTTCTAGCATTTCTGTGGCGGCGCGGGTTTTTCCGCCAGAAGGCAAGATTAAGAGGTTGGGATAGATTTCTACTAGTGTTCCGCTATCCCAAAAGTCATATGTGGGGCTAGGGTTTGCCACAGTCTCATTTATCAGCGTAAGCAATCCTCGGTCATTATTTACTCCACAAAATTTATGAAGTCCAGGTCGTCTTAAATCAAAATCGATAAGAATTGTTTTACGCCCGTGATTGGCGCAACTGTAAGCCAAATTAGCGGCAAGCAGACTCTTCCCTTCACTTGGTATAGCACTAGTAATTAAAATGGTTTTGGGGTACTCCGTCTTGGAGTTCATTTGTATACGGCTGTACAGACTTCGAAAGGCTTCGGTGAGGCCATCGTCTAGTTCATTTCCAACAATAAGCGGTCGATCGCTCTCTTTAACTTCAGATATCTTTGGAATACCGGCAATTAGATCTTGCCCAAGAAAAACTTCTATATCCCAAGGAGATTTTATGCGATTATCAATAAATTCAAAACCAATGGGGATCAGAACAAAGAGAATGGCAAATATCATAATCCCATGTTTGTGAATCTCAGGTAAGTTAGGACTTATCCGTATACCTGGATATGCCAAATCCATCGCGTGAAGAGGGTCACCTTGCTCTTGCGGAAGAGCTATTTGAATGATAACATCTTGTAGTCGTTTTTGAATCGTGTCCGTAGAACCTCGTTGAATCTGAAGTTTTCGATTCAGTGCCCCTAGTTTGGTTTCCATTTCACTAAGTGCAACGGACTCGGACTGAACTTTATCCATCGCCGCCGCAAATTCTTGTTCTTGAGCCTCTAGTTGATGATACTTGTCTTTCAGATCCTCAATCGAAGCTTTGACCTCAAGTTGCAGAATTCTTTCGACATCTTGTATTTGCCGTGCGTTCTCGATCATCTTTGGATGATTCGAAAGGTACTTTTGCTCATAAAGTCGGCGCGTTTGTTCCAAGTCGAAAAGTCTGGTCTGGAGGGCGGGAACATTTCCAAAACTTTCTATGGCATCGATTTTAAAGTATTCCTTGATGGCATCAATGTTTGCATTCACGTCTTGGGAAACTCCGGTATTTTCGGCACGAGAGTTAATGCTGGCTTGTATTTGAATAATTTGACGAAGGAGGGAATTTATTCGGACTTTTTCCACTTTAGCCCTAGTGATTTCGGAATGATAATTACTTTTGCGAGAAGCATTATCCAATCTAGTGTCCTCAACAAATGGCAGTTCTTCATCTCGTTTGTATTTGGTCATTTCTCCAATAATTCCGGATTCCCGAAATTGACTTCCGGCCAAAAGGTTTTCCAGAACTTCTCGAGCGGTCTCCACTATTTCGCCAGCTTCGTTCTTGTGAGATTGTTCGTATTCTTGCTGAACAATATCCGCAACAAGTTGTACGGATTGGGAACTGCGCCCAGTTGCCGTTATTGTGAAGACAGGTCTTCCTTCACCACTTATCGAAACGGAATAGCTTACGATTGATGCGATATCTGGCAATTGCTCATCATCATAGACATATGGGGCAAGCATAGTGCTTTTGTAAGAATTGTTGTCTTTAATGCGTTCGAGAACGCGAACCCTCAACTCTTGACTTTTCAGCCCATCGTTATGCTTGCGAACCAGTTCTCCCAATTGATTGTCGCGTTCGACGCGTTGTAGATTCAAAATGGCAGGGGGCGGAATGAGACGAAAGGAAGAAGAAGATTGGTAGATAGTAGGCTGTTGATATTCCTTGTAAACAAAACCCAAAGCAATGGGAAGCGAGAGTGCCATGGAAAGCAACCAGCGATCACGTATAATCAGAAAATAATCGAAGACACCCTTGAAACGAGTCCGAGAAGTCGATTGCACCATTGCCTGAGACGGATCAGGGTTGGAATAGGAGTCCATTATAATCTATTAAAGAAGAGCGCGCGTTGATGAAATGAAGATCACACTAAACGTTCTTTTACAAAAATCTGATCACCTGGATAAATCATGAAGGTTGCGTATCCCCCATTCGCAGCGGATCCACTGCTGAGAGCTTCGACATTAATTTCGTATGTCTTTGAGTTTTTGATTTTTCCCGATTCATCGTAAAAGGTGCGGGTAACCTTTACTTTTGTCTTGTTGGCTATATCGGTGAATCCACCGGCTCGTGCAATAACTTGAACTATGTTCATTGCCTCGGCTTCAGGAGGAAAGGGATAGGCACCTTGTTTGTTAACTGAACCCGAAAGGAAAACGAAACGTTCCACATACTTTGAGATTGCAACAGTCACTTTGGGATCCCTGAAGATCAGTTGCCTCCGATACTCTTGAGCAATGTACGTTTCAGCTTGCTTCGTGTTCATGTTAGCCAAAGGCAACTCTCCAACGTAAGCTAAACGCACGCGTTCATCATTGTTGATTGTTGCCTCGGTGGTACAATCGGGTTCACCAAGTACCGATACTTTGACACGATCTCCGGATCTCAGTTTGTATCCAGTTGGATCACGGAGAATGGAAGGATCGTCGTTGCGGGCAGATAATAGCGAGATGGCGAAAACCAAAAACAAATACAAAGGGAAGTTTAGAGAAACTTTCACAATGAAGCGATTATCTCAAAATCGGCCGTTCAGGTCAACTCGGACTAAATGCCGTCCATAAGATTCGGAATCGCGGGCAATGTGTGAAAAGCTGTACCCGCCACTTGTGGTGAAATGCTTACTGAGAGTTTTAGTCACGTTGGTTCCAAAGCCAATGTTGTCGAGAGAATTGGAACTGGTTGAAGAGGCAGCACCTGATGTATCATAGGTGTAATCGGTCGTCCCATAGGATATGTGAGCGGTTCCCGAAACATCGTCGGTGAATCGATGGTTTAATGAAAATCGACCTGTGGTATTTAGCATCGTATAACCTTGAGCTGAAGGTGAGAACCCTCGGTTCAAATCAAAACCCACGGAAGTCTTGCGGTTTAAACTCCATTGCAATCCTGAACCAAGCGAAAGGGTGCTTTGTCCGGAAAAACTGGCATCATCATAGACTTGCTGAACATAACCGATGTTGGCGTTGCCCGATAGCTTTGGGGATAATTCACCTTGAGCACCAAAACTCACTCCGTGAGTAGCCCCATCAGTTAGGCTGGATCCCCCGCCGCCCCTAGACCGCGAAAAGTTGTATTCAGTGAATAAATCGAGTTTTTCAGAATAAATATAAAAAGCTCTGGCATAAATTGGAATTGTGGCAAGGTCGTTGTAGGCGGAAGGAGTTTGTCCTCCAGTTGCCCAATCTTGATAATTGCGGTAAGTGTAAGAAGTTCCCGCACCTAAACCAAATTTGGAACTGTGGTTGTACCTTACGTTTGCGGCAACCAGAAAGTAAGAGTAACTCACGAGATCCTGCTCCAGAACACTGGTCTCCACCTTCTGACCGAGGTCAAAATTCATATCGAAGCGAATCTTGGCATTATTTGAAATTCGCTTCTTCAAAGATTCATCAAAGTCGATGGAGAAAGTGCTGGTTGGCTGAATGTAACTTTTTTTGTCGTTCTTTACGAATTGGGTAATTTGGACGCCAGCAGATCCACTAAAAGTAAACCAGCGAAGTTTCTTCGTGTAATGGATAGCCGGAGTAAATTTCAGGATCAAGTCGTCTTCACTTTCAATTTCATCAGGAGCCACTCCGCGCGAACGTGATGTAGGGTCGGTTTTAACTGCCTGTAGTGATTGGGAAGAAATCCCAAACACGCGAGAATCGTATTCCGCCGAGAGGGAAGCACTTAGGTCGAATCGACCCAAAACGTTCTCTGTCAGGGCGAACGTATTGTTGGCAAGAACAAGGCTTAAGCAAAACAGGCAAAGAAATAATTCTTTGTTAACTTCGAAAAAACGGGCAGGCATTTTTACGGGAGAATTGAAAACGGGCATAAAATAAACTTTGATTTGAATTTTGACTACCTGGCGCAGCACGGCAACTCTAAAATCGAAGGGTTGCCCAGACCAATCTTTCCATATTTAGATGGCTTTTGACGAATATGAGGTACGCATGAATCCAATCTTAGTGGGTTGAGAACACACGAAGTTTTTCTTTTTGGGCAAACGACTGTTTTGGTTGTTGTCATTTCTTGGGCGAAAGCAGGTCACTTGTCGCCATGGGCAGAATGGTTTACTTCCGCAACAGTCTTGGGTGGACTTTTGGGAGTACTGCTACTGAGGGCTGGAGATCGTCTGCCGTTTGTTTTCCCGTGGAAACCGATGGTTCCATTTGCCCTTTTCGTGGCACTTGCAGGTGCAAGCATGCTCAACCCTTCTCACAATCCTCCAAGCCAGATTCCATTAGATTTGGAACGATTTGAAGAGGCAGCTCTGCGAGCTCCCGCCCTTGTTCCATTTGTCGGAGACGAGTTTAGTGACGTTCAAAGCAGATCCGAAGTAGATCCGGGACAAGCCATTGCTTTATTTTACAGGTTCCGTCTCGATTTCCAGGATAAATTCGATCGTTTCGACTCTCCTTTTGAACCATTTGTCGAGGATTACGAAAACAATCTCGAGAGGTCCCATACATCATGGCTTCCTAGTTGCGTGACTGCTGATGCCTCAATTTGGAAAAGATGTTATCCCATAGCAATTCTTGCTCTTCAAGCGATCATTTTGTGGAGATTCATGAAAAGCCGTCGGCTTATTCGAAAATTGCTTTTAATGATTGTTTTGAACGGGGCCCTTCTTGCTATAGCAGGTACTTTGCAAAAACTATCCTATGTGCCCGGTGATAGGGTAAAAGAAATATGGGGTTTGTGGGATGCCCCCGAACCAAGATATTTCTTCAGCAGTTTCACCTACAAGAATCATTGGTCTGCTTTTGCCCTACTCTGCCTGGGAGTCGCCGCAAGTTTGGCATGGCGAGAGATCAGCCGAAAAGGAACCCTGGCTTGGCGGCAACCGAAGTTGGGCGTTTGTTTGGTTGCAGCACTTTTTATTGGAATTACAATTCCCCTATCGGGTTCGCGGTCGGGTACTCTTTTACTTATTATTTTTCTTACACTTCTTGCGATATTCCTTGGATGGATCGTGACAAGAAGTTTTGATACTTCAAAAAAAAGATGGGCGGCATTCGGAGGGACAGCGTTTGTATGTTCTCTAACACTGGGCACCATGGTATGGTTCGGGTTCAATCTTGATCGTGAAACCAAATCAGAGGCTATCGGCAATACCTTGCAACAATGGGAGAATTATCAAAAAGGTTCTCCGCCCATGCGCTATTATTTATGGAAAGACACTTTTAAAATGTTTCTCGACAAACCTGTATTCGGCCATGGATTAGGTTCCTTTCGAGCCCTTCATCCTCTCTATCAATCGGCGGAATATAAGAGAGAAAGAGAATATGGCTTGGCATCCGCTCATCGTAAATTAAAACCCCTCACCGAGCACAGTCATAATGACTTGCTCCAGTACTTAGCCGAAATAGGTGTCATAGGAGTTGCCTTACTTCTACTGGTACCGACACTTGGGATTTGGCAAAATAGAAAAAGTGTGTTCTCGACCACACCTGACTGGGCATTGGTCGGGTGCATACTTTTTGGGATCTACTCTTTCGTTGATTTCCCGACCAGAACACCAGCTTGCTTGCTACTCCTTTCGCTGACACTATCATTAGCACTCAAGCATGCCAGCCTCGAAAAAGAAAGGCTAGGAAGGCAACTGCACTGACTGAAAGAAAAGAAAAGTTGTTTGACGTCTTGATTTGAGAGGTAATAAATGCGATGTTGATTAGCAGCGTGTAATACTAATAAAAGTTAGTGAGCAGGTGCCCTTAATGCCACTTCAATTCAACAAATTAATTTATGTACTCCGTTTCTTAGCGGCAGTTCTTACTATTGGTTGTTCATTCCAGCAAATAGAAGCGCGTCCGATTGACAAGATACTTATTGAGAGCGCGATCCTGATTAATTACGAGGAGCTCACCGACCCAGGTCCCCTGTATGTTTCATCACGCATTCGTCGTGCAGCCATACTTATATCAGATGTTAATGATACACTTGAACAAAACTCAAGTAGATTAACAGACTTGCCTTCACCTGCGGCTATTTCATCACTCAAGGATATGATGAAAGACCTATTTACTAATCACACAAATGAAGAAATTCGGGATGGAGTGGAAAATGCTCTGAAATATCTCCGCGATAAGCCAGTTGGTCTCGAACTTGATGTCGATCAGATCGGCAAGGCAACCCAAGCTTTCGTGCAGGCGGCACTTGAGGCATCTGCCAATCGAGGACTGAAGGTTGGTACAATCGTACATTTAGACAAACCAGACAGCCCTTCTGAATGGAATGCCTTCGGTAAGGGAAAAGGTCCAGTGATTTCTGACAAAGTCGCGTTGTATCGGGAATATTTACGTCGCGGAGGTGTTGAAGACGATGACTTCAATGCGTCAACACCTGCCGATAGGAATGCGACGGTTAACGCATTTATTGACCACTCTCCCGAAGGTCTTGCTCAATTACTTCCATTAGTGGTAATCGAAACCTTTATTCCTAGCTTATCTCGAGCACGGGAAATGAGCGTACCCGAGTTAGCTAAGAGTTTAGCCGAAGGTATGGCCCGTGGAACCATGACTGCAGAACTTACATATCCCGGAGTGGCGAGCCCACCCGAGGAAACATTAATGCGACTTATCAGCGAAGAAACTATCTCTGCCACTTTAAGCCAAATAAAGAATAGCGTTTCTAAACCTGAAGACATTGGCTTTTACGCAGGCATTGATTCTATCGACCCAAGCTCAGTTACCACGGGTGAGAATGTGCCCGAAGATCTGAAAACGTCAATGAGACTTGGCGGTGAAAAAAATGAAAGGCCACATTTTCATCCTGATAAAACACGTGTACTTGAATATGCAGCCAATGGTCTTGCCTACGGAGCACTTGCAGAAGCTAAATGGAAGAGAGATTTTCCTGCGAACAAAGTTCCTTTGCTAGCTGAGGAAATTGGTTCCGGATCAGCCAAGGGAGCCGTTGATTTCATGTCGGAGCTTTCTGATAATCATAGCCTTTTTACATACGAAGTCGTTAAGTCGATAGCTTCTGGAACTTCATTGGGTTCCATTATGGTTTCGAGTTCACATCAGCCTTGGAAAAATGAGAAAATCCCGGAGAGCGTAGCCGAGAGGGTCGCCTATGGAGTTGCCTCAGCTGCCGTTGAGAGTAACTTGGTAAAAAAAGAAAAGCTAAATGATATTGCTCGCATTGGCGAAGCAGCAGCTTTTGGTTCCTCTCAAGGTGCTCAGTTCGCTACGGTCTTCGATCCCGATGCGAATAACTATTCTGCATGGGATTATAATTTGTACGGTAAAAAAGCCTCGTATGACCGTATTGCGATTGCAGAGGCGGCATCGAGAGGTTCTGCCGAAGGAGCAATCGAAAAAGCGGCAGACACAAAACATGAGTCGTTCTTGAGCGATATGGCTAAAGAAAATAATTCTACTAGGCGGCAAGAGATTTTGAATTTAGCAAGAGGTACGACCATGGGTTCGGTACTAAGCAACGTGGCCATGGCGGTCTACTATGACACGAACCTGCAAAGCATGATATTGGCCAGCTCTAAAGGGTCTGCATATGGAAGCATTACAGCCGGTAATCTTGATAAAATTGAGAAACCCCTTGGCGTTACCGAAGAATTTGAAGTTGATATTGCTAGAGCCTCTGCTAACGGAGCAACGGCTGCCGCTCTCTTTGAGGTGGTGGTACTGTTAGATGCCAAGCCCGATAGTCGCCGTGCAGATCTTGACTCTATTGCTTCGGCCAAATCTGCAAGTTATGGTTCTACGCTAGGTGCTATTCTTGGCGGCGACAAAGCTGGCCAAGACTCTGTAGCCATCAAACAAGCTACGGAACAAGGCGCCACTGAGGGTAGCTTGGATGGGGTGGCCTTAGCCTTAGGGTTTGACGTTGCAAAGGTTGATCAAGCAAATTTGAAATCCGAAAGAGCTATCAAAAATGCTGTGAGAGCGGGGAATACACAAGCTGCGACAAAAGCTGCTGCCGCAATGTCCACAAAATCGATACGGCCTAGTTCCTCAAATATGTTGCTACTGATGCAAAAATATAACATCAGTCCTGGTACGACAAATCCCGGTTTCGTTTTTCCCAATCCGAAGAAGAGAGGCGAGGAAGATTTTCTTTTTGATGAGAAGTTTCCCGTGGCCTCTCCAATTTGAGCCTCAAGCTTAAATAGCGTATCTCATTATCATCGGAAATGCAGTGTTCTGAGTTCACCCATCTGGACGAGAACTCATCGCCAAAAATGGTGGATATTGGATTGAAGGAGAGTACGGAGAGAATAGCTTTAGCCCGTACAATCATAGTTCTTCCCGATGAAGTCGCCTGTGAGCTTGATTCTGTGGACATGCGGTCGTCAAAGGGGTCAATTTTTGATGTGGCAGTTATTGCTGGAACGCAAGCTGCCAAGAAAACTGCAGACATTATTCCTTTTTGCCATATCATTCCGTTAGACTCCGTAAAAATCGAACTTCGTCGCGAAGGAGACCAGAGGATCATTGTAGAGTGTCGAGTAAAGGCTACTTTCAAGACGGGCGTGGAAATGGAAGCCTTGGTGGGTTGCTCCGTTGCGGCGCTAACAGTTTACGACATGTGCAAAGCCCTTTCACATGAAATCGTAATTGAAGAAACCAAACTGATCGAGAAGACGGGCGGCAAGAGCGACTACTTTTTCGAAGATACAAAGGCATGAGTACCCCTATACTTCCATACGCGCTCCTGCTTGCGGGCGGAAGTAGTACACGGATGGGAAAGGATAAGGCTTCCATTCGGTACGCAGGAACCACACAACCCGAAATTGTCGCTGAATTGCTTCGAAGTAGTTGTTCGAAATTTTTTCTTTCTCTGAGGAAAGGTCAAAGAAATTTCACTGGTTTGGAATGTTTGAATATAATTCATGACAGTTTCGAGAGTGCCGGTCCGCTTGTCGGAATCTTATCAGCTATGAAAGCTCATCCGCAGATGGCTTGGCTTGTTGTCGCTTGCGATCTTCCCCTCCTCGACAGCATCTCTCTGGACAATTTGTTAGCTCGGCGCGACTCTACAAAGATAGCGACAGCTTACCGGAGTTCATACGATGGCAAACCGGAACCCCTTTGTGCAATTTACGAGCCTCGAGCAAGACCGGTCCTTGAGGAATTTTTTGACAATGATATCCGTTGTCCACGTAAAATTCTTATGCAAACCGAACCTCTTTTACTGGATCCTGTGAATCCTCAAGCTTTAGATAATGTGAATACTCCTGAGGAATATGAGGAAGCGGTTCGCACCCTTTCTCTGCAATGAACCCTGTGGATCCCGTATCACGTATAGTTCGTTTAAGATATTTCGCTATCTTGAGAGAGCATGTCGGGAGCAGTTGCGAGAAACGAGAAACTACATCTACTACCGTGGGTGAATTGTACAACGAAATCAAGGAGGAGAAAGATTTTGGTTTAGAAAAAGAATTCATACGTATTGCCTTGAACGGGGACTTCGTAGAGCTGGATTGCTCTTTGAGCGATGGTGACGAAATCGTCTTTATTCCTCCTGTGGCGGGAGGCTAAAGACTCCCTCGCAATACAATCAGGGGCTGAAAGTGGTCAAGAATTAGTGCTTTGAGTAGCTTTTGAACCATTGCTAAACTTTTCCCATTTTTTACATCGAAATAACGTTGCGGCAATTCAGGAGGTTTGAAAAATTGGGTTCATATGGCCGACGGCAAACAAGCAACATGGGGCGGAAGATTTTCTGGCGGTCCATCTGAACTAATGAAGTGGTTTGGAGAGTCCGTGTCATTCGACAAGAGGCTTGCCCCCTTTGACGTGAACGGTAGCAAGGCCCATTCCTCCATGCTGGAGAAGGTGGGTCTGCTTTCAGTCGACGAGCGCGAGGACATTCACAAAGGCTTGGACGAAATCCTCTCCGAAATTGCGGCAGGGACTTTTGAATGGGATCCCGCCCTCGAGGACATTCACATGAACCTTGAGCAAGCCTTACTGGCAAAAACTCCCGCTGCCGCCAAGTTACATGCTGGTCGGAGTCGAAACGACCAAATCGCCACAGACATGCGCCTTTTCTTTAAAGACGCTTGCGTCAAGTTGGGTGAAGCTCTCGAGACTGTCATGAAATCCCTTCTTGGTCAGGCTCGACAAAATGCGTCTGTTCCGATCGCTGGATATACTCACCTTCAGCGTGCCCAACCCGTTACGGTCGGGCATCATCTACTTGCCCATGTAGAGGCTTTTGCAAGAGATCGCATGCGGTTCTTCGAAGTTGCCGACCATGCCAATGTCTGTCCCCTCGGGTCAGGTGCTATAGCGGGTTCAACTTTGCCGATAGACCGTTCTTTCGTTGCCACCGAACTTGGTTTCGTGGACGACCAAGGCGAGCCTCGCTTGACGGCGAATGGAATGGATGCCGTAGCCGATCGCGACATCTTTGTAGAGTTTGCCGGCGCATGCGCTACCTGCGGACTGCATATATCTCGATTGGCGGAAGACTTTATTCTGTGGAATTCTAGCGAGTTCGGGTTCGTGGTTTTGCCCGATAGTTTTACTACGGGATCATCTCTCATGCCACAGAAGAAAAATCCGGATTCCCTCGAGTTACTGCGAGGAAAGACGGGGCGTCTTGTCGGCAACTTGCAAAATCTCTACGTCACCATCAAGGGCCTGCCGCTTACTTACAATCGAGACCTTCAGGAAGACAAGCCCCCCGTGTTCGATTCATTCGACCAGCTCGGCATTGGCCTAGCCGTTCTCGCTGCCACCATCGATGGAATGGAAATTAATGCCGACCGTTGTCGAGAAGCTGCTTCAGATCCCATGCTTTTGGCTACCGATTTGGCAGATTATCTCGTTGAGCGAGGTGTACCCTTTCGTGATGCTCATCATGCTGTCGGTGGAGTAGTTGCCGAAGCTGAGAAGGCGGGCGTAATCTTGCCCGACCTTACCGACGAACAAGCCAAGGGCGCTCATCCTGCATGCGCTGCTCTCGACGACGACTGGCGAGAAGTCTTTGATCTCGACCGAGCTTTTGCACGCCGGGAAAAACCGGGGATGCCTGGACCAACGCAAATTGCCACTCGGATTGCCCACTGGGAAAACCTTTTGGACTGAAATTTCTTGGCCTCCGGCTTGATGCGTCGACTCCTACTTGGATTTATTATTGGAGCCTTGCCCTATGTTGCATTGGCCGAATTGAGAACTTGGACCACGACTGATGGTCGAAAAGCTCAGGGCGAAATTTTTGAAATAGAAGGCGATCAAATAGGTCTTCGCATTGCCAACCGTGAGTATCGCTTTTCTCTTTCCCGATTTATTGATGGGGATCAGGCCTATGCTCGGAAATGGCAAAGCCAGCCTCGTTGCGAATTGTGTTCAAAAACTCTCGGCACTCGTACGATGGAAGCGGGAGGCAAGACCTACCATACCGCCTGTTTTCGGTGTCTTGCATGCAAGAAGGTTTTCAGGGGAGGTGATGAGTTTCGCCGCGATCAATGGGGCATGCTCGCGCATGTCGATCATTTCTCTTTTGTCGCTACCTGTGGTTCATGTGGACGCATGTTTGCCAAACGGGAAGCTAAAAGGGAACAAATTCTTGATTCAAACCGTTTTGCTTGCTTGACCTGTTTAAGCAACGCCGTTCTCGAGGAGAAAGCCCTCGGATTGGTCAACGAACGGGTCAAGAAAGCATTGAGCCAAATCGGAATTGTAAAACCCGAGGGAAAGATCACGCTAGTTCTAGTAGATAAGCCCACTTTGGATGAAGAAGCCAAACGCATCCGTGCTAGTGGCAAACTAAAGGGTCTAACCCTCACGAAATTCCGTACCGTAACAAAAGGCAATGTGTCCAATACTACTTTCGAGCATCGCATTCTAGTTCTGTATGGTCTCCCTCACACCGAATGTGAGGCTGTTCTTGCCCATGAGCACATGCATGTTTGGCTTAATGAACTTTTTGTTGAGGCTCCCCCCGATGTCGTCGAGGGCTTTTGTAATCTCGGGGCATCCAATTTACTCAAAATAGAAACGAATAAATTATCTTCGATCCTCTTGGACAACATGCAAAAAAGCAGTAGTCCGACCTATGGTGAAGGCTATCGGAAAATGGCGGAAAAGCTTTCACGACTTGGGTGGCCGCGCTTGCTCGCCGAGATGCGATCAAGAGGAAAAGGAAAGTAAACGCTACGCGATTGAAAGGACCGTCATGAAAATCGATTCACACCATCACTTTTGGAAATATGATCCTGCAGAGTATCCTTGGATGAACGAGGAAATGGGTATTCTAAAGGAAGACCATTTGCCTGCAGACCTAAAGCAAGAAATTGAACAAGCCGGCATCGATGGCGTTGTGTCGGTTCAAGCTAGTCAAACCTTGGCGGAGACGGATGCGTTGCTAGGGTGCGCTGCCGAACACGATTTCATCAAGGGCGTCGTGGGCTGGTTTCCACTAGCAGATGAGAATATTTCCGATACACTCTGCAGCTATACCGCAAACCCTTATCTTAAGGGCATTCGTCATGTCGTCCAAGACGAACCCGATGACCGTTTTATACTCGGGGAAGCTTTTGGCAGAGGTGTTGCTCTCCTCAAGGATTTGAATCTCGTCTACGACATCCTAATCTATGAACGGCAGCTTGCTGCTTCCATTGAGTTCGTGGACAGGTATCCCGATCTTGTCTTTGTGCTAGACCATGTCGCCAAGCCTCGCATTCGCGACGACGCCATGGAACCATGGGCCGAACTTATGCGGAAAATGGCTGAACGACCCAATGTCTACTGCAAACTTTCCGGTATGGCTACGGAAGCCGCTTGGGCAAACTGGACCAAAGACCAACTGATTCGTTTTGCGGAGGTTGCTCTCGAAGCCTTTGGTCCGAATCGTATGATGTTTGGTTCCGATTGGCCTGTAGCCAAACTTGCTATTGATTACCAACGATGGGTTTCGATTGTCGCCGATTTCCTTGCTCAACTTTCAGAGGACGAACAATCCGCGGTTTGGGGCGGAACCGCCATGAAAGCTTACAATCTCTAGCTTTATTCTAAAGAGGCGTGGGTTCAACTAATAAAAACCTGATGTTTAAGTAGTTGGCTTGCTAGTATACATAATTATTACAGTGCTATGAACATACAAGCAAAGCGAGACCAGCTTATTGACGAACTAATGCCGTTCGAAGACCACTTCGAGCGTTTTGCCTATGTCATAGATCGGGCGAAATCTCATCCGCTTCTCTCCGATGAATACAAAATTGATATGTTCTTAATCAAGGGATGTATATCCCAACTGTGGATTTTCCCTCGGTTCGAAGATAGGAAATGCCATTTCCAAGCGGATTCCGACGCAGCAATCACAAAAGGTACGGCAACCATGCTCTGCGAACTTTATAGCAACGAGTCACCGAAAGACATAATCGACCTCGAACCCGATTTTCTGGCCGATGTCGGTATAACACAGCACTTGTCCCCCAATCGGCGAAATGGTCTGACCAGTGTTCGCCAAAAGATAAAAGCATACGCCGAGCTTTGTCTGCAAAACAAATAGTCTATCGGTAAAAGCGAGACCTTGCAGTCCATCAAATACGACCATAAGACTTACAAAATGAAAATCTCCCTATTAGCTCTATCTTGCTTTTTTGCCGTCTCTCTATTTGCAGAGAAGAAGGACCTTCACTCCGCACTCGAACCCGTACCGCGCCAGGGTGGTTGGATGAAAAGGCACGAGTCTTTTAACA
>CAJQSI010000083.1 GCA_905612515.1 uncultured Opitutales bacterium | reverse complement strand
CAAACGGGTCCATTGAATAACTATCTACCGCTCTTTCTGTTCAAATGAATTAGCCGTGCATTAAGATGCAAACGAAGGTGACGATGACGGGGACGTAGAGGTTGTCGTTCAGGACAATCTTTCCGGCACGGAAGGGAAAGAGTTCGAGGACTGCAACAAGAGCCGAAAGAAAAACGGCTTGCAGCAAGTGGATGTGTCCCCAGACCAGCGTAAGCTCAGGCAAATACGGAAAGACCCCGAGGGAAAGAAGCAAACACAAGGCAAAGCATCCCAAAGCTCCTTCCAATGTCTTTTCACCGATTCGCCTACGCCCAATGGCCTTGCCAACAAGAGCGGCAGCGGCATCTCCTAGGATAAACAAAGAAAGGCCCAGAAAGGCAGATGCAGCAGCAACCTTTCCTCCAATTGCGATAAGACTGCAAAAGAAAGAACCGCCTATAACATATGTGGCTCCTGTCCATTTCGTCGATTCCGCCGAACGAAGCATGGAGCCAAAGCAATGATTGAAAATCCTACTAAACGAAGAGCTTCGAAAACGAATGGCTTCGATCGAAAGAGAAACAACCAACAAGAAGCCGAGAACCGACGAAATCAACCAAGGTTGCGCATGAAGAATTTCAGGGCCATAAAAAATGGCCGCAGGCAAAACCAATGCCAAGCCATGCAACAGTTTACGGAAGATTTCCTCGGAAGTTAAACTCACGAGCGAGACGGCATTGAATCGACGAGGGTGTCGACAGGCTAGATATCGAGCGTGGCTTGCCCATCGGGTTCGGGCTTGCTCGGACGACCTCGTCTTTTGGATTTCGCGTCATCCTTCGCATCAGGCAACCGATTGGCGGGCGAAGCGTCTGCGGGTTTGGTTTCCCGCTTCGCCTGGACCGTCTTGTGCGGCGGTTCCTCTTTGGCAGTTGGCGGGGATTCCTTGATTGCAGTCTTAGGCGGAGATGAGGAGTCGTCTTCGGAACCATCGGTTTTCGGAGAATTCACAACCCGATCGACCTTGTGCGCGGTGAGCGTAGTTCCCTTGACCGAACGCCCTTGAAGGTCGAGCCAACTGAAGTCGAACTCGATCGTCATCTCTTTTATCCGTTTCAAAGTCGGGTCGAGATGAACCAGTACCTTGCTGTTGCTATCAGATGTCTTGTGAACGGCAAAGAAGAACACTCGAGATCTGGAATGCGGTTTGAACAAATTGTACTCCTTCTCGCGAGTGACTCCACCGACTTGAAATTTCTTTGCGTAAAGTCGACCACTTGCACCATCTCGATAGACCATGTTGTAGGTAGTTTTTTCTCCTCTTCGGAAAATGGCTACGCGCAAGGGCGATTTGCCGACAAACATTTTGTCCGCGATCTTCATCACTTTCATGACGCCGTCCTTGCCGATAACGACAATGTCATCCATGGTCGAGCATTTCTCAATCACTTCCTCCTTCTTGAGACTGTAACCGGCGAATCCATCCTTTCGATTCAAGTAGAGAGTCTCGTTGGCAACCACTACATTGGAAGCGACGATACGATCAAAAGCGACAAGTTCTCCATCTTCTCCCCGAGAAATTTCCGTACGCCGTTCCCGCCCTTTTCCATATTTCTTCTTCAGTTCCCTAAAGTATCGAATGGCATATTTGGTGAGCTGGGCGAGACTCTTCTCGACTTCCTCGATATCGTCCTCAAAAGCCTTGATTTGTTCGTCTGCCCTAAACGCATCGTACTTGGAGATACGCTTGATGCGTATTTCGAGGAGACGAACGATGTCATCCTGTGTGATCTCCCGATGAAAGAGTTTCTTGTAAGGCTTCAACCCCTTGTCTACGGCGGAAAGGACGCCTTCCCATGTTTCTTCCTTCTCAATGTCCCGGTAAATGCGTTTTTCGATGAAGATTTTCTCCAGAGACGAGAAGTGCCACTTTTCCTGAAGTTCGGACAGTCGGATCTCGAGTTCTTGACGTAAGAGGTCGCGGGCCCGTTCGGCGGCAGTAACCAGCAACTCGTTTACGGAGAGGAATTGCGGATGATTGTCGTGAATGACACACGCATTGGGAGCAATGCTGACTTCGCAATCGGTAAAAGCATAAAGCGCAGGCAAAGCTTCCTCTGCACCGACGGTGGAAGGGAGATAAACCAGAATCTCCACGACATCAGCGGTGTTGTCTTCGACCTTGGACACTTTTATCTTTCCCTTATCGTTGGCGGAAAGGATGGAGTCAATTAAGCTGGTGGTCGTGGTGCCAAATGGAATCTCGGTAATTTTCAACAAATGTTTCTTAACCGTTTCCAAGCAAGCTCGCACTCGAAGCCTGCCACCTCTGGCACCGCCATTATAATCCGTGCAATCCGCGATTCCACCTTGAGCGAAGTCGGGCAGAAGAGAAATGGGATTCTGGCGCAGAGCGTCTATCAGCGCGTCGAGAATCTCATTGAAGTTGTGTGGCAGGATCTTGGTAGAGAGTCCAACGGCGATTCCTTCGGCTCCTTGGGCGAGAAGTAGCGGAAATTTTACGGGAAAAGCCACGGGCTCCTTGTTTCGCCCATCATAGGAAGCCGACCATTCAGTTACTTTGGGGCTAAAGATAACATCTAGAGCGAAGGGAGTCAGACGGGCCTCTATGTAACGGGCAGCTGCCGCGGAATCGCCCGTCAGAACATTACCCCAGTTGCCCTGCGTATCGATAAGGAGTTCCTTTTGCCCGATTTGCACCATGGCGTCGCCAATGGAAGCATCGCCGTGCGGGTGATACTTCATGGTGTTTCCAATAACATTGGCCACCTTGTTGTAGCGACCATCCTCCATTTCCCGCATGGAGTGAAGGATTCGGCGTTGAACGGGTTTCAACCCATCATCAGCATGCGGTACGGCACGTTCGAGAATGACGTAGGAAGCGTAGTCGAGAAACCAATCGCCATACATGTCATCGATGTAAATACCATCATCGGCCCGACCGTTCCCATTGGTACCGTTGCCGTTGAGCAGGGCTTCCGGATCAAACTTGCCACCGTCCTGAACAGCCAATTCGACCGATTCTTCTTCGGATGCCTCGTCATCGCCTTCTCCGGAGTCAGTTGGAGCTTCTCCGGAGTCACCCTCGACTGCCTCTTCGACAGAAGAATCCTCCGTCTTCGGATCTTCCTTCTTTTCGCCTTCCTCGTCTTGATTCGACATGAACTTAAATACTGCTGAACCGCTGTATGCTAGGCCGCCTGACTGGCTGAAGCATCGGCACCCTCCGATGGTTTAGGTATGGGTTCTGCCTCAGCGTCCTCCTCCTCGGCGACAATGTCATGCTCGAAACGAAGGTTGCGGATGATGTATTGTTGTCGTTCAGGGGTATTTTTGCCCATGAAGAACTTGAGCATTCCCTTTATTGATTCGTGCGCATCAAGACGGATGGGATCCAATCTCATGCCCTCGCCAATGAAATACTTGAATTCGTTTGGAGAAATTTCGCCCAGTCCCTTGAATCGAGTGATTTCGGGATTCCGCCCCAATTGTTTTATCGCTACCTCGCGCTCGACCTCGTCGTAACAATATAGAGTGGTCTTTTTGTTCCGAACTCGAAAGAGCGGGGTCTGAAGAACGAACAAGTGCCCCTCGCGAATCAACTCGGGGAAGAATTGAAGAAAGAAAGTAATGAGAAGCAACCTGATGTGCATGCCGTCCACATCCGCATCCGTCGCAATCACAACTTTGTTGTAGCGAAGGTTCTCGAGATCCTCCTCGATACCTAGAGCAGCTTGGACGAGATTGAACTCCTCGTTCTCGTAGACCACTTTTCGGGTGAGTCCGAATGAATTCAGGGGTTTCCCCTTCAAACTGAATACCGCCTGTGTGGTTACGTCGCGAGCCTTGGTGATCGAACCGCTGGCGGAATCGCCCTCAGTGATGAAGAGAGTCGAATCAAAGCGTTTCTTGTCCTTGGTGTTCAAATGGTTTCGGCAATCTCGCAACTTGCGGTTATGGACCTTGCTTTTCTTGGAACGTTCGCGGGCCAACTTCTGGATACCCTTCAGTTCCTTACGCTCATGTTCACTGCGGTTAATCTTCTCCTGAAGGGCATCGGCAGTTTCGGGATTCTTGTGCAGATAGTTGTCCAGCTTTTGCTTGAGAAAGTTTCCGATGAAAAGCCGAACGCTCTCCCCTTCCGGAGAAACGGTTAGAGATCCCAGTTTCGTTTTGGTCTGAGATTCGAAAACGGGTTCTTCAACCTTGATACTTACGGCTGCTACGATACCGCCACGAATATCTCCGGGTTCGTAATTTTTCTTGCTGAACTCTCGAATAGTCTTCACGACAGCCTCCCGAAAAGCCGCCTGATGGGTACCTCCCTGAGTAGTGTGCTGTCCGTTTACAAAGGAAAAATAATCCTCGCCGTATTGGTCAAGATGCGTAAAGGCGACCTCGATGTCATACCCTTCCAAGTGGACGATGGGGTAAAGAGGTTCCTCTGAAAGGTTTTCCTGTAACAAATCCTTCAAGCCGTCCTTGGAGCGAAAACGCTTACCATTGTACTTAATGGTGAGGCCTTTGTTGAGGTAAGAGTAGTATCGAATCATCCGCTCGGCATACTCATTGCGGAAACGGAACTTCTTGAACATTTCGGAATCGGGGGTAAAGCAGATGCTCGTTCCATTTCCCTCCTCCGTCTTCTTGTTCTTACGATCCTCGGACACCGCCTCCCCGCGAACAAATGTGATGCCGCGAGTATCACCTTCTCGAAAGGCTTGGATATCAAAACTCGAGGAAAGAGCGTTCACGGCCTTGATTCCCACGCCATTCAATCCAACGGATTTCTTAAAGGCCTGGGAATCGTATTTGGCGCCCGTGTTTATCTTAGAAGCGCAAACCATCAGCTTTTCGAGCGGGATACCGCGTCCGTAATCCCGCACGATCACCGTTTGGCCGTCACACTCGACATCGATCGTCTTGCCAAAACCCATGACAAACTCGTCGACGGAATTGTCGAGCACCTCTTTGAGCAATACGTAGATGCCGTCGTCATCGGACGAACCATCTCCAAGTTTCCCGATGTACATACCGGGGCGCATCCGGATATGATCCTTCCAATCGAGCGACTTAACGCTATCCGCCGTGTAATTATGATCAACCATTTCCACCACCGGTCACAAGACCTTCCACGGGTTCAGATTCTATGGAGGGGTTCGTTCCACTTGTCCACGAGAAAAAGAGTTTTGGCAGAATAATTCTAGAAAAACCCTCTTGCCAGAAGCAATTCCCAGGCTTTTTCTAGAGTGATGCTAGCCAGTTTCACCATGGCGTTCGGACAGTTGAACGACTCCCGTTTCCTCAAACCACTGCTCTATTCGCTTGGATTGTCAGTGCTCATAGCACTGATTGCTCTCCCTTTAGGCTATCTCGGTTTCGAATGGTTAAACCAAGCTTTTCTAGCATGGTTGGCAGGTGGCGAAAGTTGGTGGATGAGCACTATCGAATGGAGCCTAAGAGT
>CAJQSI010000082.1 GCA_905612515.1 uncultured Opitutales bacterium | reverse complement strand
AATTTCCCTTTAGCGATGACCGGCGTGCTCTGTCCCGTTTCCGGCAATGCCAATTTCCAGGAAACATTATGGTCTAAAGCAACACTCCACGCGAGGGGAGCGCCCACAGCCACTCTGAAATCACCAGTCGGACCCGAAGCCTGAGGCCAATCGTCTGCACGCATGTAAGATGCGAGACCATAAATCGAGATAGAAATCAGAAATCTTTTCATACTGTATAGTTGAGTAAGAGTTAGGACCTATCGAGTCATTTCAAAAAATCAAAAGTGAGGGCAAAGAATTCGAGAGGAGAGGAAACATAAGATAGATAGACTTCGAGGCATGAACGAGTGTCAAAATACACTCAGCGGAAGAACCTGTAGATGATTTCCTGATACACTCTGAGAGAGTCACGAGGTTAAAGGGAAAAATCTGCATGAGACCAATACAGAAACGAACCTGACAGTTTGTAATTAACGATTTACAGGGCGAATAATGCTTGATGCAAATCACTACGAAGAGTAGGCACAGAACCATTCCGCCATCTAGAACAAAATAGTAAGCTCCGCTAATCGGCAGGTCGCCCTAAAATACATAAAATGAAAAAAGCACATTCCATGAAGGTCTTCACCATATCAGCACTTTCCTTGGTTGCTGCATGCATTAACGGAACGACTGCAGCCGGCAAAAAGCTTCAGGTCTTCATCCTGGCCGGACAGTCGAACATGGTCGGTCACGCGAACTCCCATACCATTGCAACCCTGTATGACTCGAACGATGCGGCAGACAAAAGGCTCACCCAATTGGTGTTCAAGAAGGGAAGCGATCTGTCCAAGAAATCCCTGGGCGAGCGATTGAGCGAGGGAAGAAAAATCGACGAACTTACCGGCGGAATTTCCAATGACAAGATCAAGAAGATGAGCGCTGGGCCCGAGAAAACAGCTCTGGAGGCAAAGGTAAAGAAGCATAAGGAAGCGTATGAGGCTTACAGGAAGCAGGTTGTTTCAGCCTGTGTCGTATCGGATCAGGTGTATATCAGCTCTATTGCGGACGGCAACAAACGCTCGGGACCGCTTTCGGTTGGCTACGGCGGCAACCAGGACAAGATCGGTCCGGAATTCGGATTCGGGCTCTCCATGGCCCAAAAGCTGAATGCCCCCACCCTACTCATCAAGACCTCATGGGGCGGCAAGTCCATCAATTACAATTTCCGCCCCCCTTCCGCCGGACCCTACGAATTGAATGAAAAGGAAAAGGCCGGAGACAAGACCGAGGAGATCAAGAAGAATACTAGCCTCAACTGGAGGATGATGAACGAGGCCGTTCACACCGTGCTGAAGGACCTCAAAAAGCATCATCCCGCCTATGATCCCAAGGTCGGTCACGAAATGGCCGGCTTCGTCTGGTTCCAAGGATTCAACGACCAGTTTTCGGATGCCTTTCGGGACAACTACAGGCAAAACATGATCCACTTCGTGAAAGACGTGCGCAAGGAGTACAAGACGCCCAAGATGCCTTTCGTCATCGGCGTGCTGGGAACAAACATGACCAAGGAAGGCGTCGACAAGAACGCTGTCTCCGTGGGTCAGCGCGAAGCGGCCAAGGCCCCCGAGTTCAAGGGCAACGTGGTATCGGTGGAGAGTTACAAGGCATACGACCTGAAAGCTCGCAAAGTCTTCGATGGCGGCTGGGCCAAGAATTTCGCCCAATGGCGCTTGGTGGGCAGCGATCGCCCCTACCATTACCTCGGCAGCGGTAAGTTTTTCGTCCGCCTCGGCGACGCCTTTGCCAACGCCATGTACGGTCTGATGGAAAAGCAGTAGCCATAACTCAAACCAACAAATTTGTAACGGCCACTGTGCCACAAACCGGAATTACCAAACAAGCAACTAGGAAATAACAATGTCGAAACCAACAAAAAACTCTTTCAGCAAATTCTCAGCTCAGATCATCATCATGGCCTTGTGCATGACTGCCACTGGAAACAATGCCGAGGCAGCCGAGGCTGGTAAAATCGCCGTTAAAAAGGGCGAGAAAATTGCCTTCCTTGGTGATTCCATAACCGCGGCGGGCAAACGCCCCGGCGGCTACTGCCAATTGGTTCTTTCCGCCCTGAAGGATCAGGGTATTGAAACCACTCCCGTCTTCGCCGGAATTGGTGGCCACAAGTCGAATCAAATGCTTGCTCGCCTCGAAAAAGACGTTCTCAAACACAAACCGGACTGGATGACCCTGAGCTGCGGGGTAAACGACGTCTGGCATGGCAAGCGCGGAGTCGATCTCCCTTCCTACAAGAAGAACATCACGGCAATCGTCGACCACGCCCAAGAGGCCGGAGTCAAGGTCATGCTGCTCACCTCAACCATGATCAGGGAAGACCAAGCAAATGACCTGAATCAAAAACTTGCTCCCTACAATGAATTCATCCGGGCCTTGGCCAAGGAAAAGAAATGCCTCTTGGCCGACCTCAACGCCGATATGCAGGCCGGATTGAAAAAATTCCCACCCGATGCCCCCAAGGGAAAGCAATTGACCAGCGATGGTGTGCACATGAACAAGGCGGGTAACATCATGATGGCCAGAGGCGTGGCAAAAGCTTTCGGACTCACGGACAAACAGCTCGACGAATCCGCCAAGAACTGGAAGTGATTTTCGTTGGGTTCGATTCCCAAAACACATTTCATTCTTTTCCACACCGTCCCAATTGGAATCTGTGGATTTCTGAAATTACGTTAATGGAGTCCAGTGATGACTCAGAAAATTAGTCGTGGATACAACTGTGTAATCTGTGTCGGGATTCGTGAGGAGTCAGTTCAGGGGTTAATTCTTAGGGATTCCCCATGTCGCGCTGTTGTAAACAGCGGCGATTTTTGCACAGGTGGCGGGGTCGCTTAGATCCATGAGGTCGGATGCGCCCTTGCTGCCGAGTTGGATTAGAAACTTTTGAGTAATGGACTCGCTGGCTTTAATTTCGAATCCGTCGGTTTCGAAATAGACGCGTTTGCAGCCGCGCCAGCCATGTAGGCGACCTCCCGTGCCTTTTCGAGGATTTGATTTATGTGGTACGAGAAGGATGCTGGCCTTTGTCCAATTGGAATATGGTGCAGGCGTCTTGGGATCCCAATGAGCGGATACATAGGTGGCCGTTCCCTTATGCCACCCAATGGGCTGGGTAAGACTGTCGCAGCGAACCCAGCCATGTTTCACTTTGCTTGAGCTGATTCCTGTTGTGCCTGAGCTCGGAGGTTTGTTGGGATTGCGTGGTTTAACCGTTAACGTGTCAGTTGTGTTTGAGAGTGCATCGTACGTACGATAATCGGATTGTGTTACTTGGAAACCTTGCCATTCGTTGGGTTGCCAATTTGCACCCTTGATACGTAGCTGGTTGGGCACGATCAACTCAGCCGACAAGTCTTTTTGGTCACGAACGCCGTAGGTTGGATCGCCTAAGGTTACAATGGCGTTTCGCCACATGGTCACCTTTTGAGTCTTTCGCGCCTTCATCGTGTTTTGTACGAGGATCCGTCCATCCGGATAAATTTCATAGCGTGTGTTGAAAACCAAATCGGTGTTCACTTGCCCCAGCATTGGCGAATATTCGTTTTCTAGGACTGCGCGATTGCCCCCTTTTTCGATAATGCGTATGGATCGCGCTATTGCTTTGTGTTGATGACCGCCGGAGGCAACATGCGCGATGAGATCATGAGGATTCAGACATTGGTTAAAGATTGCACCTTGAGCATGGATCGGGATGTAGTCGGTTGGATTGTGAAGCAGATCGATCGATGCAGTTGGATCTCCAGCCAAATCGTACCAGCGCGTGATCCCGTAATTCTTTTTCGCTTCGAAAAATAAACGAAAGCGCCCTACCGCTTCGATTTGAATGTTATGCTCGAGACCATTTCCTGATTCGATGACAGTAATCGAAACCTCTGTTGCTGTTGTTTTTCTAGGGTTTATCTCGGTGCTCTTGTAATCAGTAGCCTTGGATGGAGTTTCTTTTTCCAACTTCTTCTTGAGAGGTTTTGTGGAAGCATTATCGCCTAGGTTAGTCTTAGTGGATTGCTTATCCTCACACCCGACGACCAACAAACCTATAACAATTGGGATCAGTACTTTCATTGCTGAGAGAATCCTACCCCACCATCCTGATTCAGAGAAGCATTATTTGGGAGACCAGAGGAACCTCCATGCTTTCGGGCTTGAGATTGACGACTCTTGAAAGCTTGATCAGGGTAATGCCAAACAAGCCTAACTCACTTATTTTGGAGGCATATTGATGAAACATTCATTCCAACTCAGCTATTCATGGATCCCCTGGTTGCTGGCCTCGCTTTCCACCTTGACGTGGGCAGCGGACAAGGCGCCGCCCCAGAGAAACTGCATGGAGGACCTTGCCCTCCGAGAGGAGTTTGAAATTGGCGGAAGGAAAGCGTTTCTCTACGAACATGCTGAGCAGGACGGGAAAACCGTGCCCTTTTATTTGGTTCCCGCGGACGGCTCCATCGCCAACCCGCCCCTTCACGTTGTCCTGCACCACGCAGGCGGTTCGGCCAAGCAAGCCATCAACGAAGCCTTTGCAGCCAAGCACCGGCACCAGTACGTGTCCAAGGAGCATTGCGCCCTCTATCTCGACTGCCGATCTCTGAAAACGGATTGGTGGTGGGGATGGAAAACCATCGAGAAGGACAAGGAACTGCACAAGAAGCAGCTTCAATCGGCGGAAGAGCGTGTGTTAAAGACCATTGAATGGGCCGTGAAAAACCAAAAGGTCGATCGCAACAGGATCTACCTCAGTGGACGCTCCATGGGGGGCTCCGGCAGCCTCGGCATAGGCTACGTTCGGGGCGACGTCTTCGCCGCCATCCTGGTAAACGTTCCCGCCGGTGCAGAACATTTTCTCTTTCGGCTGCAAAACTCGCGTTACCCCGACCCGCCCCCGACCATCAACACCTCGTCTCAAACCGATGGCTGGTCCAAACGGCAGGAAGACCTCTTGGCATACTGCGAGGAGAACAAACTGCCCATGATCTTCGGGTGGGGTCCTTTCGGGCATGCCTCCAGACCTTCCATGGTTAACAGCGCAGTCTACGATTTCCCTTGGCGAGAGATCGTCAAGAACGAGGCCTATCCCGTCTTTGGCAACACCGACTCCGACCAGATTTATCCGGGTTTCAAAGGGAAGGGAAAAGACCAGAACGGACAGATAAACGGCTACTTTCGCTGGAAGAACATGGAGGATATAAAGGATCGCTTCTCCATGGAATTGCGTCTGGTGAGTCAGGACGAACTAGGCAAGCCGGCTGCAATCCCCAAGCAAGCGATCGCCGCCGTCACCCTCCGCCGACTGCAAAGCTTCAAGACCAAGGCGGGCATGTCCTACGCTTGGAAAATGAGCCGCAAAGGAAAGCAACTGCAGGCAGGGACCCAAGTGGCAAACAAAGATGGGTTGCTCACTTTGCCGAAGGTGGTCATCGGCGCCCCCGCCACCTTGGAAATCACCCCACGCAAATAAAGCTTCGCTAGGGACGCTGCGGCAGTGGTAACTCGCGCTCCGTTTCCCGACCAAACCCTTTCACCACGAGGCGGTCTGCATAGACCTCGATGACTGAGTACGAGCTTTGCTCAGTGTCCACCATGCCTTTCAAGGTGAGGTAATGTATGCCGTCGCTCTGACCGTAGTTGCCGGCATGGTTGTGTCCGTTGACGTAGGCCGCAACGCACGGGTAACGGGCCAGCAGATCCGTCAGGGCAGCGGCGTTCCACAAGTTATGGCCGTTCTTCGGGTAAACAGGGAAATGACAAAAGAGCATGACCCGTTCCTTGGCTTTGGTGGCAGCCTGCAACTTGGCCTCGATCCACTTCAGTTGCTCGTCTCCCAAGGCCCCGTTCCAACTGGGTGGGCGTGGCTTCAGGGACTTGTAATATTCGGCGGCCGCCTTGGTCCGCAGGTCGCCCTTGGGCCACGCGTACAAGCTGACGTCGTTGCCGTCGATTGCGATGAAGCGCCAGCCCTTGCGGGCGAATTCGTAGTAGCGTTGCTTGAGACCGAGCTTGGCCGGTACCAAGGCCTTCTTGTCATCCGCAACCTCGAAGTCGTGGTTGCCCAGCACGTGATAGTGCGGTGCCTTCAGTTGGTTGTAGATCGGAACGACTTTATCGAAACTCTCAAAGTCCCGATCGATGAAATCTCCAAGGTGCACCACGAAGGAAAGATCCATCTGGTTGTAGTGCTCCACGCAGGCGGTCAGCTTCTTGGGCGACAGGCTGTACTTCCTCACATTGCTTGTCGCCTTGCAGTACTGGCAATCGGCCACTGCCCCGAAGCGAAAGAGCGGACTACCCGGTCGCGGATCGGCACCAAACGAAAGAATGGTGACGGCGAGAAATGCGAAAAGTGTAAAGATAACTTTCATATAGGTTTCCAAGGATTAGGGCTTACGGGTTCTTGGCCGGGTCATAAGGCATTTTGCTCCAGTCCGAGCAAAACGGCGAAGCCGGCAAGCCCGCCTTGTTGTACAGGTTCCAGGGACGCTCCTTGGATGCCTCCGGATGGCACGCGTAGCGCACCGCCACCGGTTCTTTCACCGGCAAGCTCTTCACCACCACGGTCTGGCCCTTCACCTTGGCCTTGGCTAGATGCCAGACGCCGTCTTTCCCCACCAGTTCAAACCCATGCAAAACGCCATCCTTGGCCTCAACGACTTTTCCCACACCCTCGAGATGCCCGACCATGAGGCCATCCTTGGCATAATCGAAACGCACCACGACCTCCGCATCACGCATCTTGGCGTCGCGAAACAACGGGCCGCTGAACGGTATCTTCTTACCATGAATTTTGGCCAACGGCCAGCGGGCCAATCGTTCACCGACGTCTATCTTGTTGGGCGGATGAATGTCGTTCGCATTATCGAGGTCGATGGTGACCGCCATCCCCGTACCGTCCACTGCCATGGCCTGCAGCTGCTCCTCCCGGGCATAGGTCCAGGCGTAGCTCCTCCATTGGGGCAACTGAACGTAGAAGAACGGTAGGTTCTCGTTGTTCCATGCCTTACGCCATCCTTGGACCAGAGCCCGTTGCTTGTGCCGATAATCGCGCGGGTCCTCGCCTCGGCCGCAATTCGACTCCGCCTGATACCAAATGGCCCCACATATGCCGTAAGGAGCCACAGGGGCGATACGCCCGTTGTAGATTGCCCCCACCAGCCAAGCCGGACTGCGAACAAAGGTGCCGCCGGGCATTTTCTTGATCGCATCGAAGTCACCTGCCTTGGCCAAGGCGGCCAACTTGACCAAAGTGGGATGGCCCTTGAAAGCGGAGGCTGGAACGTAAGGCTCGATCGGCGTCCCGCCCCAGGCGCAGTCGATCACCCCGATGGGAATCTTGAGCTCCAAGTGCAAACGCCGGGCGAACACAAAGGCCACGCCGGAAAACCCGTGCACGGTCTTCGTGCTGCACACCACCCAGCTACCTCCATTGAGATCACTCTGCGGAACGGCCGCATTGCGCTCGTTCACCTTGCGGTGCCGAATCGCGGGATAGTTCGCCTCGTCCGCCAACTCCTTGCCCTCGGGCAGGCGCCGGGCCATGCCCTTCACCTTGTAGTCCATGTTGGACTGCCCCCCGGCAAACCATACGTCACCAACCAATACGTCCTGAATCTCCACCCGCTGGTCGCCGGAACTGATCTCGACGGAACGCCCCTTGGTCGAGGCCTTCATTGGAGCCAGTTTCAATTTCCAGCGACCTTCCTCGTCCGCCTTGCCTGTCACCGCTTGACCGGCAAAGGCTACCGTTACGGCAGACCCTGCATCTGCTTTGCCCCACAAGGGAACTGAGGCGTCGCGCTGCAGCACCATGTGGTCGGAAAAGATTTTGGCTGGAGTAACAGCTACTGTGACCGAAGAGCATGCAAGAAAAATCAAAGCAGCAATTGCCGTAATACAGGGAATATTCTGTTTCGGAATCATCAGAGCGAAAGTCTATTAAAGAAAAACTGGAATTCCTAGACTAAAAGAGAAGACCAACTCCACTCAAAATCATAATGTCACAATGTTTCCAATGCTCGAATGCGCATTCGACCAATCTCATAAATACCTATTGCAAATAAGCTTAAGACAACAGAACCGCTCCTTACTCAGACACCAACAGGACTTCATCTACCGAAAGAAAAGTCATAAATCATGAAACCCAGAGGGTTAAAATTCAAATTCAAGGATATTAAGCTCTGTAAAACTTCATACAACTGGAAGGCAAATTGGCGAAAGCATTTATGCCACCCATGTAAAAACGTCTGCCAATGCCTTATATCGCCCCCATTCTTGAATGAACTTATCTTTTCGAATCATCTGTGATTTCAGAAAAAAGAGATTGAGGTCGGATGCTTTCAGATGGAAAATGAATAACAGTATTTACCGCTTTTCCAACCAATGAAAAGGCTACTTTTTCCTATCCTGACATTGGTATTACTCGTCAGCCTATTACTTTTCAGTGATGGGATCACCGCCCAGTTCAGTAAAAACTTTAAAGCCGTTACTGGAGTCTATCTGCGCTACGGTCTACAAGCTGCGATATGGCTATCGGGGGCACATGTAGCGACTCGCTTGCTAGAAGTTGTATTGTGGGGCCGAATCGCAATTCACTTATTGGGGAAAGAACCGCCAAAGATTTTCAAAGATATCGTAACGCTGCTTGTCTTCACCGTCGCCGTTTCGGGAATTGTAGCAACGGTCCTCGATCGTTCCATCACTGGGTTATGGGCCACATCGGGCATCCTCGGTCTGGTAACGGGCTTTGCTCTTAAAGATATGATCCTAGACATTGCATGCGGTATTGCCCTCCAAATGGAAAAACCTTTTGCCGTGGGAGATTGGATCGAAATCCAAGGCAATCGCCCGGAAAACCATGTCGTGGCAAGGGTAAAGGAAATCAACTGGAGAACCACCCGGCTCAAGACCACCGGCAAAAACCTCGTCGTCGTTCCCAACCGCAAATTGTGCGATGCCACTATAACCAATTTTCGAGCTGAGGATCCGACTTGTCGGGTAGATCTCTTTTTCGTATTTGATCCATCGCTTTCCCATGACGCAGTTTCCGAAGTTCTGCTTGGCGCCATGGAAGAAGCTGCAGACGGGGAAAAAATTCTCCTCAGTCCCGAACCCGAGGTTCGGCTCGGAGAACGCAACTTGGCGGGCCAGATGTATGAATCAAGGTTCTTTTTCTCCAGCATGCACCTCTCCCCCGGCATGGCAAAGGATCTAGGCATGCGAGCCATTATGAAAGCTCTGAGGGATGCGGGGATACAAACCGCCCGCGGATTGCTCCCGATCACCGAGCAATTATCTATGCCCCGTCAATAATCCCCTATTTGTTCTTGGGAAGTTTCGGTTTCCTAGGCTTCTTGGGTTTCCTGATCTTCTCCTTAACAATCGGAACCTCGAGACCGTCGTCCGGCTGGTTCCAAAAACGATAGGGATCATCGAGGCGCCGCATCTCGGACAGCAAAAGGCCCTCCATCTCCTTCAGCTTGGCTGCGTACTTGGGATCCTTGGCCAAGTTGACTTGGTTCTTCTTGGGCTTGACCCCGGTCATAGCGAACACCTTGGGGTCATGGTGCTCCTGTATGAACTCGTGCGGATTCTCCTTTAAATTGAAAAGTTGGGCGTGCTTCACCCCGGTCTTGGTGACCTCGTACTTGGTCAATTTCCAGTCACCTTTCTTGACGCATCGCGAACCGGGTCTGCCCCCGCCGCAGTAGACCCCGTACAATACGTCGCGCACCTGTTCCTTGTCACCCATCAGCACGGGCTTGAAACTAATCCCCTCCGAGGTGCGGGGGGCATCGATCTTGGCCAAGTCGCACAAGGTGGCCAAAACGTCGAGCAGGTAGACGTTGCCAGGAACCCTTGAGCCCGCCTCGATCCCCGGACCTTTTACGATGAAGGGGATACGCCAAGTGTGCTCGTAAATGTTCTGCTTGCCCTGCAACCCGTGTCGGCCGATCGCCATGCCGTGGTCAGCGGTATAGACGACGTAGGTGTTGTCCAGCTCGCCCATTTCCTCGAGCTTCTCCAAGACCCGACCGACCTGGATATCGATGTTCTCGCTGCAGGCGAACTCGCGTCCCAGCTCGTTGCGTATGGTGCGCTCGTCCCGCTTCTGCCAGACGCCCTTCACGCCCACTTCGTCACGTACCGTGGTGTGGCCATGGTCGAAGGGGTGTTTGGGCAACCAGTTGACCGGCAAGGGCGGTTGCTTGGGATTGGCTGGGGGCAAATTCACCGGGTCGAGGTGGTTGACCGCCCCGTACTTCTTAAGCAAACCCGGTTTGCCGTCGCGCACGTCATGCGGATGAGAAAAGCCGTAGTAGATAAGGAACGGATCCTTGTCTTTGGACCCCTCGCGCTCCTTCAAGTAATTCATGACCTGCTCTCCGTGCCAGTGGCTGCCCTTTTCGTCGGTGCCACCGCGGCGGGTACCGTCGTGACGCACAGTGAAGAGCTTGTTGGAGGCCTCGTAGCTGTTGCCGTTCTTGCAGGTGCGCATGGTGTCGTAGCCGGCACGATTGAAGACCGCAGGCAAAGTGTATTGGGCCAAGTTGGGCGGCACCATTTGGGGGTTGGTCACGTGCGGGTTCATGACGCGGCCCGGCTTATCCGGAACATGCCAGACCGTACGCCCCGACATCACCATGTGGCGAGATGGCGTGCATACTCCGCCTACCCAGGCTCCCATGTGGTGAGCCCCATCCAGCACCATGCCTTGCTTGGCCAGCCGATCGACGTTGGGCGTGTCGAGAATGGAACGTGGGTTGTAGATCTTAAGGTCTAGCGGCGATTGGTCGTCCACTATAATGAACAAAATATTGGGCTTTTTGGCAGCCCCTGCAGCAGAAAGCAACAGGGTGCCCAAGAGGAGGCTGAGTGACATTTTCACGGTATTACTTTTCTTCGGGGGGATTTTTTTTGTTCTTCCTGTTCCTTTTCTTGTCCCCGGATTTCTCCAGGTCGAAATCAAATTCGTTTTTCTGGGCGGGCCCCGGCGTGCTGCGCCCCTTGTCGATGTAGCTCTGCAACAACTTCTGCAACCCCGCGGCCTCTTCCTTGTTCTTTTCGAGGAGGTTGCGGGTCTCGCTGAGATCATTCTTCAAGTTATACAGTTCGCGGGTTCCGTTGCGCAAGGTGATCAATTTCCAGTCCCCTTGACGAATGGCCAGACCGGCGGGCGCCTGATGGATGGTCGCCTCACGAATTGGTGTCTTCGTCTTCCCCAACAAAGCCGGCAATATGCTCACGCTGTCCTCCGCCGCATCGGGTGGCAAGTCCTTGCCGAGCAGGTCCGCGCAGGTGGCGAAGAGGTCATTCAGGCAAATCACTTGGGCGCTCGAGGAACCCGGCTTTATCTTGCCCGGCCAACAGGCCACGAACGGTTCCCTGTGGCCCCCTTCGTAGATGCTGCTCTTATTGTCCCTCAGAGGTTCATAGCTTCGACCGGCGGCCCCGTTGTCCCCCGTGGCGATAAGGAGGGTGTTCTCAGCCTGACCGTTGCGTTTCAAGGCCTGCATGATTTGGCCGAGCATATCGTCGCCCTGATAGATCCAGTCGCCATATTTGCCTTCCTTGCCGCTCATGCCGCTCTTGCCTACGAATTTCTCGGCCGGCACGATCGGACTGTGGGGTGGGCACATCGGAAAATAGAGGAAGAACGGTTTCTCCTCCTTGGCCCGATCGTCGAGGTATTCCAAGGCCTTCTTAATCATCATGGGTTGGTTTTCGATGCCCTTTACGTTGGCCACGACCTTGTCCTGCTCGATGATTCCCCCGATGTTGCGGGCATGGGTGAAGCCGTAGAAATAATCGAAGCCGAGGGCGTTCGGTCCATCCGTCATGCGTGCTCCGATGGGAAGTTCCTCCGACTTGTCCTTTTTCACTTCCACCCAGTTCATCCCGAGGTGCCACTTGCCGATGCAGGCAGTGTGGTAGCCTTGTCCCTTGAGGAAAGAGGCCACGGTAAGGCGACTCTTCGGAATGATCGGCGGCGAATA
>CAJQSI010000081.1 GCA_905612515.1 uncultured Opitutales bacterium | reverse complement strand
AGTTGACGAAGGAAGGGATCGCGAAGCATGAAGGGGTCGGTGCCGTTCACGCCGGCGAGAACCGGGGTGTGCTCGACTGCGGTAAGCACCTCGCGGGCCATGTCGACGACCACCTCGTTGGCATTGCCATAGGCCATGAGTCCGGAAAGAGAACCACGACCCGCCATGCGATAACGGCCCGAGTTGTAGATAACGATGAGGTCTACACCTCCGGCCTCCTCACATTTGGCTGAAATCCCGGTACCAGCGCCTCCACCCACGATTGGTTTGCCCGAGGCGACCTTTGTTCGAAGGCGTTCTAGGATGGATAACCGGGTATTGTCTGTGGTCATTGGCTCGATGAAGGGGAATGGGGAAAAGAAAAATCAGCCACCTTTTCCGTCGAGGCTGAGCTTAGTCAAATTGCGAGATTTAAGCATGTCCACAACATCAATAATTTTCTGGTAAGGAAGATTTTTATCCCCGCGAATATGCACTACGGGCTGGTCCAGTGGTGGGGCCTCGGCGAGTTCGTCAAGCAAAGCCTCAAGGCGCACCTTGGTAACGTCGTCACCACCCCATTGGTAAATGCCATTCGCGTCTATGGTTATGGTTTTGTCATCGAGTTGCTTCTTGGGTTGCTGATCGGAGGTACTTTGGTCGGGAAGATCTATACGATTATATTGCTCGATCACGGGTGTTGTGATCATGAAGATTATAAGCAGGGCAAAAGCCAGATCGATGAGCGGGGTAACGTTCAGGTCGGAAATGCAGTCGAGTTTTTTCGTCTGTTTGAAATCTCGTGCCATGATAAGCTTTAAGGTATTAGCTGTTCGGGAATTTTCAGGTTCGGAGGCAAAGGCAAAAGAAAAACTTAACTTGCGGAATCAAGCTCAATGCGGTCGGCCACCAGACTTGCAAAATTTTCCAGACGCGTGATCTCGCTCCGGGTCGAGCTAAGCAGGGAGTTATAGATGAAGACAGTGGGGATGGCGACCAAGAGAGCGGCCACAGTAGTGAGCAAGGCACCGGATACGCCTGGTGCCAATTGGTCGATTGTGGCACCGCCCTTTTCCATGGAACCAAAGGCGTCCATCACCCCCCAAACGGTACCGAGAAGACCAAGAAAGGGAGCTCCCGAAACAATGGTTGCGAGATAAATCATCTTGTCCTCATACCTGTCGGTGAGTTCCGAAAGGGTACGACGAAGCGCGTTTTCCACTTGGCTCATACGAGCCACATGGCTTTCGGCACCACTCTTCTCGTGCTTACGGTAAGCCTCCATCGCTCGAGACACCAAACGCAGGAATGGCCCGCCCTCCCCCTTGAACAAGGCGTCGTCGTAATGCATGAGGCTGGGTAGTTCGTGAATTTTCTTTTCGTGACGGGCATTGAACTGCTTCAGCTTCCGCAGGTCGGAATACTTCGAATATATAAGCGACCAAGCGTATATACTGAGACCAAACAACGCGAAGATGACACACTTGCCCGCAAAATTGGAATTCCAAAAATAGTCGAAGACGTTTGCATCCGCAAGGAATGAACAGTCGCAGGTGAAAAAATTCTTTAGCATGGCGTTAAGTTTGCGTAAAAATAGACCAAAGACAGCAACGATTGTTCAATAAGGTAAATGAGAGAGTGCAATGAAAAAGAACAGGAATCGCCATATAGTGGCTTTTCGTAGAGGTTTCCGAGACAAAGATAGAGTCGTTAAGAATGGTTATTAACTCGGAGGCCAATCGCTTTAAGTTTGCGGGAAAAGGCTTTCGCGTACTATTTTTCTGGCGAAATGGAAAACGCTGAAGAAACGCTCAAGGAAGCGGAAGAAAGAACCTTCACTCTAGCCGGGCACAAAGCCTTGGTGGGTCTTGATGGCTTCGTCGACAAGATAGTTACGCCCGTCGACCGACGGCATGGCATGGGGGAAAACTTCGATCCCATCGAGACCATATCCGATCTTGGGTCTCGAATCAGCGCGGCCGCAGGCAAGAGCGCCAACATCGAACTGTTTTCCAGGTTCGACAAACTCGGCGGCAACGGCCCCATCATGGCAAACTCCTTGCTCTCACTTGGTTTGCCCACCCGATACGTCGGGGCGCTGGGTCGATCAGAACCACATCCGGTGTTCAAGGATTTCGCAGAAAAAACGGATGCCATAACCTTGGCCGATCCGGGGATCACTACAGCCTTGGAATTCAAAGACGGCAAAGTGATGTTCGGTGACATGAAGAGCCTCGACGACGTCGATTATTCGCGAATCCTCGAAGTTTGCGGAGAAGGTAAATTCATCGACATGCTGGCCCGGGCAAACTTGGTGGCAATCGTCAACTGGACGATGATTCCGAAGATGACGGCTACCCTCGTCGAAATCCTCGAAAAAATAATGCCCAACTTGCCTCCTCTGGACACTCGACAGTTTTTCTTTGATCTTGCCGATCCCGCCAAGCGTTCGCAGGAAGACATTTTAGAGGCGCTGAGAGTTTTTGCTCGTTATCAGGCGCACGCCGAAGTCACCTTGGGATTGAACTACAACGAAGCCATCCAAGTATCGGAAGTTCTGGGATTGAATCCGCAAGACGAGGATTCCACCGGTTTACGGCAAATGGCGCAGGATATTCGCAATGAACTGGAACTGGCCTGCATAGTCGTCCATCCGGTGAGCTCCGCCGCCTGCGCCACAAAGGAAGACAGTTGGTGGGCTCCGGGGCCGTTTACTCCTAATCCAAAAATCACGACCGGGGCGGGCGACCACTTCAACGCCGGGTTCTGCGCAGCTCGATTGTGCGGATTCTCGCCAAGAAGTTGCCTTACGCTCGCCAGTTGCACGTCCGGGCACTATGTTCGAACCGCTCAAAGCCCGTCCTCCTCACAGGTGGTAGGCTTTCTACGAGAACTTACACAAGAATCATGAGTCACGAAAAAGGAATTTTAATCTCCTTCGAGGGATCGGAAGGATGCGGCAAGTCTACCCAGATTCGCCGAATCGCCGATCGTCTGGAGGACATCGATCACCGCGAGGTGGTGGTAACGCGCGAACCCGGCGGCACACTTATCGGCGAGGATATTCGCCACCTTCTCATGCATGCGGAGGAAGGCGAGGCCATGTTCCCCGAGACAGAGCTTCTGCTCTTTGCGGCGAGCCGGGCTCAACTGGTGAGGGAAGTCATTTTCCCAGCCGTCGAGGAAGGAAAAATTGTCCTTTGCGACCGTTTTCTCGACTCCACCACAGTCTATCAAGGCGTAGCTCGACAAATCGCCGAGGATCCCGTGACTCAAATCAACAACTTCGCCGTCGGTGAAATCATCCCCGACCTCACTATCATTCTTGATATCCCCCCCGAAGTGGGTCTGGAACGCATTCGGCACCGGGTATCCGACATGCCCGACCGGATGGAACAGGAAAACGTCGAGTTCTACGGCAAGGTGCGCGAAGGTTACCTCCACTTGGCTCGCTCCCTCCCCGAACGATTCTTCGTTATTGACGGTCTGCGAGAGGCAGACAGCATCGAACTCGACATTTGGAATGAAATGCACGCCCGCTTCTTTGCGGAAGATTAGTAGTCATTGAATCGTGAGCGATTCCTCGGGAAGAACTAAACGCAACTTGGAGGCTCTCGAAGGCGACCTTGCCTCGGGGCGACTGCACCATGCTTTGCTTCTTCAAGGGAAGAATCTTTCGGCTTTGGAAAAAGGAGCCATCCATCTGGTACGAAAAATCCTCGGGACAACCGAAAATGCCGAAGAGCATCCCGATCTGTTTCACTTGCGACCGTCCGGAAAAGCACGACAAATTACTGTGGAAAGCACTCGGGAGCTGATCTCGGACCTCAACCGATCGGCCAGCCAAGGAGAGAACAAGGTGGCCCTGCTCCATGAGGTTGACCGTATGAGGCACGGGGCCGCCAATGCCTTTCTCAAGACACTTGAGGAACCCCCCCACGGCACGTTTATCCTAATGCTTACCACGCGACCTTACTCGCTCCTGCCCACCATTCGAAGTCGCTGCCTCCAAGTGCGTCTGGAAGAAAAGTTCGAGGAACTCGAGGACGAGGAATGGAAGAGCTGGCTAAACTCCTACAAAGCTTGGATAGAACTAGCCTCCGATCGTGAAGCCGTTCGCCAGGATATTGCCGCGCCGGTATTTATTGCCAACGGCCTAATCCTTAGCTTCAGA
>CAJQSI010000080.1 GCA_905612515.1 uncultured Opitutales bacterium | reverse complement strand
GAACGTCCTGAATGACCATCAAGTCAAATTGCGAAATTTGATTTGTATGTGTCGATTCATTTGTTGTGCGGTTCCTTCATTGTGAACGTCTTCGCGATCTTCTCAAAGAGTGGCACGTAGGTACTCTTCTTTACGGACTGTGTAACTCCTTGGAGCACAGAGGACAAACAACCTCGCCACGCGGTAAAGTGCCTGGCTTCATTTGTGTTTATCTGGGGCTGGGCCTGCGCCCTGCCTCAACATCTCGATTGCCTTTTCCCGGAACTCATCGTCCTCTGGAAGTCGCCCGTGTTCGTCTCTGTACGCCCTGACGAACTGCTTCATGCCGCTGTGGTAACTTTGCAAGGTGTAGTAGAATGGCTGCTTCTCGTTCTTGTCGTTGATAAGCCAGAATCCGCGGTACCCTGCCTCGGTCTTCTCGTTGCAATACAACTCCCAGTAGAGCACGAATGGGCACCCCCACTCCAGCGCAACCGCACAGACGTCACGGGAGTAAAGATCCTGCTTCTGAGGCGTCTTTGCCAGCGTCAGAGGAAACCCATATTCTCCGATGAATACTCGCTTTCCTCGGATACCAGCTTTGGACGGTAGCTTTGATTCAATGTAGTCGAGGGCGCCCCGCAGAGCTTCTCTCGTATTTCCCTTGTGCGGATTGATCGTGTCGTAGCTTGAGTATGAGACATAATCCACGGCCGTATAAGGCAGGACGTCATTTACCACGCATTTCCCGCCCTGCATTCCTTTTTGGACCAGATTAACTTCCGTATAGTGGTAAAGGTGAACGTCTGTGGCTCCCATCTGTCGCTTTGCATCTTCAATCGCCTTCTGGCGCACGTTCAGCCAGTCAATCATTCCTTTGATCGCCTGGGGCACGGGATCCTGCTTGCGGTCGTAGTATGCGTGAAGGAGCCAGTCCCCTTCCCAATGCCCCATGAGAAACGTCTTCCCCGTGCCACGATAGGTCTCGAGGAGATACATAGCCAGGTCGTAGATCTCCTTGTACGCCTCATCTCGCTCCTTCTCCGACAGACCGTCCCGCCACGCGGCGGCGTCATGGGCGAACGGATAAACCCAGAGGTGATAATAAGCAAAAGGCATATCCAATACCGTCTTTAAGGATGGCTCCTTATTCACCAAATCCACAAGAGATTGGATGCCATCATGCTTGGCAAGGCCGTACTGATCCGTGTAGCGACTGCTTATGCTGATCTTGAGGATATTCGAGCCCATTTCATGAATGCGCTGCGCGGTCTCGACCAAGCCTGTACTTTTGGTGAACGTGTACTTTACACCAATGGTTTGTGTCCCAAGCACATAATTAACCGTGTCGACAGGCCGAGTGCCTTGGCTCTTTTGAAAATCACGAACGCGATCTGCCAACGATTTTATCGTTTCTTTTTCAAAACCATTTGCCGCCCCCAGACATTGAGTCCATGAGGCTAGCAAGACCATCCAAAAAACAAAGGTAATATTTGCCTTCATACTGATCCTTTCCGCAGTGGGTAATTTGAAGCATGCGACTGGTGTCTTTCCATCATCTTCATTGCGAATGCTTCACATCACCGGCAACAAAAAGCAGGGCGAGGAACGAGCACCGCTTTTTGCTGTCCGAGTGCATGTGATTGTTATGCTTATCATTAACCAGAATATTGCCGTCTATTTTATGCAATTACATGTTCGATATACTTGCCCCTATAAGATTGATCTATGACAGTTTGTTTTATCTTAGTGGATGAAGTCCGGGGGTTATAGAGAACTTGAACAATCTTTTTCCCTTTGGCTTTCAAGTAAGACTCCACCTCGATGTTATGGGGTTTGTCCCCCCAATCTGCTCCAATTACGAAAACATCGACATCCAATTCCTTGCAAGCGGATACATACTCAAGCTCATGGTAGGGACGTACAATATCGACGCAGGCTAAAGCTTTCAGCATCTCCTCTCGTTGATCGAGGGGAATAATCGGGACATTGGGCTTGTAAGAACTCACCACACTATCGGAAGCGACTCCAACCGCCACGACATCGCCTAATGTTTTGCAGTATTCTAGTAAAGCCAGGTGACCTACATGCAACAAATCGAACGTGCCTACCGTGTATACTACCATTGTACTATTTTGTTTCGCTAATTCCTTCACTCTCTAGAAAAGTTTCCAACCATAGGCGCACGTCATTCCAAGAGTGTATATGGCAAGAAGATAAACATTGACCGGGTTACCAGAAAGTTTCGGCGTTTTGATTTGGGACACATTCAATGCCGCGAGTCCTAGTCCGCTGGCATAAAGAATGGCAGAAAAGATTCCCACACTAAAAATGCCTTCAAACATAAATATGAAAACGAGTATTATATTGTTGTTATCGAGAGCCAGTCCCGTGTATTTCGACCCGCCAGAAAGGCCAAATGTGCTAAAATAACTCAACCGTATCGCACTGGCAGAGAGCATTATAAAGGCCCCGGCTAGAAATATAGGAGCGAATTCTCCATAGCTCAGCAGAAGAATGGCCGGAGCGACTCCATAGCTCACAATGTCTATTAACACATCAAGTTGCCCACCAAAAGTCCGGTCGTTATCTGTCCGTCCTTTCATCCTTCGTGCGATAAGTCCATCCGCCCAGTCAAAAGCAACGGCCCAGATCATGCCAATCATTGCTGCTTCGTAAACGCCCTTGAAACAGAAATAGATAGCTAAAACTGTGCATGCCAAACCTGATAAAGAACATAAGTTTGGTAGATCCTTTAAAAATGAAAGGATGCTAGGCTGTAATACCTTGGTTTCTATTTTATCTGTAGTCATGGCTCTCTATCTTCTTGGTTGATTCTTTTGTCCACAACTTTGGAGAAATCATCACGCGTACAACAATTTTTTCTAGCATAGTCTACAATATTTTTCGACTTCGAAAGCTATTCTACTCAAACGCTGTTTTGAGCCGGGCGATACCACTGCGAATCGATTCTTGCTTATAATAAGCGAAGCTCAATCGGATATAATCTTGCATACCGTCGTTATTTGAAAAAAGAGCACCCGGATGAAATTCCACTTGCAAAGCACTCGCACGTTCTCGTAATGCTTCGACGTCGACATGCTTAATCAGCTTTAACCAGAAAAAGTAACCACCTTCAGGTTTGATCCAGTTGACATGAGCGGACAACTGCTCCCTTAATGTCGCATCCATCGTATCAGCCCGCTCGCGGTAGACGGTGCGTAGCTCCGCCAGGTGCTTTTGCGCCATCCCGGAATCAAGGGCTTGCTTCACAATCATGGAAGTGAACTGATTAATACTACCGCCGCTGTTCACCAAGCCGGCCTTAGTCAATTGCTGGACCCGCTTATTGCTAGTTTGTATCCAACCCAGTCGCAGCCCCGGGGCCAGTATTTTCGTAAATGAACCGACAGACAAGACTGTATCCCCAACCAGCATCGTGCCGAAGGCCGCTGGGGGCGCACCATGATAGGAAAGTAAATGATAAACCTCATCTGCCATAATCAAAAAATCATGCGCCTGACTTAAGGCGATCAATCGTTTGCGCCGCTCCACACTCATACTACATCCACTGGGATTTTGGTAAATTGGAATCGTGTAAACCAATGTCGGCTTTACTCTAGACAAGACAGCTTCAAGAGCATCAAGAT
>CAJQSI010000079.1 GCA_905612515.1 uncultured Opitutales bacterium | reverse complement strand
GTAAGGGAAGAAGAGTGACGCCCTTTGTGCCATTACTTTCGGCGGGAACACATCCAAGTTGAAAGGAAGTGGGGTAAGTAGCGGAAATCCACTCGATGGCGTACCGACCTTTCTCGTCGGTTTCGACAAAAGGCTCCGAAGAAGCGTTATGTTCGCCGTCGTTGTTTTGATCCCAATAGATTTTGCCCGGCAATCGCGGTTCTTTCTCTTGTGGTCGTCCGTTTCCGTCGACGTCTCTCCATGCAATACCTGAAACGAGAGAGAGCAACGACTTGATTCGGCTTTCGATTTGTTTGGCCAGTTCGTCTCTGTTCACATTGGCCTTTGGGTTGTCGTCAATAGACATGGCCGCTTCGTAGTGCTGCAAGGCCTTTTCCCACGCTTCGCGAGCAGACTTTACGTCTGTCCGATCCAGAGCTTGATTGGCTCGGTTGTATCGAAGGTTCCCTAGAGCATTGAGAATTGTAGATTGAAGGGAGGGCTCATCTACGGTTCCGTCCAGAGCTTTTTCGAGGAAAGTCTCGGCTTTTTCAAGGTTGCCCGCATCCAGATGAGCGAGGCCGGCGTTTAAATGAAGGCGTGGGTCAACCTGCTTGTCTTCACTTTTAGTGGCGTTTATCTCTGCCTCGTAATAGGCGGCAGCTTTTTCAAACTCCTTGTTTTTGTGGGCTTCCTCAGCTCTTTTTATATTGTCCCTGCGGAAACAGCCAGAGAGGAAGATCAATATCATCAATGCGAGCGAGGGGGCAATCGCCCGAATCCGTCGTCGGTTGCCAAGCAAAAACTCGGTGGCAAGCATGAGCATAGCCAATGCCACAAAAGGTTGATAACGTTCGATTGGAAGTTCCTGTGAGAGAATGGCGTGACGTTTGCGGTGTCCGATTGCTTGAAGTTCATCAAAAACTCTAGCCAAACCTTCGCCGGTGGGTCCCAGTTGGAAGTACTTGCCGCCGGTTGATTCTGCGATGGCCCGCAGGGATGTGTCGTCGAGCTTTGTGACGACGGCCTTTCCTGCCGGATCCTTAAGGAAATTGCGTGCCTTCTGAGGCATGGGGTCAAGAGGGATTCGAGCCCCTTCTTTGCTTCCAATTCCGATCGTGTAAATCCGCACACCTTCCTTGGCGCTTTCCTTGGCTTTCTTCAAGCCTTCCCCTTCCAAATCCTCCCCGTCGGAAATAAGTATGAGGAAACGGTCGCTGTCATCCTCGGAAAAAGATCTAGCGGCCTCTTGTATCGGTCGGGAGAGGTCGGTACCTTGGTTTTTAATTACGCCGACTTCCATTTCTCGCAAGGTTCGGCGAAAAGCGGAGTGGTCGAGGGTGAGCGGGCATTGAAGAAAAGAGGTTCCTGCAAAAGCGATGAGACCCAGTCGGTCACCCTTTACTTTTTCGAGGAGATTGGAAATGCCTAGCTTGACCCTCTCGATCCGGTTCGGTCGTACGTCGCGGGCGAGCATGCTTCGTGACACGTCCAAGGCGAGAAGCACATCGATTCCGGTCGGGATCGCTTTCCGTTGGCTTTTGCCCCACTGGGGTTTAGCCAGTGCCAAGAAAAGTAAGAGAATGGCAACGGCATATATGACGTTTCGCGTGATGGTCTTTGGTTTGGAGTGAGATTCGGCTAGCTTGGAAAGTAGCTTGGTTGCTGTGAATTTCTTCAATCGGCGAATCTTCCGTCGTTCCGACCACCACAGGAAGAATCCGACCGCGGTGGTTGCAAGTAGGCCGGACAAAAGCCATTCTGGATGGGCAAAGAGATTCATGGAATCCTTAAGAATACAGTTCGCGACAGGACTATTTCAATCAAAAGAAGAATAATTCCTGCAGCCAAAGGCCAATGGAAGAGTTCCTTGTAGAGAGCGTTCACTTCGTATGCTACTTCAGTTTTTTCTAGTTGATCTATCTCTTCGTAGATATCACGAAGAGCGGTTTCGTCTCCTGCCTCGAAGAACTTGGCTCCCGTGGTTTCGGCGACTTTGCGAAGTACTTCCTTGTCCACCGGATAATTGGCAATGGTCACTTCCGGATTTCCGGAGGAGTTGCGCAGCAAGTCCCCCGTCCGTCTGTCATAGATGTAGGTTCGAGTTCGAGTCGATTGGCCTACTGCAATTGTATAAATTTTTATTCCGTCTTCCTTCGCGCCTTCTGCGAAAACCAGTGGGCTGTGACGGGGTGGTGGATCGTCCTTGCCATCGGTCAGAAGAATGACGATGCGGCTCTTTGCTTCCAGTTTTCGAACGCGGTTGATACCTTCACCCAAAGCTCCGCCGATGTTTGTTCCCGTCTGAAGCGTGAGACCTACTCGCATGCGGTCGAGATTGCGGTGCAGGTGTTCCTTGTCCAAGGTCAGGGGGGAGAGTAAGTAGGGGTTTACGGAAAAACCTATCAATCCGATCCTGTCGTGCTTTCGCATGGAGACGAAGTCCTTGATCACTCGTTTCACTACTTCGAGGCGGGTGATGGGTTCGCTCGGACTCTTGCTCATGTCCAAGGCAAGCATGGACGCGGAAAGGTCAACTGCCAGAACTATATCAACGCCACTCTCTTGAATTGTGCGAGTACTTTCATCCAATTGTGGTCGAGCAAGCGCGATTGGAAGGCAGACCAAAGCGAATAATCGAAAGGTTGGTGGAATCAAACGAGCAGGCCAAGCGCTTCTTGGTTCCGCACCGCGCAAGAGGACCAACGATGAAAACTTGAGAGTGGAATGCCTTTGCTTCTGTCGAAGCCTTACGATGATTAGGGCTATTATCACTAGGACGAACCACAACCAGTGAGGTTCTGCCAATCGAAAGCGTTCCCAGTACTCGAAAGGGTTCATTTCGTTCCCTCCGACGGTTGGTCTTTGGTTTGCGTTGCTTCTTCTTCTTCCAGTCGACGGTGAGAGTCTTTCACAAAATGCACGGCGGAATCGAGCAACAATCGAAGCCCCTCCCCGTCAATGCTTTCTCTCGAGTACTTCACCATATCGCTACGATCTACGAATTCGTGCAAGAGGTCGTCGTATCTTTTGCGGAAAAACTTGTGCTCCGCTACTTCTCGGAGGAATTCCTCGCCTGTCAGTTCCATTGCAGGAAGAGCAAAGCAGCGCTCGACGTACACGCGAAGCACCTCCGAAAGACGGAACACAAAAGGCTTTGCATCCATTCTATGACATTCCGCATCTAGGGCATCCAGTGCCTCGATGGCCTCCTCGTAAGGATCGCGTGCGGGGATCGCAGTTTCTGCAGTTTCACCTTTGTTCAACCGCCGTTTCAACCAAAAGACGAAAACTATTGTTATGGCGATTCCTCCAACCAGAGCCAGAATCCCCCAGTTTTCCGTTAAGATTTCAGAGATGCTTTTGTATAGGGGGACAGGTTCGTCTCGTTCTCTTTTCTTTTCTAGATAGGAATTTTGATTTTGTGCGTAACCAATTCCCTTTGTTGCGATGCTAAAAAGGGACAAGAGCGCTAATTTTGGAGATGCCCCTAACATCATCCTCTTCGGCGGTTTTCCCTGAGTTTGAAGAATTCTCTTAAACGGTTAACGTAGTCGGTGTCCGTGGATAAACCAAAGCAGTCGATGCCTCGCCTAAGAAGTCGTTTTTCGAAACCCTCTACCCAGTCGCGGGATCTTTCGAAGTAACGCTGACGAAAGGCCTTGTCGGTTGTATTGACCTCGATGAGTTCTCCTGTTTCCAAATCTTCAAGAAGAATGTGCCCGACGTCCGGCAATTCGGTGTCTCGAGGATCTTCGACGCGGACGCAAACGAGATCGTGTCGTCTTCGCGTCGTTGAAAGTTCCTTGAAGAGGATATCCTCGGCGGGTTCCTCCTCGTCCCCATTTTCGGGTATCATGAAGTCGGAAAGCAAGAACACGATCGATCGTCTTCGCATCACTCTGTTGAGGAAGCGAAGACAGCCTCTAAGGTCGGTTCCTTTACCCTTGGTTTCGTTGAAGAGAATTTCACGGAGAATACGTAAAACGTGCTTTTGTCCTTTGGCGGGAGGCAGGTAGTGCTCCACTTCGTCGGTGAAAAGAATTAGACCGATTTTATCATTGTTGCGGTCAGCCGAGAATGCGAGGAGCGCGGCCAGTTCGGCGAGTCGCTCTCGTTTGCTTTGCTCTATTGAGCCGAAGGAACCGCTAGCGCTTATATCTACCGCTAGCACGATCGTGAGCTCTCTCTCCTCACGATATTGCTTCACGAAGGGAGCGTTCATCTTCGCGGTTACGTTCCAATCGATGGATCGGACTTCATCCCCCGGCTGGTATTCTCGTACTTCCTCGAAATCTATGCCCTGACCTTTGAATGCGCTATGGTATGATCCCGCAAGTGCTTCCGAGACCAATCGGTTCGATCGAATCTCGATTTGTCGCACCTTTTGCAGAATCTGGCGCGTGAACTCTTGGTCGGGTTCTTCCATCCTATATTGTCCTCGATCGGGGTAGGCTTTCTACCACCTGGCACAAAGCTGGTGGATTCAGGGTACGGGTACGGTTTCGAAGATTTTCCGTATCACGTCGTCGCTGGTTATATTCTCGGCTTCCGCTTCATAACTTACGATGACTCTGTGCCTGAGTACGTCAAATCCGATGTCTTTGATGTCTTGAGGGGTCACGAAACTGCGCCCTTGCATGAATGCGAACGCCTTGGATGCAAGAGCCAAGCTGATAGTGGCTCGGGGCGATGCTCCGAATCGAATAAAGGCTTCCAGTTCGGAAGCTCCGTAACTTGCAGGATCTCGCGTGGCAAGTACCACATCCACTAAATACCCCTTGAGCTTTTCGTCCACATAGATTTCATCCACCAATTCACGAGACCTAAAAATAGTTTCTGCTTCGACCACCGTGCTGACCTCGTGCTCAACGTTAACGTTTGCGTTGGCTTCTAAGATCTTCAGTTCTTCTTCTCGATTTGGGTAGTTTACAACGAGCTTCAACATGAATCGATCCATTTGAGCCTCGGGAAGAGAGTAAGTGCCTTCTTGATCGATCGGATTCTCCGTGGCAAGGACCAGAAAAGGTTTTGGCAGAGGATAAGTGACGTCGCCGATGGTCACTTGCCTCTCCTGCATACCTTCGAGAAGAGCGCTTTGAACCTTTGCAGGGGCTCGGTTGATTTCATCTGCAAGCAAAAGGTTGGTGAAGATAGGACCTTTCTTCGTTGTGAACTCACCCTTGCTTGGACTGTATATCAAGGTGCCCACGACGTCTGCGGGGAGTAGGTCGGGAGTGAATTGGATGCGCTTGAACTCAGCCCGTATGCATCGGGAAAGTGTTTTTACGGCCAAGGTTTTGGCCAATCCCGGTACGCCTTCGAGAAGTACGTGGCCATTTGCCAAGAGACCTATGATAAGTCGGTCGACCAAATACTTTTGACCAACGATAACGCGCCCGATTTCCCGTCGCAGTAGCTCTACCCAAGCGGCTTCGGTCCGCATCTTTTCTTGTTGTTCGGGAGCGGGAGGCATTTGAGATGATATGGAATCCTGTTGCATATTTAATTTTCGATAAGAATGGAAATATATAAGCGTAACGAAGCTTTGCTATTGTCCAAGCGAAATGATTTCCTTAAAGTCATTAATCTTCGAAAGTTTGCTTTTCACTTGCCGAGTGTCAGCAGGTGATTTTTAGAATCTTTTAATCATCATCAACTCCATCGATCTCGATTGTCATGTTTAAGCTTAGCAAAGAATCAAAGATAACGTTCTACGTTTTAATGGTGGTGCCCTGTCTCTGGATTGCTCTCAATTCGTATGGCGTACTTGATGGGTGGAAAGTCTGGACCTTGGATCAGCGCATGACTTGGAATCCATTTGGTCTCTTTCGCGGGGAAGTGTCGCATCGCGAGGCGTCTGATGCGGATGATCCCGTGAGAGTCGATGGGAATCAAACGGTTCCCCGAGTGCCTCAGGTCATGTATGTGAACTTCGATGCCAAGACTCTCGAGATGGAGGGTGTGGGCGAACGTCCATGGGATAGGGCGTTTTTCCGTGACGTTGCTAAGGTTTTGCTGGAAAGGGGGAATGCTCGCGTGGTTGCCTTTGACTTCTTGTTCTCCCCCAAGAGCGCATCTCGGATGGTTCCCGAGGATAACGTCTACCGAAGTGACGGCGCTGTCGGTGAACTTGTGGCCGCATATCCGGACCGCGTTGTGCTGGGAGCAGGGTATACTGGAGTTCAGACGATGCTAATGAAGGTTCCCGACGTCAGCGCCAATCCCCCGGTTTTCAAAGAAGGTTTCGATGAGTCTGCCATCGAAGGCAAATATCCTTATCCTGAAGCTCCGACATATCCGATGCAGAGTTATGTCGATGGAGAGTACCTTGGTCGTATCGGTTCTATAACGGTCATTCCGTATCGTACCGTCGACAATGTCCCTCGATGGGTGCCTTTGTGGTTCCCGGGCGGCGGAAAGGCGCACGCCTATAATGTGCTTGGAGGAAAGCGAAAAAAACTTGCCCTCGATTTACTCACGGGTAACTCGGCTGAAATTAGTGAAATTCAGGCTTCTCTCGCTAATTTGAAAACAAAAAGGGAAGCGGTTCAACAAGATCTGGCATCGAGCGGTGCTTTGTTGGCATCTTTGGGTGAAGGGACAAATACACTCGAGCAAAAGATTTTAAAACTACAGGCTGAATTGGCAGTAGCTCTTAATGGGAATGTAGTCTCTGACTCGAATAATTCTAGCGTTTCTTCGGAGGAAGTGGAAAAGCTAGAGGCCAAGATTGGGGAACTGGACGAGGTTATTGGCAACTTCCAGACGACCTTGAACGCGAATCCCGCAATTGCTGCAGTTGTGGGACCGCAATTGAAAGCTCGAGAGGAGGAGCGCTCTGAATTGATTTCCAAGTTGGCTGAGTTGAAGAAAGATACGCCCAAACCTTCTCCGCAAGATCAACCCGGTCCCGTTGCCTTAGCAAAGCTAGAGGCCAAAATCAGCGAACTGGTCGAGGTTATTGGCAATTTCCGGACGACCTTGAACGCGAATCCCGCTCTTGCCGCAGTTGTGGAACCGCAATTGAAAGCTCGTGAGGCAGAGCGTGCAGAGCTTGCCGCACAGCTTTCTGAATCCACAAGTGGAGGCAAAAACACAAAAGGTGGACGCACTGTCCAATTTGTTGTCGACGATAAGCGTGTGGCAGAGATCCGATCAACCATCAAGCAGACTTCCGCAGAGCTGAGCTCTTTAACCCTGAAACTGACTGATGCAGCCAAAGGTTTGGCGGAGAACCGTGCGAAACTTGAGGCTATCCAAGGCGACTTTTCACAAAAGGAGAAGAATCTGTTGTTCCTTCAGGGCGGTTTCGAAACCGAACTGATTGAATCGGATGGGCGATTGCGGCTTGTGTCCAAGCATCCGGAAGAAAAAGGGAATGGTTCATTGGTTGAATCACTTCCTAACGAGATGCCTCTTAACTATGAACGGAATTATTACACTCTCGGACTTGAGACTCTACTTGCTTACTATGGGTTAGATCACGATGCGGTAAATGTTTCTAATGACGGCAAGCGTCTTGTCCTCGCTAGTCGAGACGGTGAAGAATTAGTGAACGCTCCCATGAACGAGAAACAGTTTGTGGAAGTTAATTGGTTTTCCAGATGGTCGGCCCGAATCCCAGAGGTTGTCGGGCTTCGTGAGGCTCGCAAGCTCTATGGCGGCAAGAGATACAAAGAGTACGTGGCTCTCGTCCCTGAAATCATACGTGGTTTTATCTCACGTGTCAAAGATGTCAAAGCTCCGGCAGAAGATGAAAAATTGTCTCAAGTACTTTCCGAAATAGGTGTGGCGGAGGAGCATGTTACTGTGGCTAGCGAACTCGTGAAGGCTGCTTCTGGTGAGTCACCTGCCGAGGATGCTCCGAGCTTCGAGGAGTTGTTGGCGCTAACGGTCGCTATCGAGTATTATTTCCTGCCCGTGGGTTTGGAGTCTCTCTACAACCCGATGTGTGGGATGAAGGATGTCCTCGATTTCGATCGCTATCTTTCCCAACGTGCAAGCGACTTGGTGAAAATCGATGGAATGCTCGCCAAAATTCAAGATGATTTCATCCCTAAAATAGAGTCGGTTTTGAAAGAGAATCCCGAGCATCCACAGGCTTTGGCCAAAATGGAAGAGATCAAAGCTGCTCTAGCGAGCAATGAGGGAGAGCGTAAAAAGGTGCTCAAGGAGCTCGAACTATTGAATGCCTTTTTCACAAAATTCAACAATGCTATTGTGTTCATCGGTCCAGAGGAAAAGACCTTTCAGGACTTGGCTCCAACGCCTTTCGATTCTGTCGACGTTCCGAAGGTGAGTGTACACGGTAACCTCGTCAAAACCCTTACGAGCGGTCTCTATCTGAAACGATTGCCCGAATGGGTGGATCATTTGGTCACTCTTGGATGCTGTCTGGCGATGGCTTTTATCTCTGTGTATAGTGGACCCAAGGCCAGTTTAGTGCAGATCGGTGGCTTGTTCCTTCAAGTTGGCTATGTTTTTATGGCTTTTTTCATGTTTTCCGAGACACATGTTCTTTGGCCGATAGTTGCCCCGACTTGCGCCGGACTGAGCACGACTTTTGTTGGACTTGGCGTTATGCTAGTGATCGAGCAGAAAGCCAAAGGTCGGCTCAAGGGCATGTTTGGCAGCTATGTTTCGCAGGATCTGGTGGATCAAATGATCGAGTCGGGAGAGGAACCTTCTCTCGGTGGTCAAGAGACCAAGATCACTGCTTTTTTCTCCGACGTGCAGGCTTTCTCCAGTTTTTCCGAGTTACTTACTCCGACGGGACTCGTGGATCTCATGAACGAATACCTCACTGCCATGACCAACATATTGCAAGAGGAGCGTGGGACCTTGGACAAGTATATCGGCGACGCTATTGTTGGCATGTACGGCGCTCCCATACCAATGGATGATCATGCTTACCAATCGGTTAAAACTGCATTGTTGATGCAGGCTCGACAACTTGAGTTGCGAGACAAATGGGCCACTGAGGCAGAGAAGTGGGGTGCTTGCCATGAGCTTGTTTCCAAGATGCAGACCAGAATCGGATGTAATACCGGTACCGCTACCGTGGGCAATATGGGAGCACTCGACCGCTTTAACTACACCATGATGGGAGATATGGTTAACCTAGCGGCTCGTTGTGAAAGCGGTGCCAAGGCCTATGGCGCCTACATCATGATTACCGAGGAAACCAGAGATGCCGCGATGCCGACTAAGGATGACATTGCCTACCGTTATCTTGATAAGATCGTTGTCAAAGGTCGTTCACAGCCCGTCTCTATGTATGAACCGACTGGTTTTAAAAACGACCTTACCCAAGAGACTCAAGATTGTCTTGATTGTTTTCAGCAGGGCATCGACAAGTATTTGCTGCAAGACTGGAAAGGAGCCCTTAAGATGTTTGAGAAGGCGAAAGGCTTTGAGCCAAACAAGCCGGGGGTCACCCCTGGGGTTAAGGACAATCCCTCCATGATTCTCATAGACCGTTGCCAGGTAATGAAGGATAACCCCCCAGGCGATGATTGGGATGGAGTCTACGTAATGACTTCGAAATAGTCAGTTCTTCCCTGTCTTGATTCTTGTCGACTACCCAAAATAATCGGGGGAATTCCCTTGTTTCCACTTAATGTTGCAACCGATGCTTGGTTTATGGGGTTCGGGCACCTCTTTGCCGGCAAGAACCGCATCTAGCGCTAACTGCAAGTCGTTTCCCGTAACTGGTTTCCCGTTGCCCGGACGAGCGTCATCGTATTGGCCTCGGTAGGCGAGGCGTTGATTTGAGTCGAATAAGAAGAAGTCTGGAGTACACGCCGCGTTATAAGATTTAGCGACCTCTTGAGATTCATCATAAAGGTATGGAAACGCGTAGCCCGCTTCTTTCGCTTCAATCACCATTTTTGCGGGACTGTCATCGGGGTAGTTTTCTACATCGTTGCTGGATATGGCAAAGATCACGACATCTTTTTTCAGAGCGGAATTACCGAAATCAGCAAGGTGATCTCTTATTAACTTTACAAAAGGGCAATGGTTACAGACGAAGGCTAATACATAGGCCTTTGCATGCGGAAAGTGATCAAGCGTTGCGGTGGAGTCCTCGAGCACGTTTGGCAGAGAGAATTTCGGAGCCTTGGTGCCCAATGGGAGCATAGTGGAATATGTTGCGACCATCTTTGTGCTTTTGTGAGTGGTTGTCGTCTTGAACGAATGAACTGCTTGTGCCTAAATCGTCGGGGTCAAAGGATTTGAGTGATTGCTATCGATTTTCGGCGAGATTTTTATTCTTCTTTTCGAAGTACGCCTGAAACATCTTTTGGGCCACCGGAGTTGCCGTAAGACCTCCTTGAATGTTGTCTTGGGGCACAATGCCCTCGACGAGCACGGCTACTGCTACCTCGGGTTTGTCCACTGGTGCGAAGCCGATAAACCAAGCGACGTTTAATTTCATGTTGTTGTTTCTCCACTGACCCGTACCGGTCTTGCCTGCGATGGCGACGCCCGGGACTTTAACGCGGCGAGCCGTGCCGATGGAGGCGGACTTGTGCATTCCCTCGACGAGGGCGTCGTAATGCTCGGATTGCAGACCGATAGGGGCTCCGCCGTGGTCGATGCGGGCTGAAGGTTCCTGATGAAGGAGGGTAGGGCGTGTGCGAGTTTCTCGGCGAGCCAGAGACGCCGCGAAGCAAGCCATGCGGAGAGGACTTTGACGAAGCCCACCTTGACCTATGGAGACATTGAAGGTGTCTTCCAATGTCCATTTTACGCCGATGCGTTTCATTTTCCATTCGGGATCCGGAACAATGGGGGAATCAGGGAGAGAGGGAAGTTCGATTGAGGGTTGCTCGTGCATCCCGAAGCGCTTGGCTTCGTCAATTAGCAGTTCGTGCCCAAGGTCTTGGCCTGCATGGTAGAAGAAGACATTACAGCTTTGGGAAATAGCATTAACGAAATCCATTTTTCCGTGTCGTCCCGGATGGATGTGACATTTCATGCCTTTGTACTGCCCATCGCACTCACTGATGGTTTCCGGTGTGAGCTTTGCTGCCCTTAGCGCGCCGATTGCGGTGATGAGCTTGAAGGTGGACGCTGGGGAGTAGCCTGAGTGAATGGCTCTTGGAAGCCATGCTTGATTTCTTTGTATGTCTTGAAAAGTCTTTTTGGAAATTCTTGGAGAAAGATTATTGAGGTCATAATCAGGTTTGCTTGCGAGTACCAGTATTTCGCCAGTGTCTACCTCGATCATGACTCCTGCTCCAGGAGTGGGTGGTGGCGGGGCAGTGACATATCGGTTGGAGGAGGTATTCAGCCTTTCCAACACACCGCGGGAATAGAGTACTCCCAACAGGCGTTCTGCATCTTTTTGCGTGCCCTCGAAACCAGCAACTGTCGAAGCCTCTTCCGCACCAAGAGGAACGGGAGCGTCCAGAAAGGCTTGCAACAGGAGTTCGGCAGCCTCTTCTTTTTCTCCGGCATCTCTCATTGCGGATCGAGTAAGCCGAAGAATTGCTTTACGCCAATCTTGGTCAGGTAGTGTCCTATGGGTTGCCACTCGCCCAATAATTCCTTTTAAAGCTGTCTCGGTGGCCACTTGAAGTTCGGCATCCAAGCTTAGGCGTAGAGATTCTCCTTTGCGAGGTTGCTTTTCTTTAACCTGTTGAAATTTCGAACCCATTGGATCGACCCTCCATATGTCGCCCCCATCCTGACCACGAAGCTTTTTATCAAAATATTTTTCAATGCCTGCTTTTCCTCTTCTGCCTTTTAGCTCGAATGTCGCTAGGTCAGCTTCCGGAATGGCATTGACGTCCGACTTATACCCGCTTCCCACATAACCCAGTACATGGGATGCCGCAGAATTATAAGGGTAGTACCGTACTGCTTCGGTCACTATTTTGACTGGAGAATCTACCGGAATACCTTCGAGGAGAACAGCGTATTCCTCGGGTTTTAGGTCCCCTGCGAGTTCCATCGGCAAAACTAGTCGACGATTCCAATGCAACTTTAGTTGACCCATCGACAACTTCTCCTGTCGCCCACAGAGCTGATTTATTAGGCGAAGGTGTTTTTGTATCACGGCGTGGCGAGCTTTCCATTCCAAACTAATCCCGCTGATGCTTAACGAGTGCTCCGGGTTGCAAGACAATCCACCTTGGGACGTTGTCTCGAAGGCTATTTTGCACAGTCCCGCTAAATCGACTGTGACACCTGTGCTCGCTCCTTCTATTAAGATTTTCGACCGAAGGTTTGGGTTATGTGATGAAATGATCGATGACCACTTTCCCGTCCGACTTTGATTTACAGTCAGGCGCTTTCCTTGCCAATGGATCTTCACTCGGTTTTGGCTCTCCGCCTCTCCGTGAAGATGAATTTGGCGTTGGCTTGGTAAACCGAAACCGGGATTTCGGGCAATCGCCATCGCTGTCTCAAAGGGCAAGGAGGTTTGTTCTAGGAGTAACTGCTTTAATTGACGTGCCTTGCGAACAAGTTTGATTTTCTCCAACTGGATTTCTTTACGTAGAATCTCGAGCTTGATCACCGCTGAGTAGTGTGCTCGGTTACCGATGAGCAGTCGCCCGTCACGATCCAACACATCCCCTCTGGGCCCCGGGCGAAGAATTCGTCGATGGGCTTGTTTGCGTTCGAGTTCTCGATATTCTGATGCTTGGTACAACTGGCGATAGCCCAGCGTGGTTGCCAGGATTAGGAGCAGAATACCGCACAGGACAAAAATAGGACGAAGACGTCTTGCCTCGGGGACATGCTTCTCGGCAATCATTGGGTAACTGGATGTGAGCTCGATTCCACTCCTTCAAATTGCGGCAGGTTGTTTTGGAAGGCAAGAAACCAAGCTCCTAGGGGGATCAATAAAAGTTGTGATGCAATGATGTCGATGGAAAGCCGGTCAAGGCCTTGAAATGCGGTGTCTGCTGATTGTGCAAAGCTTGAGATGGAAAGAGTAGCGATAAGAAAAAGATTTGCGACCTGCTGATATATGTGCGGTCTGAGACCTCGAGTTGCCTTCATCCCTTCACCTCCCTCGCGGGCGATCAAATGGCAAAGTGTCAGACCAAAGGCATGTAGACCAAAGTAGCTTGTGGTCGTGGAGTCGATTAGCAAGCCAGTGAGAAATGCTACCATCGCACCGTTGCGATTGCTCAATCGAGTGGACCCGAACAGAAAAAAGAGTCCTGGCAAATGAAAGTAAATCCCGTATCGCCCCCAGTAATCATTCCACGAGAACAAAAGGAAAAGTACTAGACAATTGCTCGACAAGACGAAAAGCACGCACAGGTTATGCCTTTTCATCGATCGGTGGATGAATCGTTTCGTGGCAATAGAACGGTTACTTCTCGAAGTTTGCCCAAAAGTGCGTCCAATTCAACTCTTCCGCTCTTGAATAGACCGTTTTCCCCTCCTCCGAGTTTATTTACAAACCCTATGGAAATACCTGCGGGAAAGGTGCCTCCTAATGAAGAAGTAAGGAGTATTAATGGCTTTCCCTCAATCGGGGAAAGGTCATGAGGTACGTTGTGGACGACGCCGAAAGGTTTGCCTCCCAGGGGAATCCCGCCCCCTTGAAAGGTGACGGGACGATCGTCTCCCTCAAATTGAGCTGCAATCCTAAATTGTGGGCTGGTGACGAGCCTTACCGTAGCCCATCGGTTTCCCACTTCGCTGACACGACCTGCCACTCCGTTGGCGGAAACAACTCCCGCTCCAACCGTGAGGTTTTTTGCACTGCCTTTACGCAAGGTCACATTTTGCCACCAAGCGGATAAATCTCGCCGGCTTACTCTTGCCACAACTGTTTTGAATCCAGGTTCCGGAGGCATGGCCAGAGCAGTTTCCAAGCGTGTGATTTCGCTTCTCAAGAGTTTGATCTGTGGAATGGATGGCTTAGCCTCGAGTGCGGCCGAACCTCTAGCGTTTTCGCGACCTTTCTCAATCAGGGTTTTCTTCGAGTCGGAAAAGTGACCCCAGTATTCGCCTAGGTCTTCCGCTCTGGATGCCAGCTCCCAGACAGGAGCTTGAAATTCTCGAAAACTTGAACGGGTCGCCAATTTCCACCCGGCGGGGATCAACCACCAGACTACCAGAAAGCCAGTCAGTATGAGGAACGGTTTGGCTCGCTCGGTAGACTTGTCCTTAGCCAAGGCCGTGGCTTTACTGGGTGACTAGCCTGTCGACTTGCTCGCGACTAAGCGAACCGAGGAGATTGAGAAATTTGCCGGTGCCGTGTGCTACGCAGCAAAGCGGATCATCTGCCTGAAGAACGGTCAAACCCGTGGCATCGCTGATAACTTGATCGAGTCCACGAATAAGAGCTCCGCCGCCTGCCATTACAATCCCTCTGTCTATCAGATCGGCGGAGTGTTCAGGTTGGCAACGGTCTAAGGCGTTCTTCACCAGTTCCACGATCTGGCTTATGACGTCGTTGAAGGCCTCTTCTCGGATTTCTTGTGAAGTGATGTGGATTGTCTTAGGTAGACCGGCAGTTGAATCTCGTCCACGCACGTCCATGCTAAGCTCACCACTTTCAATGGGTGCGGCCGACCCGATGGTAAGCTTTATTTCTTCTGCGGTTCGTACGCCAATGAGCAGCCCGTAAGCTCGCTTCATATAGGCTTCGATGGCCTCATCCATTTCGTCTCCACCGACCCTGATGCTTCGTTGGTATGAAATTCCAGAAATGGAAATAATAGCCACTTCGGTCGTTCCTCCGCCAATGTCTACGATCATATTGGCGTATTCTTCGTCGATTGGCAGGTCCGCGCCAATGGCGGCAGCCATCGGTTCTCCAAGAAGCAGCACCTCCCGGGCTCCGGCACGAATGGCCGAGTCCTTTACTGCGCGCTTTTCAACTGCGGTGATGCCGGATGGCACGGCAACCACCACACGAGGTGGAACAAGTTTCCTTTTGTCCACTTTCTCGATGAAGTACCGGAGCATTGCTTCCGAAATCTCGAAGTCGGCGATGACACCGTCTTTCATCGGTCTCAGCGCCTCGATCGTACCAGGCGTTCTGCCTAGCATCCGCTTGGCGTCGTTTCCTACGGCACATACTTTTTTACTCGTCTTGTAGCGAGCAACCACGCTTGGTTCGCGTAGAACTATGCCACGATCCTTTACGAACACGAGTGTGTTTGCAGTGCCGAGATCGATACCGATATCGTTTGAGAGAAAGCCAAACAGGTTGCCGAACATGTGCGTCTAATCGTTAATTGTACTTGTTCGGTTTGTCCCGGTTTCCCCTCACCTGTCAAAGGTAAAGGGAGTGAAGGAGTGAGTTTTGCTGAATTTACCTGAAATATAGACCTCGGTTTCAGTGTTTTTATTCACCAGTTACTTGTTTTCGCGAGGCGATCTTTTCCGCCAGCATTACCAAGGCAATTCCTCCGGCGGCAAGAAATAGAGAATAAAATTGACCTCGCGACATTCCCAGAATCAGAGAGGCGTCCGGTTCGCGAAAGAATTCGTCGGCAATTCGAGCAAAGGCGTATACGATAAGAAATTCCCCGGACAACCTTCCCGGCACACGAGCCGAAATATCCGTTTTCCAGAACCGCCATTGAATGTAAGTGAAAGTTAAAAGCCCTTCGAGGGCAGCGGCATACAATTGAGATGGGTGCCGGGCGATACCCTCGGCAAAATCGGGAGCATGTGGAAAGAGTACGCCCCAGAAAACCTCTGTCGGGCGTCCCCAAAGCTCTCCATTAATGAAGT
>CAJQSI010000078.1 GCA_905612515.1 uncultured Opitutales bacterium | reverse complement strand
GGAAAGGGATGGGGAACTTACGCAAAACGAGACCTCTTCGCCGACAACTGGCATCACGTGGTGTGGACGGTTCTGGATGCGGATAATGAGTTGAGCAGCCTTTTCATCGACGGAGAAGCGATTCCATGGACAGGTTCAGGTAGTGAAGGAGTGATGCCGACTGATTCAACTGTCATTGCAAACTCATGGGTCGGTTACACCAACGACAGTTCGCTGCGTTACAAACTTACGCTTGAACGAAAGGGCAACAGCAACGACTTCGCCGGAGTTTTCACCTTGCCGGATTATCCGCAATGGAGCAACTACGCGAACCACCAAAACTTCAAGCTTATCTCCATTTCGGATGGTACTGTGCTCTTCCAAAGGAACGGTGGGTGGGTCTATCGAGCCACGTTAGTCGACAAGGGTACGAAAATGATTGATGGCACGCGAGGGGACATGGAGGGAAACCTTGACCCGAATTTCGTAAACTGGGAACTGACGGCCAATGCGACTGGAAACCCAATTGACTCTCCCGGACAGGAAGCGATCTATTTGGCCGCAACCAACAACAGTGGCAACCCCGAAGAATTTTCCGATGCGTCTCTGGATGATGTCCGTGTCTACGACCGAGCTCTGTCGGTCGCCGAGGTAGCGTCGTTGTACGATTTGGAAAAGCCGAAGGTCTTCACCTTCACCCTTGTTCCCGGGGATGGCGGGCAGGACAACGGCGGCTTCAACATCGTTGGAAATGAACTGAAGACGGCAGCAAGATTCGACTACGAGACCAAGAGTAGTTACTCCATTCGCGTCCGCGTGACGGACGACCAGAACGCCACTTTCGAGAAGGTCTTCGCGATCTCGGTGACGGATGTGAACGCCCCCCCCCTCAATTACTTCCAACGGCGGTGCAGTCGCGGCGTCCGTGAGCGTGCGGGAAGGCCAAACCTACGTCATGGACGTGAACGCTACCGATCCCGACGGCAACGCCCTCACTTATTCAATTACCGAGGGAGCGGACTCCTCCAAGTTCGAAGTCAACGCGAGCACGGGCATTCTCACCTTCAAGACCGCCCCCGACCACGAGGCTCCCGGCGATGCTGACGAGGACAACGTCTACCTGGTGGAGGTGGCCGTCTCCGACGGCGTCCTGACGGATGGCCAAGCCATCACGGTCAGCGTGACCGACGTCATTGAATCTAGCGAGACCGCTCCCTACGTCGTGGTCGACGTCTCGGGCGGTTCAACCGCCACAGACTATCCGGTGACCTACCTCGCCGAACGTCCATCGGACTGGAACTCCACCACTTACAAGACGGACAAGATCCTGCTCAAGTGGATCCCGCCCGGCACCTTTGTCCGTGAGCAGAAACTAGTCACTCTGACCAGAGGTTTCTATGCAGGCATTTACGAGATCACGGGGGGGCATTATGGAAATATCTTGGGCTCCGGAAGCGGGAGTCGGCCTATGGCGAACATCTCGTGGGAGCACATTCGCGGTGATGCCGCGATTCATGCCTGGCCCAAGGTACCCACGGCAGGAGAGGGGAGTTTCATCGGTAGACTAAGGGCTAAGACAGGGGGGCTCGTCTTCGATTTGCCAACGGAAGCCCAGTGGGAATATGCATGCCGTGCAGGAACCACCACTTCTTTTTCGTTTGGTGACACTGATGCCAACATTGGTGATTTTGCATGGTACAAGAGCAACTCCAGTTCCAAGTCGCACGAGGTCGGTACCAAGTTGCCGAACCCGTGGGGACTGTACGACATGCATGGCAACGTCTACGAGTGGTGTCTCGATTTGACAGCGGATTTCCCCACTCATGATACCGAAAATCCATTGGGAACCAGCTCGGGCACAAGGCGGATCAATCGCGGAGGCGGCTGGTTCCACATCAGCGGGCGTTTGCGTTCGGATCACAGGTTCTCCCACGAACCCGACTATCCTGACCCTCGGCGAGGTTTCCGTTTATTCCTCAACCCCGAGACGCTTCTTACGAATCACTTTCCCGAAGACATCACTTTATCCAATGCTTCCGTGGAGGAGAACAAGCCTGCGGGGAC
>CAJQSI010000077.1 GCA_905612515.1 uncultured Opitutales bacterium | reverse complement strand
GCCGATCCATTCGCCCCGGGGTCTCTACCCCTTGATTCCAAAGAGCGAGTCGAGCTGGTGGGAGATACAGGAGAGGGTTCTTCCGTAGAAGACGAGGTACGGGTAACGAAAGTCGGATTGGATTTTATTTCGAACACTAATCCGGCCAGCTCAAGAGATCCAATTGGAAGTCCCAAAAATTCAGGTTTTTACGCTTACTGGGTGGGCGACGAGGGTCTCAAGGCAAAAATCAGCATGCCTCGGACCGAAGACGCCCTCACCTCGACGGGCTTTGGCGTTTCGGTCATTCCCGGATTTGAGGATTTCGAATCTGAAGTACCGACTAAATCTCGGCCAAGGTTGCTTAATGAAGGATCAGTCGCGGAAATTACGAATGCAGTCAGCGATGAAACCATGCACTCTCGATTTCACGATGTAACCGTTCACGGACACGGCGTGCTGGCTGACGTTAGGAGTGGAGGTTTGCGGCGCGACCTGACGGCAGGACTGCAACCCGAGGCAAAGGACTCCGAAGGCAATCTTGTACTGACGGGAGAGGAACAAATCTTCGGGACGATCGGTAGCGATTCCACATCCGGCAACAGTGGCGGAAGCGGGTTTGTTCCGGGTAGGGGTTTTCCGGAACTTCAGGGCTATGAACTTTTTTGCAACATTCGGCAAAACGGCGGAGGGTCTTGGAGTCCTGGCACTACCCGCCGCTCCCTAGATCCCACTGCCTCCCGCTACTGCAAGATGGTGGCTTCCGGCACGCAATCCTACTCCCTTCTAATCGAGGACTTGAATGATTACGACTGGGATCTACGTTTGGACATATTACGCCTGAGCGATGGCAACGTTCTCCTTACGCTCAACTACAACTCCCCTGCAGGTTTCAACCATACGATTGTCGACAACAAGGGTAACCCGCTTTCCGGAGTAACTCGCTGCCATTACCGACAATGGAAGAGGGGCAAGGTGTATTCGACTATTATTCAATGCGGCACGGAGGACGTAAGCATCGATCCTGGTGGGCCCTTGTGGGATCAACTCCGTGACTATTACAACCTGCGCGCATCGGGCAGCAGTATAGCTCCGCGGGTACAGATGGAGGACAAAGTGGGTGTTCACCCCGTGATATCTCGCGCCCAGTTCTTTCTTTATCCAACCTACAAAAAGGAGTCTGGCGGGAAATACCGCATCCATTCGCACATTTTGCCGGCTGTGGTGTTGTGGAATCCGTACAATGTGGATCTAGCGCCCTCCAAATACACCGTGGCTGTCTGGAACCGAGAGCAATATGGTTTCGGTGACAAATACCGCATCTATTACAACGACCGGAACGTTTGTGAAAGTAACTACTATCTTTGGTATCCCCGTAAATCCGGAGGACCCGATGGAGAGATTCTGGACCAACGCAAAGCGCGAGTTGACGTCAAAGGGCCAAATCCTGATCCCGGTTATCCGAACTCCCGCTGGCCCCACATCAACACAGACGGTAACATAGGCATCGATCTCATCGCATGTAGTCCCGGGAAGATTTGGACATTTATGGATACCGTGCCCGGGGAAACTTACGAAGTGCGATTCCCTTTCGGTATCAACAAGGACAATCCACGCACAGATAAGCGAAGCGGCATCGTTTCTTGGGACGGGGTGGACATGGCCACCTTCGAGGGGAATAGGGACCTCTTTACCTACGGTGCCCCACAGGATTACGTTACATTCACAGCTGTGGCGTCCTCGGACAGAACCCGTTTGGAGTTTCGTAGTGAAAACCATAAAAACCACAACTGCCAAGGAGCCACCATCGGCATATGCACGGTAAAGTCGACCACCGGTTATCCCGCTTCAGTGAAGATTGCCACAAAGTATGACGGTATGTTGCGTGAGAAAATTGGATTCGTCCTCGACAATGCTTCGGGATTAAAGGCAGGAGAGGCACTTGTCTTTACTCCCGCCAGCGAAGGGAAATACACGGGATACAGCATCGGGGAAGCCCCTGGGAATGTTCTTAGTGAGGGTTGGCACGGTGGTCACACCTACTGGAAACCAACGGACAAGACCTTTGACAGTGACGCAAAGCCCACACACGGCGAAGTTCTTCTGGATCAGAACGACACCTATGTTGCACTCTTCAAGGGTGCCGTCGATACTGATGCCAGCCTCCTTCCCGATGGCAGCACACCGAATGATCCGTTGGTGGTTTTGTCTATGGGGCGATTCCAAGACGAAGGATTGGAACCCGAGCAATTCCCCTTGCTCAAGCGCGAGTCAAGCGATCGCTACAGTTCAAGTGAATTGGCCGGATCCGTCGGCCGTCGCTTCGTTATGCGATATGCCGCGAAAGAGGATACATCCTCTAGAGGTGGCCGTATACGCTGGTTGGCCAACTATAACCCTCGGGCTTCCATCCTCTCCCCCACTCCGTATGAGTTTTCCGAAAGTGCAGAACATCCGTTGACGGGTTCACTCCAAACCATCCCGAACTACCGGACCGATCAGGCACGGGCTTCGATCGACGAGTGGGACGTACCGGTCTCGGGTTCGGCTTCGCACGACAGTCCCTTCATCGCCTACTCACACCAATCCGGAGTGACTCAAGGTGCCCTGTTCGAAATTCCCAAGGGTGACGACTACGATCATTTTCGCTCTCTCGCACAATTCTCACACGTCGACTTTTCCACGAAACCACATAGACTAATTCGTGAATTCCTGACATTCGAGATTGGAGCCTCCTACGAGAAATACGCCATGCGTGGACTGGGTTACAGACCCAGCTATGCCATCGGCAACTCGCTCGCCGATCCCCGCATTCCTCTCGACGCCCTCTATAAAAACCTAAGCGACAATATCTGGACGGCTACCGAAGCTCGCCTCGATGCTGGCTACCATTATGATCATTCCTATCTGTTGAACGAGGCCCTTTGGGACAGTTATTTTCTCTCGACTGTTCCCCGGAGCGTAACTTCCAAACAAATGGAGGAACTTGATTTCACCTTGCCCAACGAGCGGTTGAAGCTTCGCCGGGATCCCCGAATTCAATGGCGTTCTGCTCGCGAACTCGTCGAAGCCGGTCTTCCTGCGCCACAAGCCTACATGGCGATTCGCGATCGAAGCGACGATGACTTGAAGTCCTACGACTTGGCGGCGTCCATGCTCTTGCTGGACGGAGCCTTCAACGTCA
>CAJQSI010000076.1 GCA_905612515.1 uncultured Opitutales bacterium | reverse complement strand
GTTCGTCCTTGTCGGTAACGATGAGCGAGGATGGCAAGCCGATTTCGTGGATTGCTCCGGGGTTGGCCGCCGTAGACAGTGAGAACGACGTTCTTTCATGGAGCGTTTTTAGTCAACCATCGCATGGAGCGGTTTTCGTCAGTGGAATAGGCAGCAGTCCTGAAACATTCACATACCAACCGACCCCTGATTACGCCGGCTCAGACAGTTTCACGGTTCAGGTAAGCGACGGGAACCTCACCGCCAAGACAACCGTGAATGTAACAATTCAAGGAATCAATGATGCTCCAGTAATTTCACAAGGTTCTTCCGTCTCAGTTGTAATGAGTGAAGATGGTGCGCCAATATCCTGGTCGACCCCTCAATTGTCTGCGTATGATCAAGACGGCGATCGTTTAACATGGAAACTCTCTCGATCACCTTCGCAAGGTGCTGCTGCTGTAAGTGGGCAAGGTTCGAGCCCCTCTGTTTTAACTTACCATCCTATTGCTGATTTTTCTGGCATTGACGGCTTTGAGGTTCAAGTGAGTGACGGCAATTCTTCTTCTCGAATTACCGTGAACGTTACTGTAACAGAAGTTAGCGATCTTCCATCATCCTTTCAGTTTGAGAAATCAGAATCATTTTTCGAAAACGATCCTGTCGCTACTATAGTTGGTCGGTTTTATCCAACTGAAGTAAAAGATGATTCCAATGTTTCCTTCTCATTCACGCCTGAAGGAAATGTCACAACTTCATCGAACGCTATGTTTTCTCTGGAGATTAATGGAACCTTGAAGACTAATCATAGCTTCAACTATGAGGACAATTCGAGTTATCTAATATCCGTAAGACTTGGTAATTCCTTGGGCGAATCCATTGAGGACACGTTTTCAATTCGTCTGACGGATGTATTTCTGCCTATAGTCAACACGAAGTCTCCCTCTTTGGTAGGAATGAACTTCGCAACTATTCATGGACATGTTGATGACTCCGGGGATGACCCCGGAGGAGTCTCCAGCAGGGGGTTTGCCATCGGACGCAAACCTGATCCATCAGTCGGTGACGATGCAACGACTCATATAGTTTCAGGTTCCGGTCTGGGTTCGTTTAGTGCTGCTGTTGACGGATTACTGCTTGGCACTAGGTACTACTATCGCTCTTATGCAGAGAACTCCGAAGGACGTCGTTATGGCCCCCAAAAGCGCTTCGCTACAACGGAGCACAGCTCCTTGGGGCCAGTCGTCGGAGCTGTTGACAGAAAAGCAGGTTGGTGGAGCTCAAGTTGGTTCGGTGACTTTTTCGTCGCCGAAAGCGACTGGATATATCATCCCGATTTTGGCTGGTTGATCGTATATGGTGAAAATCCTGCTAGTTTGTGGTTATGGCAGAAACAACTTGGTTGGGTTTGGACTTCGGATGCTGCATTTCCTTACTTTTATTCCAGCGACCAATCCAACTGGTTGCTTTGGAAGCAAACGGCAGGAAATGTTGCAGTATTCTTCGATTATTCTCAGTCCAACTGGATTAGCCATTCTCTTGTTACCTCACCATAGGCTTTACGAAAATGAGCAATGATTTGATTATTAAATGGAAAAACCGATCCGGGAGTGACTGCATCCTTTTTCTGATTGCTGTTCTAAGCTTAACCTTTTCTTCCTTTGGTCAGGATCCTGAACCCAGTAAGAAACCGTCTGCTGACTCAACTGATTCTCAAAAGAATAAGTCCAATCAATCCGATGAATCTGATTCCGGCGAGGATGCTTCTTCTAAGGTGGAAGAAGGTTCCGGCGATAATGAGGAAACGCCCGATTCAACTGACTCTGTTTCGGGGGAATCCGAGCAGAATCCTTCTGGCGGCGAGAATGTCGCACCTGCTGGTCCTTCTCCTTCGGCACCAGCTCCGCCTTCCTCTCTTTCTTTTGCGGTTCCGGATATGGCAGGCAAAGCATTTGATGTGAAACGAGATAGTGGGACATTGGAGGATCTCGACAAATTAAGTAGAGTGGAGGGTCTTTTGCCGGATTCGACTCCGCCTTCCGGGTTTTCGGAAGAAATGCTGAACCGAGATATTTCTCTACTCACAAATCACATTCTCTACGGAGTTTTCCCTGTGTCCGCTCGTTTCGAGCAGAGCGAATTGGATGCAAATGATTTGGCTCTCGACATCACTTCCGTGTGGAATCATCTATCATCAGCGACCGACTCATTTCCTTTGGCTTCCTATTCATCTGTCGTTGGTCGCAACCTTTCGCTAGCCGAAGGTACGTATGGGGTGGAAAGTGAGAACGCTTTTCTTTTGGGGGCTACTTTTGATTTGAGCTATTCGGGCGAGGTTTCTTTTTCAGGGTCGGCTTCACGAGTGGTCCTGATTGGTGGAAACGTCGTTTCCGCTGCTGCCGGTTCAAAGTTGAAACTCGATGCAGCTCTTGCCGATCTTGTTGTTGTCTCTCGCTCGAATTGGAGTGTTACCGATGCTGCCTTCGCCGCCGGAAGCAAACTTTATTTGCGAAGTCTCAGCGACCTGAACCTAAACAACGTCGATTTTACTGCAACCGACTTAGTACGTCTTGAGGCTCTGATGGATCTTTCTTTGGATTCCGCTCGTTTCTCAGCCGGGCTGCGAGAAATTCAAATGCGAGCCACTACCATCGATCTGATCAATGTCGATTTTCCATCCTCCTCAATTGTTGATTTGCATACATTGAAGGGTGGATTGGATGGCAAGTACCCCACTTTCGGCTCCGCCAACAGGGCTTCCGGGAGAGTGAATTTCTTACGAAACATAAGCTATGGAGGGAAGGTCAATCTGCTCCAAGACCGCCCCTCCTTCGATCTTCATGGAACCAATATTAAGATTTCTAAACTTCCTTAAAGTTAATCACGATCGTGAAAGTTGCCCATTTCGTTACGGGCATAGTTTGTGCCTCTTTATCTTTGGCGTTGTGATCTTTTTTTCCGGATGCGGGAAAGACATTGCTCCATTGGGTGGGCCAGATGCACCCAAGAGGAACACCCCCGAGCTGGTCGTGTTCTTCTTCCCTCCTTTGGAGCAAAAAGACCCACCAGAAGCCCCCTCCGCTCAATCTACTCCAACCGGAGTGCAGGAAGTCGTGGAACTGGATCACTCGCTTTCAGGTAAACTCCTCGTCGAACAGTCGGAAAGGTTCCGTTCAATCCTACAGGTCGATGCAAAGTCTTATCGTTCTTCCAATATCTATCGCGTGAAATCCGATGGGGAGAGTGCCGCTGCGACTGAATACACAACCGTCGGACGATTCGAGTTCCCTACCAGTCTCGACTTGCTCTTCTTTGAAACCTTTTCTCCTTCTCTTACCGCTTTGTGGCAGCGATCCTATTTTGGACAATACGAGATAGACTCCTCCGACTCGACCGATGATAAGTTGCGTAATCTCGATTATGAATTCCGTTCCATCATCCTAGGCGGTGAAGGCAGGTTGACGTCCGGCTGGAAAATTGACCTTTCCGTTGAGTATGACGAGCTGTTTGATTTTCGTAGTCATGACAAGCTTTACCATGCAGTCGTTTCTTCTTTTTCATTTGGTCGCGACTATTCCGTACTCGGCGGAGGAATTCTGGGTTTTGACATTGCAGCGGAATATGCTCTTACGAAAATATATCAACAATACGAAGTGCCGGGAGTTTTCGATGATGCCGGGGACAACTTACGCACCGCTCTTAATCTCTCGCTTACGCAACCACTCGATTCAGGCGGCCGATTCTACCTGACGCCCAGTGCTTCCATCATGCGCACCGCTTACACCAAACCGACTTCGACTGGAAGAATTGATTACTTGATGCATGTTGAACTTGCTGCCGTTTACCGAATCATGCCTTGGTTATATCTGAGATCCTTCACCAACTACCAAGACAAAACTGCCAATGAGAAGGCAAAGACTCTGCTCGTTGATTACGCCGAATACAACAACTGGGATGCCGGGCTGGGCTTGGGTGTCTCCTTGTCCTTTTGATTAACGTTCGCACCCATTCGAAAGTTCTTCTGTTAAGCGTTCTCGCGGTTTCTGGATTGCATGCGAAAGAGCCGGAAGGGCAAGAGTGGCTGAAATTTTCGCCCTCGGTCGAATTTATCGAGGGGAAGGTCACCTTGCGAACATCCGAAGACGGATCGTCACAGTCGATCCGCAAGGGAAGTGCTTTGCCGGATCAGTCTCGAGTTTTTTGCCGTGACGGGGCAAGGCTGGTTTTACGAAACGATTATCGCTCCCTTCGCTTTATGGAGGATGCGACCTTTGCCTCACGGGCCGATGCGCTTTTTTTGTGGTCTGGAGCTTGTCTTTTGGATCAAAGGGACAAGAAAGTTCTTCGAGCTAATCCATTTCTGCTGTCTGCTCCTGAAGTGGTGGTCGAATGTCACGGGCGAGGAACTTTTATTGCCGAAGTACAAACCAGTGGCGGAATGAAGGTAATAGGGCTAACCGGATCCTTTAAGCTTCGGTTGGCCGACGAGGAGACGTTTACGGAACTGCGTCCGGGCGAACTTCGATTCGTCAAGCCATACGGTCGCGGGTTTGGAGACCTGGTTCACTTGAATCTGGAAACTCTAATCTCCACTGCGGCCCTCATACACGAATTCCCCCGCGACCTTTCACTCGAAACTGAACTCGCAAAGGTTACTTTGGAACAAATCCCCCTCGTGACCAAGCGTTACCGTGCTCGCGTGGGTGATTCTCGTACCCCCGAAACCTTTGAGCTTAAACCTCTCCCGAAAAGCATAAGAAATACCCATTGGAACACTCCTTGAGTCGGGTGCGTTGGCAGTAAATGCCCAGTCTTCTCTTTGGAGTGCTTGACTTACATTGGCGGGTGACTTTAATTATAATCAATGTTCATGCTGAACAAAAAGCTACATGCCATTTCTCTGGCTTTGATCATCTCCTGTCCTGGCTGCTGCTGTTTCGGTGACTGGTTGCAGCAATTCGTTTTTCTGGACGAGACGTTCCCTTCCTGTTGCTCCGGCAGCGAAATGGATGAGAACCCTGAAGACTCTTCCGATGACTGCGCGTGTAAGACATTCAAGGTCGCTAGGGCAAAGTCCGATCTGTCGTTTTCACCATCTCCTCAAGGTTTTGCCAGTTCGAGCTCACTTGCGTCCATTTTGAGCTTGGAAACGGTTTCCCCAAGGGTCCTCTCTGGGGCCGTGTCTCCATCCGGCTTGCCTCTTTTTTCGATTTCTTCCCGAATTGTCTTCCAAACTTTTCTTATTTGAGGTTGGGCCGGCTTTGACCGGTTGTTCGATATCATTACGGCATCTTGCCCTAACGGGCATTCCCGTATTTCTTAAACAACTTAAACCTTAATTAAATGAAACATTTCAGGAACATTCTCATCGGTCTCATCTGCACGGCAACTTCTTTGTTCGTTGATGGTTTTGCCGCCGCCGAGCCAAAGGCTGAATCCAAGGAAACACCGGCTCTCAAGCACGACGAGGTAGGGCTCAAGGTAAAGGGGCTCGTCTGCTCTTTCTGCGCTCAAGGAATTCGCAAAAACGTCTCCAAGCTTAACTTCGTGGATACGAAAAAGTCTCAGAAGGGAGTAATGGTAGACGAAAAGAACGGATACTTCGTCGTGTCCCTCAAATCTGGAAAGATTCCCGTGTGGAAGGATTTGTTCGCCGCCGTGGTGAATGCCGGTTTCGACGTAACCGAGGGGCAATCCTTGTCGGATGGCAAAATAGTCATCCACATGCCCGGCGCCAAGAAGTAGCTGCACTTTGCGATGAATAGGATTTTATGGCTTCTCGCCTTTGGATCGAGCTTCGGAGTGCTTTCCGTTCGAGCTCATCAACCCATTATGGATATGGCTCCCCGTTGGTCGAGCGGGTGGGGCTTGCAGGTTAGGCAGGTTTGGACTGGTTCGTCCGACTACCTCGATGGTTCAACAGAACTCTCCAATCCGGACGGTCTCGAGCGATATGTTCGTCAAACTTGGCTTGAGGGGGTATACACCTTTGACAGATCGGTAAGAGTGACTTTCAAGATGCCCTATGTCGACAAGTCTCGAACGATCCTTTTCGGCGGAACTCCTGCCCAACAGCAATCGAACGGGTGGGGCGATCTTGTCCTCGCGGCACCCCTCAAGAAGTACTCCAATTTCGAGGGATACACACATAACCTCGGTTTTACTCCGCAAGTCCGAATGCCTACGGGTTCGACCAGAGATGATTATGCCCTGAGCGATGGGAGTTGGGATTTTGGCTTGAGCCTGTCCTATTCCGGGGAAGGTTACTTGTTCGATTCGTTTCCCAACCTGCACTTCTATCACCTCTACGATTTATTCTATTGGGAGAATCGCAAAGGGGCTGGGGACTTGCAGGAAGGCGATGAACTGGGATTGGATGTCAATGTGGGGGTCAAGCTTTACCACGACAACGACAGCCTAACGGGTGCATTCCTCATGTGGGACGTGACTGCTCGCCGGCAGGAAGTTAGTGATGCTCGTACGGGAGCTTACGAGGGGAAGAGCCTGCAGACAGGTCCCGTACTCGTTTGGTACAAGGATAGTCTCATGATTCGCGGGGAGTGGAAAGCATCTGTCTACGAAAGCCTTCACGGTTCGGGGATTGCTCGGGGGAATTCTTTCGAGCTCGGCATGGGAATCTCCTTCTAGACTATTTGCCGAACGCTCATAACGTAGCATTTTTTGCGTAACGGCTTGCTCTTTTCGATCAGCGGTCTTTTTTTCTCTATTTCAACAAAAGATGCCGACAAGAAAAACCAGTGAAGAAGGGCAAGCTAAGCCCAACCCAGAATCGCCTGACCCTGCGAACAAGAGTTCGGATGTTTCCGAGGCTAAGGAGAAGGCGGTTATGGATCTTGAAGTTAAGGATGCCCAGCTCATCTTTCAGTCTGTCTGGCAAAACTTGGAATCGGAACTGGATGGCGACAACATGCAGTTTCCCGCCGAAACTTTCTGGCTCAACGGCGCGCCCGGCGCCGGCAAAGGAACGCAAACGGCTTTCATCATGGAGTTTCGCGACTTCACGGAAAAGCCAATCGTGGTCAGCGATCTGTTGAAAAGCCCGGAGGCTCGCAAAATGATGGATGCGGGCATGCTTGCCGGCGATCGCGAAGTAACCGAACTTGTGTTGCGTCGTCTGCTGGATCCTATTTATGATACCGGTGCCATTGTTGATGGATTTCCCCGTACAAAAACGCAGGTGGAATGCCTGAAACTACTCTACCAACGCTTGAACGAACTTCGAAGAAAGTACTTAGGGACTGAAAAGGAATCGCAGTTCCCCAAACCTCGCTTCCACATCATCATGCTGTTCGTTGACGAGACCGAGAGTGTGAGACGTCAACTGGCTCGAGGTAAAAGGGCTCTAGAGTTCAACCATGAGGTCGACGCTTCCGGCGTCGGCAGTCAAATCTCCGTACGCAAAACTGATCTTGAGGAGGAGGCTGCCCACAATCGTTACAAGACCTTCAAGGAAGCCACTTACGATTCATTGCGGACTCTGCGTGAGGTTTTCCACTATCACTTCATCAATGCTCAGGGCTCGGTCATCGAGGTCCAGCAGCGGATCATTCACGAGTTGAAGTACCAAAGCTCACTGGAGCTCGACGAGGGCACTTACGATCGCATCTCGACCATACCTCTCGCCGACAAGATTTCCCTTCACGCCAGACAATTGCTGGTGAATAGGCTCGATTCGTACGAAAAACTTCACACGGCCTTGTTCGAGCAGGTGGTAGACCTGATCAAGACCAAGTTCATTCCCATTGTGGAGAAGCATTCGATTTCCGGCTTAGCCTACATCAACTCGGAAGACCCAGTCTTTGAGAATCCACTTTCAATTGCCATGCTCATCGACGTTTTTACCGAGCGGGGTTTCACTGCCGTGGTCGATATAAGGAGAATGGAGGTCCCTATACGAATGGATCGAGAAACCTATGAGATTATCAATCGCGTAAAGAAGGTCTACAGGGTACGCATTAATTTCCCGGGATCAAAGATTCGACGCGGTCTTTGATTCTACATCAACTCTAATTACTTTATATGGATCCTCGATACGAAATTCTTGCAGTCAACGTTGTTTCTCATTCCACGAAACTCGAAAAAGGAGAAAAGGCGCTCATACATGCCTTTGACGTTCCTCACGAGATGACTCTCGCTCTCGTGCGGGCTGTCCGGGCAAGAGGAGCCATTCCCTTCGTTCAGTTGCAGCACGCCCGCATTGATAGAGAATGGATTCTAGGAGGTGCGGACGAGCAGTTCGAAGCTGCCCTTTCCTGGGAAATGGAGCGCATGAAGGGTATGGATGCCTACATTGCCCTCCGAGGAGCGGCAAATGTCTTTGAAACCTCCGACTTGCCTCAAGAGGACTTGAAGAAAGCCATACGCATCCTGAAGCCCGTTCTCGATTGGCGCGTAAAGAAGACCAAGTGGTGCGTGCTCCGCTGGCCTACGCCATCGATGGCCCAGCAAGCTCGCATGAGTACGGGAACCTTTGAGGATTTCTTTTTCGACGCTTGCTGCATGGATTACTCTCGCATGACCGAGGGAATGGCAGTGCTCGAAAGACGCATGGCCGAGGCGGACAAGGTGCAAATCACCGGTCAAGGCACCGATCTCAAATTTTCCCTCAAGAGCATCAATGCAGTTGCCTGTGGTGGAACCCACAACATCCCCGATGGCGAGGTGTTTTCTTGTCCCGTGCGCGACAGCGTGGAAGGTCACGTCAATTTCAATGCGGATACCATTTACCAAGGTACTGCCTTTTCCAATGTTCGTCTCGCATTTGAGAATGGAAAAGTCGTCGAAGCGACGGCCGACTCGAATGAGACCAAGCTAAATGAAATTTTGGATTCGGACGAAGGTGCGCGCTACATCGGAGAGTTTGCGATCGCCTTCAATCCGAAGGTCACCGAACCCATGCTCGACATCCTCTTCGACGAGAAAATCGCAGGTTCCTTCCATTTTACTCCCGGGCAAGCCTACGAAGAAGCCGACAACGGCAACCAATCCCAAGTGCACTGGGACATGGTTTGCATTCAACGCCCGGATTACGGCGGCGGCGAAATCCTTTTTGACGGCGAGATCATTCGCAAGGATGGTCAATTTGTTCCCGACGACCTGCAAAAGCTCAATCCCGAGTATCTCCTCGCCGAGAGTTCCTGACTCCCTCTTCCCGTCCCATGGTTCTGGATTCCGCCGACAAGGCTTTCATTCGAGCCCTGCCAAAGACCGAGACTCATCTGCATATCGAGGGATGCCTTCCTTGGGAACTCCTTCACGATCTTCACCCGGACGAATTTCCCGATCCACCCCATTTTTGGGCCGATGATTTTCGCTATGACTCTTTCGAGGAATTCGAACGCATCCTCATCGAGCACGCCATTCGATGGTTCACGACTCCCGATCGTTACCACGAAGCAGCAAAAGTTATTTTTGCCCGGCACCTCGAGCAAAACATACGCTATGTCGAAACTAGCTTTCACGCAGGAATAATCGAACTTCTCGGTATTTCTGGAGAAGAGGTGCTCGAGGCTATCCTTTCCGCCGCGCCTGCCGGAATAGAGGTTCGCGTGTTTCTCGGTATCAGTCGCAACGCCTACACTCCTCTCCTCGGGCCAATCCTAGAGGATGCCGTCGAGTCATGGGGGAACCTTTCGGGAATCGATCTTCACGGTCTCGAAAGTCTTCCCATGGGAGACTGGATTCCGAAGCTCTGGAGGAAAGCTGCATCAAACGGCAGGATTCTAAAGGCTCACGCCGGCGAATTTGGTCCTGCCGCCAATGTTCGCGAAGCCATAGAGAAATTGAACGTTCGTCGCATCCAACATGGTACAAGAGCTTTTGAGGACGACTCCGTAGTGGACTTGCTGAAGGAAGTCGACGCCACCCTCGATCTTTGCCCCATCAGTAATCTCAAACTACAGATCGTTCCGTCCATGAAAGAGCACCCTATAAGGCTTTTCTTCGATCAAGGCATTCGCTGTACCCTCAGTACCGACGACACCTTCTCCTTCGGCAACTCCCTAACGGATGAATACGAAGCCTTGGCTGAGTCTCTCGCCTTCACTACCGCGGAACTCGCCCAAATCGCCAAGAACGGATTCGAGGTGGCCAACGTCGAGGATGAGTTCCGGAAGCAAGCTCTCATCGACATCGACCAATTAGCATCTGTTGGATAGATCACCATGCCTGAACAGACTTTCATTGTTCCCGAAGACTCCACTCCCGATCGGGCCGACAAGATTCTCGCAGCGCATTACCCCGAGGTAAGTCGGGCAGCCATTCAACGCTTCATTGAAAATGGAAAAGTGCGGCGCGAGAACGGTGACAGTCTAGAATCCAAGAAAAAACTTAATCCGGGTGAAGTTCTCCTTGTCGATCTTTCTCCTGAACCCATTCCCGGGCTTCGTCCCGTCGATTTGCCCATCGGGATTCTTTACGAGGACGAAAGCCTTGTTGTCGTCGACAAACCATCGGGCATGGTGGTTCATCCTGGAGACGGCACGGGCGAAGACACCTTGGTCCACGCTCTGCTTCATCATTGCGACGAAAAGCTGAGCACGGTAGGCGCCCCGGAGCGCCCCGGCATTGTGCATCGGTTGGACAAGGACACCACTGGTGTCATAGTGGTAGCCAAGACCGACCCCGTCCACCATGCCCTAGTGAAGCAGTTTGCCGAACGGGAGACAGGGAAGGAATACTTGGCCTTGGTTTCAGGGGTTCCTCGCGAAAAATCCGGTAGCGTCACTCTGCCCATCGGTCGACATCCCACCATCCGCGTGAAGATGGCGGTAGTGGAGAACGGCAAGGCCGCTCATACCGATTGGGAGAGGGTTAATGGCGGCTTTGGTGATCTGGCATCTCTCCTCAAATGCCGCATTCATACCGGTCGTACACACCAAATCCGTGTGCACCTCAGTTCGCTTGGTCATCCTGTTGTTGGCGACGAAACATATGGTTTCAAGCCCGCTCGATCAAAAATTCCTTCTCCACCTCGAGTTTTACTTCATGCTCAAAAGCTAAGTTTCACTCACCCCGCGAGTGGTGTGCGAATGACCGTGGAAGCCCTTGTTCCTGCAGACTTCAGCGACTACCTGACACTCTTGAAGTAGTTTTTTCCCGTCCGAACTCCTCTTAGTCGGAGGAGTTCGTGAAGATGCCGATTATGTGTCCCACAATAAAGGCCACTAGGGAGAGAAGCATGAGGATAAGGAACCACAAGAGATATCTACTGCCCGAACCGTCAAACCGTGGTCGGCAACCAAGATTGTTGGATTGCGATGGAGTGAAAAGAAACTTGCTGCCCTCTCTTTCTTTCGAATCCTCGTCCCGGTCACGATTTCTTCGACGCGATCTACTTGGCTTTGGCCTCTCCCTTCCTTCTCGAGGCAGGATGGTCACAACGGAAGAATCGTCACCGGTGTGCACCTGGGAACTTGTAGGAGCTTTTAGTTCCTCGGGAAAAACCTCGCCGAAGGTAGTTCGTTGATGGAGTGCGTTGAACCCGAGAATGTTGACTTCGACCTCGAAGCTTTCGCCCGAACTCATAGGTAGCAGGGGAACATGATCGTCTGTCCAGTTCTTGTCGGGGTGGATAAGGATAGCAACTTCGACTTCATCTTCGCCTATGAGGGCAATAATGGTTTGTCCGTCCTCATAGTTCTTGTCGTAGCGACTCGCGAAAGTTTTCGAACTGGAAACGAAAGTGCCCTTTAGGCTTAGGCTATCTCCCATGAAAGGCGCCAAAGCTTCGTTCCTATGGGAAGCCTCTCTTTTTTGGCCCGAAAGTTCGAGCAGTGTGGAAAGTAATTCAGCGTTCACAAATTCATTTTCGCGTCATGAAACCAATTCTACCATTATGAAAATTGGAATTTGAGAACCAGACGGAACGGAGCTGAAAAGCAAACAATGGAAGGGCTTCCCTTACTCGACCGAACCCGTGGCGGAGTTATAGAAGTATGGGCGCCCGTTTTGTCTGGCTAGAAAGTAAAGCCAAACGCCGTCGCTGCTGCGGTAAAGGTAATGGTATAGGGTTTGGCCCGTCCAGAACCAGCCTTGGTCCTCGTGCCAAATCCAGGCGTTCCCCGAACCGTCGCCCAAACCGTAAATCCATCCGAGATCGCTGTGGTATAGCCAAGGTGTTGAAGTACGGAAAAAGGAACCGAACCAAGATGAGGTGAACCATTCCGGAGAGTGTTCGCCAATAGGCTGGGCGGCTGCAAGCCAGTCGGGCAGGGCGGGTGGCGGTTGCTCGACGGGGAGGGCGTTTTGCTCAGGAAGATTGATTACCTCGATGACGAAACTTTTCTCCAAGCTTGCATTATGTTCGTCCGTGACCCGGAGCCGGATTGAGCGAGAAGCATTGCTTTCGAAATCGAGGACTGTCGCCGTCCTCAAGGTTCCGTTCTGGTCCAACGTGAAGGAGCCATTGTCTGCAGAACCGTTTCCGTCGACAAAGTCGAATTCGTATGCGCCCGTCCCGTTGGCGTCATCCGGATCGCTCGCACGGACGGTGGCAACCAAGTCGCCTACCGGTCGTCCCTCGGCAACCCGAAGGTTGTTCAGGGTGATCCCGTCGGGCGAACTGTTCACGAGTGAGTCAGGGTCTCGAGGGTCGGAACCATAGGCGAGTTCCGAGGCA
>CAJQSI010000075.1 GCA_905612515.1 uncultured Opitutales bacterium | reverse complement strand
TCCCTGGGACCCGACACCAAGCGCAATATGCCTCGTCGACTACCCGCAAAGGGAGGCAAACAGCGCATCAGTTTTGTTCAATACCAAACTGATTTCAATGAGGAAGGGATCGAGTATATCGTGGAAAGAAGTACGGACCTTCGCACTTGGACAATCTCAGGAGTATCGCAAATGGCACCGGAAACGAATGATATCGGTGGGGGCATGGAGCGTGTAGTTTGGCAAACCGATGCCAAGGTAACCGATGGTTCACGCCAGTACCTTCGACTGAGAATCAGAACAAAGTAAAGTCGTTACTCGATAAATATAGAAGCCTTGTAAAACAGGCTTGCCGGTCGTGAGTCATCAAAGCCTCGAGGGATTGCCTTTGAGGACATTGTACTTTTAGTTCGCTTAAGTTAAAGGGTTTTGCTATATCTTAGTGAAAATAAGGTAACTATGTTTCTGAACATTCCTTTTCAACGTGTGGTGTGGGTGACGAGTTCTTTTCTTGCACTCACTGCTTTTTTAACGATTACGGCAGTACCTGCCTACCTATGGTATTTTGGATGGGACTGGTTCTTGTTCGGGCTTTTCGTGTTCTATTATCCGGCTACGGCAATGAGCATAACGGTGGGCTACCATCGCTTGTTCTCTCATAAAGCATTCAAGGCGAAATGGCCTGTGAAATTGATCACTTTGCTATTCGGCGCCGCCACGTTCGAGAACTCGGCCCTTTGGTGGAGCGCATCACACCGGATTCACCACAAGCATGTGGATGAAGATGATGATCCATACGATATAAGCAAAGGCTTTTTCTGGGCTCACATCGGTTGGCTGATGTTCAAGTTGAAGCCCGAAGGACCGATGAACAACGTGCAAGACCTTCGTAAAGATCGGTTGGTCATGTGGCAACATCGTTGGATTAACTTGATTGCCTTCACTGTCGGTTTTGTCGTTCCCACTATTTTGGGATACTTATATGCCCTTTACACCGGAGCAATGGATCCTTGGGTGGGGGCACTCGGAGGTTTTCTTATCCCGGGGGTGGCCCGCACTACGATGGTGCAACATGGCACCTTTTGCATCAATTCACTTTGCCATATGATAGGCACCCGCCCCTACTCTACCGAATGTAGTGCCCGAGACAGTTGGATTGCCGCCATTTTCACGATGGGCGAGGGTTACCACAATTACCACCATGAGTTTCAATGGGATTACCGAAACGGGGTGAAACCTTGGCAGCTAGACCCGTCCAAATGGATAATCTGGTTTTGTTCCAAGATCGGTATGGCGAGTGATCTCAAACGAGTACCGAAGGAAAGAATTCTATTGGCTGAAACTCGCGAGACGCGTCGACGTTTGGAAGCCAGTATATTATCCATGAAGGAATCGGGCACCGAAAACGACCCACTTTTCCTAAAGGCGATGGAATTACTTAACGAGTTGGCTGCTCGGCTATTGGAGATTTGCGACGAACTGCAAAAAGCGACTCATGAGAAATTGGCTCTTTCAAAAACTAAATTGAAAGAGCTTCGAAATGAAGTGCGAACCATGCTTGCTCAAATAGAAAAGAGCACCCGAGTCGCCTTCGCCTGAGATTTGCAATAAGATGAGCCGAGAGTTTTCGGCCAAGATGCTAGTCGTTCTCCTTCGAATATTCGGAGGTTCCATGATGTTCGCCCTTATTGCCGTGATCATGCCCGATTCATGGCTTCAGCTCGCGGTGGCTGAAGTCGAACCGATGACCCCGGTAGCCGTTCTAGTGGAATACCTTGCTCGAGGTTGGTCTGCTTTCTACTTTATGCTGGGCGGCTTGATATGGCTCTTTTCAACTGATTTACCCCGTTATGCCATAGCCGGGAAATGGGTTGGATTTTGCTACGTCGTTATTTCCGGGGGAGCCATGGCAATCGCCGGATGGTATGCAGTCAGCAATTCCGAGTGGGAGAAACCATGGTTTTTCTGGGTCGTATTGTTCAATCTGACCTGCGGTTTCACTTTGGGGTTCATGATATTTTTACTTTATCGCAAACTTCTTCCCGAGTGGGAGGCACAGCATTCGGAGTAAACGGTAACAGGAACTAAGGTGGGGGACGTCATGGCTTCCTGTAAATTCTGATCCGATCTTGGACTGTCGGATTTTCCAAGCGACGAAACCACTTTTCAGTTACCTGTAGTCCTTGAGGATCAATATCGCTATGTGAACTGATGAAGACACCCTCAGGGTGCAAAGTCCTGATGACTTCAGCCTCTACCTTTCTTTTGTATTTTTCGGCAGGAAGAATGCAGTTCTCTATGCCACAGGCGACGATGCTAATCAAGTCGTCCCCTTCGCTTTTCAGGTGTTCGAGCATATCATTGGGGAGAACCTTAAAGGGAATTCTAGGTAGCAATTCATTCCGAGCACGGATCCTTTCACAGATCGATTTGGATAGCACATCCGCATAAAAAGGTTCGACTGCCAAGTAGTTCCTTGCACCGGAAGATGCCGCGAGGGCATAACCGTAAGCCGTCATGCCTGCCCCCAACTCTACAACTCGCTGTCCCTCCAGTGCCGATTTAATTTCATCAGCCAATCCACTCATTACAGCTTCAAACAAAGCTTTGGTGAAGTTTCCTCCCGGAGCGGCAAAACCCAAGCCTAGTTCACGAGATGCATCCAGACGGGTCCTCCGATCACGATGCTTGCCGAAGTTATGTTCGAATTCCTCGGGCAGGCTCTCGGGTCCGAAAAATTCTGAGATTTCGTGCTTAGTCACTCTCTATTTTTTTCGGTTTAATAGATAGACGATCAATTCGAGTAAAAAATCATTGTCACCACCGATTTCACGGGCAAATGAAAGAGCCTCCTCCGTATGCTTCTTCGCCTGATCTCTAGTCTCCTCTATACCACGAAAAGCGACTGAGTTGGCCTTTCCTAGGGCTGCATCGGATTCGGCGTCTTTACCTAGCTCTTCCGTGGTTCGGGTGGCATCTAGCAGATCATCCATAGCTTGAAATGCAAATCCAAGCGACATCCCCAAACGACGACCGAGAATTAGGACTTCCTCATCTCCTCCGTTATTCCCGAGAAACAATCCCATCTCCACGCAGGCCACAAGAAGAGCTCCGGTTTTATTTTCATGAACATACTTGAGAGTTTCGGCATTAGGAGTGGAACCTTCGGCTAG
>CAJQSI010000074.1 GCA_905612515.1 uncultured Opitutales bacterium | reverse complement strand
TCAATGCTCGTTTCAGCACCTTTCCGGTATGATAGCAAAGAGGATTTGCGGAAGTCTTTTGTGGTAATGAAAGGTACCGGGAACCCCTCTTGCGGCAAAAACACCTTGAACGAGGACTTTGGGTTCGAAACAGGAAAATAAGCCAGCAGACGCGTCCCTTCAAATCTGGTTTCCAGATTGCAACGATTAACCGAACCACCGACGTGTTGGTCATACTTTGAAATTTCAAGATGCCCGTCGAAAAGAATGGCTGCCCCATTGGGAAAGCGAGCCAAACCCTTTCCCGTGAAGCTTTCCTTATGTATTTCCGACCCGAAAACCTTTGTTTCTCCGATCAGGCAGCCTCGGTTCAAGAGGCAAACGAGGTTTCCGAAGTGAGAAAGTTTTTGGAGTGATTCAGGAAACGTGGAAACGGATATTCTAGAGCGATCAATGGCTTGATTTTCCTGTTTCTGCTCCACTTTCCTCCAGAGAATCTGCTTGTCCGCCAGCGTACCGTTGTACAGCCCGAAATCGGAGTCGGTTTTGTAAAAAGGCGCAAAGGAAATTCGGGCTTTAGACCCATCCGACAAGTTAAGTTTTCTTCCTTTCGAAGTCACCTCCACATAGGTCATCCCCCCGGTCCGGAGCGGGCCCTGGTTACTCATGGTGGTCAAGCCGGATAGCAAAATGTCGGAGAAATCATAGAATTCCCAGACCTTTGCGTCGTAGGGAGCATTGCAAGGCGTGCCGTCGTCGAAGACCAATGAACCTGCGGGTATGGTGATTCTACTTCCTTCCTTTCCAATGATGACCTCGGGCGTCCTAGGATCAAGACCGATGACTACGGTAGGATTCTTGGAGACGAGCGCCATCTGGTGAAGAGATCCCTTCGGAGAATACTTTCCAGACTTCCTCGAAGCGCCGCCTTTTGGGCTTTCCATGTTCGAAATCCTTGTTTCGACTTCAACTTTTTCGGTAGGTGCTGAATTCACCTTAAGGGCAAACAGGCTTGAGTCAATGACCAGATCGTTATCCTTAAACGACTCATCGAAAACCAAGTCGCCTTCGAGATCGTGATTCCTACCTTTGGTTAACGCCTCGGCAGACTCAACGAGTAGGTCGACAATCGGTTCTGAAACTGAAGTCCACAGCATTTTGAAAGGAGACTTCCAAAAAGACTGTTCATATGCCGAAGTTTGTGTGCCCGAATTTGTACTTTGGGAAAGGTTACTTTCTTCAGTAGTAATTAGGTCAATCGTTTGTTCGGACTCGTTGCTTGTGTTTACGATGTCGTGAACGATACTGCTTTGAGTAGAATCATAGAACGATGCCTCCTTTTTATCGGTTTTCAAAACCATTATTCCGAAAGGAACGGCAAAGCCTACGACACAGGTGAAGATTGAGCAACCGAACAGAAAACGGTTGATTGCGGATGGACTTGCATTAGTATTCATTCAATACATATACATAAATACACCATGAGGCGCAAGAGAAAAAGATTTTTCGGGAAAGAGACTGTGTCTGATGGCCTGTTCCTGAGGAGTTAATCGTTTTGTCTATAAGAATTTGCAACAACGCCGATGCCACCCAACACCTAAAAGAAAATCCCACCCGCAAAGGAGCGGACTTTTCCTCTCCTTCCCCCAATCACCAATACCCACGCTCAGGCGATTCCCAGAACCTCATCGAAGACTCTGTGAAGAGTTCTCGTGCGGTCCGCCAGAAGGTGCGACTTCCCCTTCAGCATTTCGGTGAATCCGTGAAAGAGCGACCAAGCGTTGCGTGGCACGAACTCGGTGGCCAGTGCTCCCTCCATTCCCGCAACACCTTGGGGATGGCAGAAGGGGACAGAGCTTCGGCATTATACATTGCTGATTACGATAGAAGGTATTCCGGAGCAAAAACATCGGTCTTGAATCAGCGCTTACAGAATTTAGTGGCCAGCATTTTCTTATGATGGATAGATTACTCAAGAAAGTTCTACTGAATCACCCTCCCTTGCCGTTATGAAAATCCCAGTATTCTCATTCTTTTGTTTGGTTTTCCTCCAAGTTTTGGCTTTTCCCGGCTTGGGGCGCGAATCCAAGGTACGGTCTTCACCTGCTCCGATCGGCTATCCGTTGACCCCTGTGGGGCTTGGTCGAGTTGCCTTGGGCGATGGTTTTTGGGGAGATCGCATGAAGACCCATGTCAAGGTCACCATCCCTCATGTCCTCAAAACGCTCGGAGTCGACTATTCGGATCCGCGTCCCGGCAGGTCAGCACTCGCCCTTGTTCGTACATTGGAGGGCGTTTCTTATTCGCTTCTTTATGAGGATCACAAGGAATTGCGCGCCATGATGGAGAAAATGTGCGCCAACGTCGGCGAACTGAGCAAAGAAGGAAACCGCTGGTTTGGAGCTGTGCCCGAAGCTCCGGCGTTCTTTTCAATGGTTACGGGCAAGTCCAATGCCTGGCTGAAGGAATGCCTCAAGGAGTATCGATTGAGGGACGGAGAGCATTTCGACAAGGAGGGTGCGCACCTCAAAGAACCGGAAGCTCACGCCTACTACGGCATGGCCATCATCAGTCTTTATCAAGCCACCGGGGACGAATATTTCAAGAAACTGGCGAGGAAGTTCATGGACATTCGTGGGATGCCGGCTACGGGGCAACGAACTTGGCCGAAGTTCGCAGCTCAGCATCGCCCGGTGGAGGAAATGAACGAGCCGGGTGGACATGCAGGTTCCTTCGGATGGTTTGCCACCGCCTTGGTCGACGTGGGGGCATTGAGCGGCGAAAAAAAGTACGGAGATGCTGCTATCCGCATTTGGCAGGACATGGTGGATACCCGCATCTGCATAACCGGGGGCACAGGGGCCGTTTCCAGATGGGAGGGATTCGGCGAGCCTTATCAGTTCGGGCGAGGTGGTTACAACGAGACCTGCGCCGCATCAGGTCTTGTTTTTTATAATTACCGGTTGGGCATGATGACCAAGGAAGCCAAGTATTTCGACCTCATGGAGGCGGTGCTCTTCAATGGGTTTCTTTCTGGCGTAAGCCTTTCCGGAAATAAGTTCTTTTACACCAACCTTCTGGAATCAGGCGGACAGGTCGCTCGCCAAGAGGATCGGCGGGTGCCATGTTGCCACGGCAGCGTGGCCCGCACCATTCCGCAAGTTGCCGGATACTTCTATGCCCACGCCGATAACGATCTATATCTGCCGTTGTATGGCACGAGTTCGGCGACCATTCCCATGACGGGCGGCTTGGTCAAGGTTGCTCAGGAAACAAAATACCCTTTCGAGGGAAAAGTTAAGTTTACCATCGCCCCGGAGAAGGATGGCCGGAAAATTAACCTTCATCTGCGAATTCCAACTTGGACTGGTAAGCAATTCATGCCCGGCAAGCTCTATAGTTTTGTTGGCCCATCCACCGAACAATGGGAAATCAAAGTAAATGGAAACCCGGTCAAAGCAAAGCTGGAGAAGGGATTCGCGGTGATCGAACGATCTTGGAAGGCAGGCGACAAGGTGGAACTCAACCTTCCCATGCCGGTTCGGTTCAGCTCCTGCATCGACAAGGTAAAAGCCACCCGAAGCCGTTTGGCAGTTACGCGTGGTCCCCTCGTTTTTTGTGCCGAGGAAGTGGATAACGCGGGTCCTGTCCGCCGGCTTTCCTTCCCCGACGTCCCCGAACCAGGTCAGGTCAAGGTGACCAACCTAGACGATGGAGCTCTCAAGGGAATGAAGATGATCCACTTGCCGGGCACCCAGAAGTTGGCTGACGAGCAACGTCCTGCGGTTATTCGGATGATCCCTTATTTTAGCTGGGAAAACCGTGGCTCCAAGTCGATGTCGGTTTGGATTCCTCAGGGACAGATCGAGAACGCTCCTCCTTTGCACTGGCATCCGACCTCGGACCTCAAGGATATTCCGAAGTCGGGCAAGGGGGGGCAGACGGAAATTACATTCGAGAATCATTCCGGAAACTCGGTCAAGCTATACTGGATCAATTATCGCGGAGGACGTCAGTCCTATGGCCAAGTCAAGTCCGGTGAAAAGCGTGTCCAAGCCACCTACGCCAATGCCACTTGGGCGGTAACCGACGAAAACGACAAGTGGCTCGGGTATTTCATTGCGAGCCACGAAATTGCAAGTGGTCTCATTCCCAAGAAGTGAAACGAATGAATTTTCGCCGAGTGGGTCTTAATGAGGTAGGATGACCTCTCCCGAAGTCCGCTAAGCCAAAAGAACTATTTGCGGCGGAACAAGCCTGGCAATAATCCGCGCCGTTTCGTCTTGTTGGAATCTCTGGAGGCGTTGGCTTCATTTGCCTTTGGCCGAGGCAAGGGTAGGGCAATCGTTTCCTCAAGCTCGCCTGATTCACCTGGAAAAGCGATTCCTTCCGGTGGTCCTTTCTCTAGCGGAATGACGCTTCGCAGTCTGGGTTTAGGTGGACCCGGCGAAACAGCAGATGGTTCGGGAATCGGGGGGGTGACAGGTGGAGCAGGAGGAGGCACAACTGGACGAGGTGGCGTTGGAACGGGAATCAAAGGAGCGGGTGTCGAAGGTGGAACAACATTCTTTTTGTCCTCGGAATATTGCGGCGTGGGAACCGATGTTGAAATCGGAATCCCTTTCGGCGCGGGTGGTTCCGTGGCGTTGCGTTCAGGTGCTTCGAACACGGTTATTTCTTCATTACCCACGTAACTGCGAAACACCAAATCGTGCTCGGGATGCAGCCAGTGCCTGCCGCCGGCATAGGGATTGCCCTCACCAAATGAAAACGCCCCGAAGAAATGCTTCCCATCGGCAATCCGTTCACAAACCACGAAATACTTCTTCCCGATTACCAGAGGACCTGCGGGTTCTTGAAACTTTACGTCTATCCAACCGTAATCGATCTCGCTCAAACCCTGCACCGACAATTGGGCAACCACGTCATCGCGGGACAAGCTCCAAGTCGCGATATTGCGACCTCGATCCGGATCATCCTCTCGCAAAACCCCGCTCATGGAGGACCCGTAAAAGTCAGAAGTGGCGAAATGGGGTTTGCCGTATAACGCTATCCGCATGGGCATGCCCATCTTGCCCGCCGTGAAACTGCAATAGTTCTTGTTTCGCGTGTGGCTGAAACTCGTGTCGTGCTGCTCCTTGAAATACTCTTGGAATTGGTCCAGTTCCTCGATGTATACGATTGGGGGCGCCGTGACTTCCACGGGTTTCGGGGATGTCGAAGGCCCTTTGACCGCGGGTGATCCCGGGTCGGTCGATGGGGGTTCCTCTTCACTCGTATCGCCACCGCAGCCGAACAGGAAGGCGGTAACCGCTAAAAGTAAAAGGTGTGTACTTGGGCGTTGGGCTCTCACCATGGTGGCGAAAAAGGATTATTGGCTTGATTCAAAACACCCATCCGCCATCCGGCAAGCCCGGAAAAAAATCAATAACGTTGCCACTCCTAATTATTTTGGATGAAAATTCATGTAGTACACTCATCATGACCACACTCGCTTTTTGGCTTCCCGTTATCTTTTTATTCGCCGCCGCTCTACTCGGCGCGGTCCTCAAGCGACGCTCCAGAGACGCATGCCTTAAGAAGTTTCAAGGTGATCTCGTTTTCCTGCGGCGCACCGACGGTCTCTGGAGAGCCGGGGTCCTTCGACCATTCGCCAGCGGATTGGAACTCCTCTACGACGAACCCAGAAAAGAAGCCTCAGGCCTCGTATCCTCGCTCGTCCTTCATCAAGCGGAGGTCGACAAACTCACTCGCATCGCTCGTCCGACCCCTCCCGAGGACACCCGTGCCGGCGCCGACCGGCGTCGAATCCTCGCCCGTATCCGCAACCCGGACTTCTTCGATCGCACCCGCCGCGCCTCTCTCAACCTCTACAATATGGTGCGCGATGCCTTCGGGCAGTCCCTCAACGTCATCATCGGCGCTCTCACCAAGGGAAGCAACCTCTCCGACGTCAAGAACGCCGACAAAAAACTTACCGAGATGAGCCAATCCCTAACCGGCGTCATACCCAACGCCTGGGAACCCGTCCTCGAAACCTATCGCGGGCGGCATGTAGTAGTGGAGAGCGGAGCCACCGACAAACCCTGCAAGGAATGGGGCATTCTGGAGGACTACTCCGCCAAGTACCTCCTCATCCGCGAAGTAAAAATGGTTGAACCGCCCGCCGACGAAGGTGCCGTCAGAAAAGGAAAAGCCGTCCAATCCGGAACTGTCTTCGACGTACTCTACCAACGATCCTCCGCCCTCGTCCGCCACGCCGCCCCCGAAGAAGAATATTCGCACTAATAAACAATCCGTACTATCTCGCCCGCCTTTGTCATCGCGAGGAAGGACGAAGTCCCGACGCGGCGATCCGGCGACCGCTTAGGGCATCCCATCGCATCGTCCCAGCATCCCGCACAACGCCTCATACTGGATTGCCACGCCCTGAAGGGCTCGCAATGACAGCATTATGATAGTCATCCCTAAAAACCGTGTCTCGACCAACCTCGCACTTTGTCATTGCGAGAAGACCCCGAATGGGTCGACGCGGCAATCCAGCGGACGCTCAGGCATCCCACTGTATCGCCCAAGCATCCTACACAACGAGACGGACTGGATTGCCACGCCTTAACGGGCTCGCAATGACAGCCTTGGGGAATGCATCCGAAAACTGGAACGAACCACCCCGCCCATTCCCGTCCTTGGGAGGAAGACCCTCTACCTTTTGTCATTGCGAGATGGGGCAAAGTCCCGACGCGGCAATCCAGCGGACGCTCAGTCATCCTGCCGCATCGACCAGGCATACCACAAGACGATCCTGACTGGATTGCCATGTCACTTTGTGACTCGCAATGACAATAGTGCTGCGGGTGTCGCCCCCTAACGGGCTCGTATTGAAACCACTATTCCTTAGGTGGCTTGAGTTTCCAGAATTCGTCGAAGAAATCGGCGGCGACTACTTTTCCTGCTGATTCGCCATTGGGAGCTTGGTTTAGGTCGAGGATTGCCCAATCGGGGAGCTTGGGGTTCTGGAGTGAATTCGTACGATCGTGGCTTTCGCGAAACGTGGGACCCGAGTTGATTACTACGTATCTAGTTGTCGAGAGGGGGTTGGGATATATGAGAACGGGCAGGTGGTGGTCTGAGGAAAAGCTGCGGTTTCCTGCTGCAACGGTGTCGCCTTTCCAAGTGACGGGCAGTTTGCCCGCGACCTTGGCGATGAGGTGGTTGTTGGCGGGAGTGCCCCAAAGGATGAGGTGGCGACCGGCAATATCGGCTTCATTCACTTCGTAGGCTTTCTTGATCGGGAGCTCGCCGCGAAAGAGTTCTCGCCAGCGTTTTTGAAGGTGAGCCAGCTCGAAAGCGACCCATCGGTCGATGAGCTCATTGCCCGATGGACGGTCGGGAGCAACCACGAGAAAACGGGACAAGAAGGCATCGTCGATGGGGCCTTGCAGACCGTGTCTCTTGCGGAGGACTTCGGGTGGTGATCCGATGCTCCAAGTTCCGTCGGGTTTTCTAAGGAGCGGCACGGAAAAGAGGTTGGGGGGGAACTTGGATATCGGTACCGTCAATTTCAAGGGAGAAACCGCCCCGAGCACCGCAACAACTTGGATTTGGGTGCATGAGCAGGAGAGAGGAAATGTTTTTGGTGGTCGCTTCCACGGCCCCGGCCTCCGATTCGTACGAGGCGTCGACTCGGGCATCCTTCCAATGTTCCAAGAGACCAGTGAGGTAGATCCATTGGATGCGATTGTGCCTCAGGGTCTTCGTCTGGATATGGACTGCCTGCGGATTAGGTTCGCGTCCGAACTCGAAGGCCTTGCGGACGAGAGCGAGGACCTCCTTCTTGGAGGCATCGTCGTACTTGTGGCCCATCTTGGGACCGATGAGGTGGGTGAGCTCGCGGTCGTGGGAGGCGAAGGCCTCTGCCATTATGTCGGCGGCCTGCTTCTGCTTGTCGACTTCCCCGCTGTAGGCAATGACGGGGAAGTTGAAGAGGTTGCGAGCGTAGTCGGGAACGTCGTGCAAGCCCCATAGGCGCTGTTCGTACCAGGGCGGGTAGTTTTCCTTTGCGAGACGATTGTAGCGAGCTGTCTCGGCAAACCCGGCGCCGGCGTGAACGACCGCCCACTTGTCTGCGTAGCGAGCCCCGAGATGCCACGCCCCTGCTCCCCCCATAGAAAAGCCCATTAGGGCTATGCGTTGCTTGTCTATGCGATATTCCTTTCGCACGGCTTCAATGGCTTCCATTACGTCGGTTTCGCCTGCAGACTTGTAACCGATGCATTGTCGACCAAAGGGATGGAGGACGATGCCGTCGTCGATGGCGAAATTCCCCGACCGCGACATGCGTTGCCCGATGAAGTGAAGGTCCGTGGTCTTGTCGCCGCGTCCATGTAACCACACGTAAAGGGGGACCGGGCGATTGAGTTTCAGCTTTTCCGGTATTTCGATACCGTATGGTTGTACGGAATCGTCGATCTTCGAACGAAAGCCTCGCACCACTAGAGGTTTGGCGGAGGTCCATGGTGTCTCGCCTTCGGTCAAGGAAGCGGCTCGACGATCGGCCTCGTCGAGTAGTTTGTCGGCAAGAGCGAAATGCTTCTTGTCGTAGAATTCGCCATTGACCAGCGCAAAGCGGACAGCCTTGCGGAAGACGGCGACGTCGGGGTGGTTTCTTATCCTTTCGGGAGATTCCGCAGCCTTGGACAGACGAACCTGAAGGCGGTTTCGCACCTCCTCGGGTATCTCGATCCCCTGCGGAGGAATGCGGCGAGGAATAAGTGGAATGTCTTCAGCTCCGAGGAAGGGCAAGACCGGGAACAGGGAAAGAAGACAAAAAAAGGTAATTTTCATTTCGAGAGGACATGGTCGAGTTTGCGGATCAGGTCGGTGCGTCGAGCAAGGGTTTTGTCGTTGCGGACAGCCATGGCGAATGCGGTGGGATCGCCGACAAAGATTACTTTTCTTTTGGCCCGAGTGAGGCCGGTGTAGACTAGGTTTCTTTGGAGCATCATGTAGTGCTGCTTGAGCAGGGGGAAGACAACGACCGGGTATTCGCTCCCTTGGCTTTTGTGTACGGAAATGGCGTAGGCCGGCTGAAGATCGGCTACCTCAAGTCGCTCGAAAGAAACGGGACGACCATCGAAATCCACTTCCACCGAGCCGGCCATGGTGTCGACCGAGGTTATAGAGCCAAGGTCGCCGTTGAAGACGTCCTTGTCGTAGTTGTTTCGGGTCTGGATTACCTTGTCGCCTTCCCGGAACAAGGTTTGGCCGAATACGTGGGTGGCGCCTTTGGGGTTAAGGGCTTCGCGAAGTTTGTCGTTGAGATTCGAAATTCCCGCGATCCCACGGTGAAGGGGGGCGAGCACTTGAACTTCGTGAAACGAGTTTAGTTGAAGTTTTCGTGGAAGTACGTCGCGGCAGAGACGACAGACGGCATCGACGCAGGCGTCGGGATCAAGAGCGCGTACGAAGTGCACATCGCGAGCAGGGTCGAGGAGTGAGGGGTCGTCGACCGGGGTAGGGCAGGCCGTCCGGCCTGCAAGAATGCCGTGAGCAGTGCCCACGATGCCACTGTCCTCCTTTTGTCGAAAGGTAACTTGTAGGCGAGTCACGGGCATCTGTCCGCTATCAATGAGATCCTTGAGAACGTTTCCCGAACCAACGGAGGGCAGTTGATCCGCATCTCCGACGAGCAACAAGTGAGCCTGAGCAGGGATGGCGCGGACGAGGGCTGCGGCCAAGCGAACGTCAAGCATGCTGGCCTCGTCCATGACTACGAAGTCGCAGGACAAGGGCTTGTTCTCGTTGGCGGTGAACCCGCCGGCTGACGGATCAAACTGGAGCAATCGATGGACGGTTTGAGAAAAGTGAGAAGTGGTTTCCGCCATGCGTCGGGAGGCGCGACCCGTGGGAGCCGTGAGCTGAACTCGTACCTTCTTGGCCTTTAGGATGGCTACGAGAGCCTGCAGGATAGTGGTTTTTCCCGTGCCCGGCCCTCCCGTGAGAATCGAGACCTTTGACGAGAGAGCTGTCTTTAGGCCTTCCGCTTGCTCGGCCGCGAATCCAAACCCGGCCTTTTCCTGAGCCCAGTCCACCGCCTTGTCTACAAGTATCGGGGGGAGGCAAGAAGGGGCAGCCAAGAGCTTGCCAAGTGATTGGGAGGCTATCTGCTCGGCGCGAGCGGTCGAAGGTTGCTGAAATACCTCGGGTTCGCATTCGACGAGATCGGCGGAATTCTTCAAGGCATCCAGACGGGAGCTGACCTCCGCCGGATGCACTTCGAGAACGGCGACCGCCTTATCGATGAGATCCTGCCTGCCGGAGCAGGTGTGCCCATCGCCTTCCAGCTCATCCATGGCGTGCAGAATTCCGGCATCGATCCGATCGGGGCCATTGGTGGAAATGCCAAGGTTGAGGGCGATCTTATCGGCCGTCTTGAAGCCGATCCCCTTTACGTCGCGGGCAATGCGATAGGGTTCATTTTCCAAGATGGTCTGGGCCTCGTTGCCGTACTTTCGGACGAGGCGCAGGCAGAGGGCATCGGTCACGCCGTAGGTCTGGAGAAACATCATCACTTCCCGCACAGCTTTTTGTTCTTCCCAAGCCTCCCTAATGCTGCGTACGCGCTTCTTGCCGATGCCGGGAACGTCGAAGAGGCGAGCGGACTCCTCGGAAATGATTCGCAGAGTATCAGCTCCGAAGTGGTCTACTATCTTGTTCGCAAAGGTTTTGCCGATGCCGTGCACCAAACCACTACCCAGATATTTTCGGATGCCATAGGCAGAAGCGGGTAGCTTGGTCTCGCATTTAGTAAAACCGAATTGCCTCCCGTGCTTGGGATGGTTGGACCAAGTGCCCGACAGTAGCAGGGTTTCCCCGCACTGTACTTTCGGAGCCTTGCCGACGGCTGTTACCTCCTGTCCAGCTTCGCCGGTGCGCAGCTTTCCAATCAGGTATCCGTTTTCCTCGTTGTAGAAAGTGATTCGCTCGAGGACACCTTCGAGCGACTCGTCGGAGTTGCCTGCTTTAGGTTTTTGGGGCAAGGTCAGGTTTCGTCTGCGTTTGTTTGTCGACCATTCAGGCGGACGCCGTACCAATCGATTTTCCGAGTGAAGTACATAGCCCCCGCCAAGACCGCGAACAAGCCGAGACTTCCCATAAGCAGGGCATAGCTCTCCAGTTGCAGTATGACGTATAGATAACCGTAGAGAATCACGAGCACGGCGCCTACAGTACCGCCGAGACGAGCACTACCTAGAATGGAGCAAGCATACCCCGCGACCAGAAGCACCACTCCCGAAGTAGAGGCGGCATAAGCGAGATCGAACCCGAAATGTTCGGAGAGGGACAACAGGAGAAGGTAAAAAACGAGAACGGCAAACCCGACCAAGATGTATTGAATGGGATGCACTTGGGCCTTCTGCAGAATTTCCGAGAAGAAAAAAGCGGCGAAAGCAAAACATAGAAAAAGAATGGCGTACTTTGCCATTCTACTGGTCTTCTGGTAAACGTCTGTCGGAAGATAGAAGCGGATGCCAAAGGAGGAATTGCCCAAAACGTTATTGGGCCCCGCAAACGAGAACCCGAGGCTACCTTTTCCACGAAAACCGTCGTAAGAACTACCGTCAGCAGCGTGCTCACCGTTCCCTTCAGGAGCGCTTCCTCCCCATGCCTGCGGTATGGGGCGATTGAGGTGTAGCACTTTCCATGAGGCCGAAAACCCCTCTTCGTTAATGCTTTTCTCCAAGGGAAGAAAAGCCCCGTCGAAACTAGGTGAAGCCCAGGAGGAGTCGACCGAAACGGAGGTCGTCTTACCGATGGGCGAAAAGGCAAGCGAGGAGCTCCCGTCCAAACGAAGATCGATATGGAATTCTAGGGACTTGTTGTCGTCGGAGAGGTCCACTTTCGCTTTTATCCCCGAAGTAATGACCTGTTGGGTGGGCAACCCCGGCATGGGCAGCAATTCATTTTCCATAAAGGTTATGCTTGTGTCTTCGCGAATGCCTCGAGAGTCCGAGATGCCAACAGTAAGCCAAGCCTTGTCCTTGTGAATTTCGTCTTCGGCGACTTCCGCTATATCCCAGTCGAGTTTCGGGAAACGACCCTTCAGTTCGAGGGAGGACTTGTAGACAACGGATTCGTAAATGCCGCGATGTTTAGTTTCGGGAATTACGGAACCATTCACCTCCAGAATCTCCGGCAAAAAGTGCAGGTAGCGAGTTTCCAGAAAGGTCTTCACTCGATTGTTTGAGTTACTCGTAACCGTAACGGAATAAGGAACGGTCAGGATTGGCCCGATGATTGTCTGGTCAAGTCCCCACTTGGCGCTGATTTCGCGAGTGACGCTTTCTCGCCGTTCCTCCCGTTCCTCAATGATCAAAAAGAGGGGAATCGTAAGCATGAGCAAACCCACCACAAGAACGGCTATGACCACCAGTTTGAAGGTAAGAGAATTGCGAAGTGAATGAATTGGAGGAGGACCCATGATAGTTAATCGTTATAAGTGTTAACCTGCAGTCCATGAGACCAAGAGCAACTGCATTTCGTTCACACTCACAAACAATTGAAAGAGTTCGCCTTGGTAGAAATGATTTAGTGATAAAAATCTACGCAAGGACTCGATCTTAGCCTCTGGGATTTAGAAGACGGATGATAATTCAATCCCAATTGCATGACTTAGTGATTTATCAAAACGACCTACGTCACCTTGTCCAAGAAAATTATATCTCACAAGGGTCTGAAAAGAGTTCGACCATGCGTAACCGAACCCCAACCCCGCTTCATAGGCGAATACAAGTTTCGACTGGCCAACACTTCTACTGCCCAGGGACAGTTGATTCATCACTTGGGCAACTCCTATATTCAACTCCGTTTTCAGCAACCAGTCACCGAAATCGGGTTGCCAACCCGACTTCAACATGCATCCGATGCTGGTTTTGCGACCATCGGCAGGAAGCGAACCTATGATCGGAATATCGCTCAAGGCCTTGTGCCCAAAGGATTCTACTGGAAAAGTAACTCCAAGACTGAATTGACCGAATTTTCGGGAATAACCTAATTGGATGCGTACACCCGTGCCGTTTTCCAATTTGTATCGATCTCCCGACGCCCCTTGGAAGCTACCGTCTTTTGGTAAGACAAACCCAAGGAAATATTGAAAACTGTTGCGAGCTTCATCAGTTTTTCCCGTATCTGCTATTGAAAAATTTGCCGGCCTGTCGACAAGGTCGGATTCGAATGGATTGGCTGCCCATGCGAACAAAGGAAGGCAAAATGCAAAGTTCACGCCAAGGATTAAAACTGCCTTAAATAATTCAAATCGTTCTAATCCCATTTAAAATCCCCCGAATATGAAATCCACGATTTCATCTACTTTTTCTTTTTCCGTGAGCGTCGAATCTTCTATGATTTCACTGATGATTGATTCCGACTGTGTCTTTGCTTCCGTTGTTGCATTAGCCGGATTCAGGGTCCAATTGATAAGCTTTCGCCATTTCTCTAACTGGTAATCGTAAAGCTTGGCGGTTTCCTTTGATTTTCCCGTTAAATAAAACCAAGCCTTTTCTTCGCTTATGTACAGGTAAGGGAAAATAGCGTCACCCGTCCAAAACCAACCTAAAGCTTGATTCCAAAACCATACGGACTCCTCATGGATTACCGAAGCGTATGCCCAGCCTAAAGATTCATGATATTGCCATCCGTTAGCAGCGGCATAGAAAGTTCCGAACCAACTTGATTGTTTCCAGTTGTTGCCCAAATGCGTACTCAAGAGCTCAACTGTTTGCGGGGGCGCAGAGGTTTGCCCCTCCGGGATTGTCGGTAACGGTGATGTTTCGGTTGTTGAGTCGCCTGCAGTTTCGGAAGTTTCCTCGGAAGAAGTCGATCCGTTAGGACTTGTTGAGGGAACGGTTCCGGCAGGGAAAATCTCTTTCGGCGTAAGTATGTCATTGTTGATAGAGGAGAGCATATACTGATAACCTTCTCCCATGCCCCAGACGGAACCGTCATTCTTGAAAAACAAACTGGATGTTTTTGATGTATAGGCACTGTTGACGTTGGCATCGACAATTTTCTCGAAGGTGTCCCCTCCTTGTAGTCCAGAACTTTGGCCTTTTGTTCCTTTTCCTAGTTGGCCGCGTGAGTTGTTGCCTGCAGACCAAAGAGAACCATCTTTCTTGATTATCAAACTATGAGCCAAGTTTAACGGGGATATGGATTGAACCTCGCTCTCCATAATTTGAATCGGTGCGGGCTGCATCTGAATTTCGCTTCCGTCACCAAGTTGGCCCAACGAATTCATTCCGAATCCCCACAATGACCCGTCGGTTTTTACGTACAAGGAATAATCCATACCCGCAGATGCACTCAGAACACCCGACTTTTCAATTTCACGGGGAATGTTTGACCCCAATGGGGGAAGAGCGCCTCCCATTCCCCAAAGGGAACCGTCTTCCTTAATGAATAAACTATGCTGGTGTCCGGCCGATACCGATTTTACACCGCTTTCAATAATCTGAACGGGTACGAGACTGTCCTGAGTCGAGATGTGGCCCTCTATCTTCCCTATCCCTAACTGGCCGAAAGAATTATATCCCATTCCCCAAAGTGATCCATCTTTCTTGACGACCAAAGTATGCCCAAAAGAACTCAAGGAAGCAGTACGAACCTCGTGCATAATCAATTCCGGTTCTTCGACAGGTTCTTCCTTTGTTCCGTTCCCCTGTTGGCCTAAGTTGTTCATTCCATAACCCCAAAGTGTTCCGTCATCTTTCAAAATCAAGGTGTGGGTCAAAGAACCTGACAGTCCTGTGACTCCTGAAGCGATGATTACTTCCACCGTACCATCGCTCGTCTTATGAAGTCTCAAAGAACCGTCATCATGGACGATTAGAATTCCTTCTCGGGATCCATGTTTATTAACAGCCAATGACAAGTTGGCGTTAGCGATAGATGAGCTTAAACACGTGTTGAGAAACATTATAAGAAATGCATGGATTAACCTCATTTTTTTTAACTCCTTCAATTTGAAACTTCTTCTTCTGCATGATGATTAAAGTTCTAGGTAAAGTCACAGTTGCTTAATCGCTCATAGCGCAAAATTACTATCTTGTTCTTAAATGGGGGATTCAATAACAAAAACTAATCTCTCGTTCGATTGAAAGCGCTGACCAAGGCCATTATGCCGCTCTTCTCGATACTGGAGTCGATTCCGCACCCGTAGGCTACTCGTCCTGACTTAGTCTGAAGCTGTACGAATGCAGCCGACTCGGTGGCGGAACCACCGCCGATGGAATGTTGGCGGTAGTCGGTCAGCTTGAAATCCTTTAGGTTTTCGTTCTCCAGAGCGTTAACGAAGGCATTGATTGGACCATTGCCTTGACCTTCTATTTGACGGGGTTCACCTTCGATTTCTATTTTGGCGAAACAGGCGACCTCGTCTTCTTCACCGGGACTTTTGTTCGTTTCGTGGGAGATGAGAAGCAAGGGATCATTCTTTTCAAGAAATTCGGCCTTGAAAGTTTCGTAGATCTCTTGGGCGGCAAGCTCGCGAGACTCGGAATCGGCTTTCTCGTTCACCAGAACGCCCACTTCGGGATGCATGGACTTGGGGAGTTCGAGGCCAAACTCACGCGACAACACGTAGGCGACCCCGCCTTTGCCGCTCTGGCTGTTTATTCGGATTATCGCTTCATAGCTACGTCCTAAATCACGCGGGTCTATCGAAAGGTATGGGACCTGCCAGAGATTGTCGTCGGTATCTCCTTCTTTGGATCGTAAGTCCATGCCTTTTTTGATGGCGTCCTGATGGGATCCGGAGAAAGCGGTAAAGACAAGGTCTCCTCCATAAGGATGCCGCTCGTGTACGGTCATTCCCGTGGTTCGTTCATAGGTTTCGCGGATACCGTCCAAATCGCTGAAGTCCAAGCCGGGATGGAGACCTTGAGCGTACATATTGAGAGCCACCGTGACGATGTCCAGGTTGCCCGTGCGCTCCCCGTTGCCGAACAGCGTGCCTTCGACACGATCAGCTCCAGCCAACAGTCCAAGTTCGGTTGCGGCGGTGCCGGTTCCTCGATCGTTGTGAGTGTGAAGACTGATTAGAGCCTTGTTTCGTTCCTTCATGTTCCGGCAAAACCACTCGATTTGGTCGGCATGCACGTTCGGCGAAAATAGCTCCACGGTCGCAGGGAGGTTGAGGATGATTGGGGTGTCCTCGGTCGGTCCCCATGCTTCCATGACCGCTTCGCAGACCTCCAAGGCGTAGTCCACCTCGGTATCGGAAAAACTTTCGGGAGAGTACTCCAGCCTCACCTCGGTGCCGTCCAGTTCCGGGAGCAAGTCGCGAACGAGCTTTACGCCGTCCACCGCGATCTGCTTGATCTGTTCCTTCGACATCCCGAAAGTGACGCGCCTCTGGAGGGGCGAGGTGGAATTGTATACGTGCACGATGGCCTTTTTCGCGCCTTTCAAGCTTTCGAATGTGCGGCGAATAAGATGCTCGCGAGCTTGCGTCAGCACTTGAAGGGCCACACCTTCGGGCACCCGATCCTCGTCGATGAGCTTGCGCGCAAAGTCGAATTCCGTCTGGGCGGCCGATGGGAATCCCACCTCGATTTCCTTGAACCCGATTTTGGCGAGCAGATCGAACAGTTCCAGTTTCTGATCCACTCCCATGGGGATGGGTAGGGCTTGGTTACCGTCTCGCAGGTCCACGCTGCACCAGATGGGCACCCGATCAATCACCTTGCCCGGCCATTGACGGTCAGGCAGGTCAATCGTTCCCCATGGGCGATACTTGGTTATGGGAGGCGTCTGCATATCAAAGGTCTTCACTACTATCTTAAAACACATTCGATGAAAAGGGGAAAGCCGGCTTTGAAATCATCATTGCGGGAAATCCCTTACTTCTTATGCTGTATTCTTTGCGAATGAGTGAATCCTCCACAGATAGCAACGCCCTAGCCGGCAAAACCATAGTACTAGGGGTGTCCGGTTCAATCGCCGCCTACAAAGCCGCGGACCTAACGAGTGAGCTACGACGCCTCGGAGCGGACGTCTTCGTCGTGATGACGCGAGCCGCCAGTGAGTTCATCGGTCCGATTACCCTGCAGACTCTTTCTCGCAACCCCGTGGTAACCGACCTCTGGAAAGAAGGCGATGGTTGGCAACCCGGCCACATCGAACTCGCCGACAAGGCCGACCTGCTGCTGGTGGCCCCCGCGACGGCCGACCTGATCGCCCAATTCGCCAACGGCTTGGCTCCCGATGCCCTTTCGTCCATTCATCTCGCCACTCGAGCAAAGGTCGTGCTGGCTCCCGCGATGAACGGCAAGATGTACAAACATCCCGCGACCCGCGAAAACCTTCGAGTATTACGCGAACGCGGCGTTCGCTTCATCGACCCCGAAGAAGGTGAACTGGCGTGCGGTTACGAAGGAGTAGGCAGGCTCGCCAAGGTGGAAAGCATCGTGAGCGAAGTTCTTGGACTCTTGAGTTCCTAAGTTTCGAGTTACCAAGTTTCCGGCATAAAGGTTGGCATTATTACGCCCGAAATATTATATTTTTCGCCTAACACTTGGGCCGTATGGAGCTCGCAATTGCGTGCTCCCCAAGAATAGCAAGTCTGCACGAGTTCGGTTTTATCGCAAGGGGCGAGCCAGACGCGGATGCGTCCGGGTTCGTGATTGAGCACCACCCGTAGAAGACCAGCGGCTTGTCGGTCGCTGCGGGAAACTCCGGGACCTATTAGAGAGCAACCGGGATGAGTGACCGAACAAAGGAAACCGTTGAGTCCACCCGAAGCGTCCTCAGTGACCGATACGTGCCAAATACCCTCGCGATTCTCCAAGAAGTGGCGAAAATCGCTCTCTCTTTCGATACCGCTGATTTCTCGTTCTAGGGCAGCCATTGCGGGAGCGTCTTCTACTCGTCCTGTTCTTACCTCCACTCCCTCGATGTCGGGCAAGTCGAGTCCCTCGGAGGGTACGTCGATGAGCATGTCTTGAAACATGGCGTAAGGCACGAATCCAGCTCGATTGTAGAGCGAGAACGAATCCAGATTCATAGCGCTTGAAACGAGACGCAGGGGTTTTTCTTCCTTTTCGGCAAAGGCGATGACTTCGCCGAGAATGGCCTTTGCTGCTCCCGTACCGAAGTAATTCGGGTGCGCCGCCATAATGCCAAGGGAAACATGCCTCTCTCTGGGATGGTAAAAGCAACAGGCAGCCAGCCTTCCCGTGCTATCCATCTCGGCCACGAGGCAACGCCCTGGGTCTAGGGCCTCGTTCACTTGGCAGTGCAGCTGGACGTGCTCGGGGCCACATTTCAACTTTGGACCGTCCCCCTTGCTAGCATACCAGTAATTGAGGGAGACGTGAATCATTTCAGCGACCTCGACCCAATCGCCGGAGGTCATGGTTCTTATACGAAAGCTAGACATCTAGAGAGTGATGGCCTCGTCTTTCCGCATACGCAACGTTTTCAACAGGAAAATAAAAACTTAGCTTTGAACATCTGAAGTTTGCTTCCGTCTCCCAAACCGTGTGGAGCGGAGCATCGATAATCCGGACACGAATGGTGTAGAGAGCGTTAAGGAGCTCGGAGATTCATTAGTTGGAACTTTTGAAATACTTGCGAATTGATCGACATCGCTAGCCAGAGATATGAATCATTTTCGCGAGTACCAAGCAATCGTCGGCAACCAAAGTTTGAATATGGAAAGCCGGTCACGATCTATCGATTAGCCCAATCGCTGGAGAGTAAGGAGGGCCTCGGTTGTAATTCGGTTGTGCTTGGCAAAAAGAGTCGCGGACGATTCGCTGAGAATTTTAGCTTTGCTCAGATTCGTCATCTCAGCGGCGAAATCGGCATCGGTGATACGACCCTTTGCAGCCTCAAGTTGGCCGATTTGAGTGGAAATTCTATTCCAATCCACTCCCAGAGAATTGTGTTCGGCTCCGTTTTGGGCGCGACCATCGGCAAGGAGTTCGGTAAATGCTTCAAATTCAGCGACCGAATAGTCCCAAAGGTCTCCATTTAGATCGAGCAGATTGACTTGTGAAATTGGTATAGCCGAGGAAGCTCCGGCTACCTGCACGTTCAATATTCCGGAACCGGTGGGAACGCCGGCGAACGATACGTCGACCGTTTTGTCCGGGTTTACGGTGGCAAGTCCAGCAAGAGTGCCCTTGTCCGCCCCTGCGATAGTTACAGCCGGAGCGGATGCGGAAGGATCGTGGTTGGCTCCCACGTTCGAAACTGTTGCGGGAATGCGAAAAATTCCATCGGCATCAATGCTTAGCGGAGCCAAAGAGGTAGGACTGCCCGTCAAGGCTATATCAAGTTTACCGTCGGGACGGACTGTGGCAACTCCTGCAAGAGTTCCCTGGCTTGCCCCTGTTATGTTTACCGTCGGAGCGGGTTCGACCGGATCGAAACCGGAACCGACGCCTGTAAGATTAGAAACATGAGGAGAGCCGGCGGCAACTTGAACGTTGAGGTTGCCGTTTCCTGCAGCAAATCCGGAAAAGTTCAAGTCGACCGTGCCGTCCGGATTTATGGAGGTCGTGCCTGCAAGTGTTCCTTTGTCTGCGCCGGTGATCGTGACTGCAGGAGCAGGATCCCCCAGAGTATATCCCGATCCGATCCCTGACTTATTGGAAACTCCCGGGAGACCCGGAGCGACTGATACCGTCAGGTTGCCCGTGCCCGTGGGGGCACCTGTAAATGCGACGTCAATGGTTCCGTCGGCCTTCACGGTAGCGATTCCCGCCAAAGTACCTTTGTCGGCTCCGGTGATG
>CAJQSI010000073.1 GCA_905612515.1 uncultured Opitutales bacterium | reverse complement strand
CAATCCGGCGACATCCCTCCCTTCCTAAAAGAAATTTCGCCAGGCACTTCATGCGATTACCTGCTCGATCTACCGACCGGAGCAAAAGAATCTCTAGTCAACCTATGTTCGAAGGAATGGAATGGGCTCTTTCTCACTTTTGACTACGGTCTCTCCTTGGAAGACTTCACGAGGCGGCGACCGGAAGGAGTTGCCCGCGGTTACAGAGGTCACCGCCTGTCCAGTGATGTTCTAGCATTTCCCGGAGAGCAAGACATCACCTGCCACGTCTGTTGGGACATGCTTGAGGCAGTTCTAATGGATCACGGTTTCGTCGAAGTCCAAGTCGAAAGGCAGGAATCCTTCTTGCTAGGCCACGCATCCTCTGCCTGCAAAGCTATAGTGACAGGAAAGGCAGGTGAGTTCGACCCTGACAGGCAAACCCTCATGGAACTACTGCACCCGGGCAATATGGGAGCGAAATTCCAAGCGTTGCGAGGAATCCGATCGGAATAACTCTAAGCGATCAGGTCAGAAACGACTTTACCGTGCACATCGGTAAGGCGAAAATCTCTCCCTGCATATCGATAGGTGAGTTTTTCGTGATCGAAACCGAGAAGATGCAAAAGCGTGGCGTGCAGGTCGTGCACATGAACGGGATTCTCCACCGCGCCAAACCCGAACTCATCAGTAGCGCCATAAGAAAAACCTCCTTTGACGCCGCCGCCCGCCAACCACATGCTAAAACCATGATGGTTGTGGTCGCGTCCATTTATCTTTCCTGCATTGGACCCCGGCTTAGGAAGCTCGACGGTAGGAGTTCGCCCAAATTCACCACCCCACACTACAAGGGTGTCCTCCAGTAGACCCGATTGCTTAAGATCAGTCAAGAGGGCTCCTATTGCTTGGTCGCATTCCCTTGCCAGTCGACGATGGTTCTTCTCAATATCGTCGTGACTATCCCAAGGTTGCCCCGCTCCATGCCAAAGTTGGACAAACCTTACCCCCCGTTCAACCAACCTGCGAGCAATCAGGCATTGCTTGCCGTGTACGCCGGAACCATAAGAATCTCGGAGATGGGCAGGTTCTCTAGAAATATCAAAGGCATCGCTCGCTTCAACCTGCATGCGGTAGGCCAGTTCAAAGGACTGAATCCGGGCTTCGAACCGAGAATCCCCTCCCCTTTCCTCAGCATGGCGACGGTTCAGGGATCGAAGCAAATCGAGTTGGCTTGCTTGCCTGCTGTCGGAGCGAGCAGGTTTAAGGTTTGGGATCACGTCCGATGGACCGCCTTTGCCTGGATCGACATAGGTTCCTTGATAAATCCCCGGAAGAAATGCGGAACGCCAGTTTTGCGTTTCGGTAATCGGATAACCTCCGGGGCAGAGCACGACGAACCCAGGTAGGTTCTGGTTTTCAGAACCGAGTCCATAGGTCACCCATGATCCCATGCTCGGTCTCACCAATCGACCGTCCCCACAGTTCATGAGCATAAGAGACGGTTCGTGATTAGGAACATCGGCGCGCATCGAACGTATGACGCACAGGTCATCAACATGCTTGGCGACATGGGGAAAGATCTCGCTAACGGGCAAACCACTCTGGCCATAACGGCGAAAACTGAAAGGTGATCCGAAAGCCGCTCCGGTTTTACGTTCGGTACCCAGGCGACGACCTTCGGGCAACGGCTTGCCCGACCATCGGCTCAGTTCGGGTTTAGGATCAAAGGTATCCATGTGAGCGGGACCACCGTTCATGAAGAGATGAATAACCCGTTTTGCCTTTGGCGCGAAATGCGATCCTCTGGCAATCATTGGATTCGTTGCGGGCAGGGCGATGGCATCCTCGGAGCACAAGGCCCCTAATGCCGGCAAGGCAAAGCCCATACCGCACCGAGCGAGAAAGTCACGGCGAGCAAAGGGTAAGTTTTCTCCTGAGGGGGAAGACATTAGTCGATAAAAAAGAATTCGTTGGAGACGAGCAAGGATTGTGCGATATCCGCAAGCTTACCGGGAGAAGGATTTGCACCGACAAACGCGAGTGTTGATTCCAGTTCCTTTCTCGATGGTTCTCTCAGAACAACTCGCCTGAACAAGAAGCGGTTGAGTGCCTCGATCGATTTTTTAGTCAATGAATCACCAGAAATAGATGATTGGGCCAGACGACCCAACTTTTCTGCCCGCGCTATAACGAATGGATCGTTCAGGGCGAAGAGAGCTTGCGGTGCCACCGTGGTCTCGAAACGAAGAGGTGCATGAATATTCGGGTTGGCGAAGTCAAAGGTTCGAAAAAGGGACGGCAAGTTCTGACGCTCTACAAAACCGTAAACCGCTCGGCGAACAGGAAAAGGCTTCTTGGTAAGATGAACGGCTCTACCTCCCATGCTTAGGTCGAGTTCGCCGGAAACAGCGAGCATGGAATCACGCATTGCCTCGAAATCGAGGCGTTTTCGGTTCATTACGGATAGAAGCCGGTTTTCAGGATCGCTGATTGGAGCAACACCACTTTTCTGACGATAAGTGGCAGAGGTAGTGATGAGGCGGATGAGATGCTTTACGTCCCATCCCTCGTTGATGAAACTGTATGTGAGATGATCCAGAAGAAGAGGGTGCGTTGGGTTTTCACCCTGCAATCCGAAATCGCTTGGCGTACGAACGATACCTGCGCCGAACAAGTGCATCCATACTCGATTCACGAAGACACGACCGGTCAAAGGGTTGTCGGGATGAAGGATTGATTTGGCCAGCTCGAGTCTCCCGCTTCCTTGCTCGTAAGGTTTCCGTTCGGCACCATGAGAGAGTGCGGCGAGGAAACGCCTCGGAACCTTTCGCCCGGGGACATTGGGGTTGCCCCGGTCGAAAACTCGAGGATTACGCAACACTGAGTCATCAACCAAAGCCATAGCCCTTGGAGGGGAACCCGGATGCTCGGTATTGTGCTTGGATAATTTCGCCCGTAGAGAATTCGTATGATTGCGAGCCTTGGTATCGAAATATTTCTCAACGCCTTCGACAGTAAAGCCAACGGGAAAAGCGGAAGATTTCACAAAGGATATAGTTCCTTTGGGCTCAGCACCCGACTCGGCCTTTTTCAAAGATGTCGCGAGCTCCGAGGCATACCATCCGATTACTTCTTTAAAATCGTTTTCATTAAGCTCTCGGAGACCTCGTGAAAGGAAAGAGGGCAAGGGTGGATCATGCTTCAAGAGAGACTTTACGGTACTGGTATATTTTTTGGGAGTCGCCTTTTCAAAAGCACGCCAGACGGCAAAGAACCGATCTTTTTGCCTAGCCTTCACCTTGAAAAAAGCACGCCAACGACGAGCCAACTTCGGAAAGAGTTTACGTTTGGCGGCAAGAGCCTCGAACCGGTCGTCCGAAAGTTCACGCCCGTCATGAACAAGTTGCAAATAGGCAGTCAGCCCATCTCTGGAACGTACGGCATCCCAGTTTGATTGAAGATGTTTTTTTACTACAGCCTCCAATTCCTTGCCCTTTTTCTCGAACTCCTTGTAATCTCCGGAAGCCATGTCCGGCTGACCTATAAAAGGCAGCTCCTTCGGTTGGCGAGCTAAGTTGAATACCCCATAAATAGAATAGTAATCTTCTTGGGGGATAGGATCGAAAAAATGATCATGACATCTTGCGCAACCTACGGTGAAGCCCATTAGACCTCGCGTAACGACATCAATTCTATCGTCAATAATAAGATGGCGGCGATTGAGCAGACGGGGGCCGACGGTAAGAAAACCGAGAGCAGCAAGATCCGGGTGGTTTGGGGAATCCACCATCAGGTCGGCGGCGAGTTGTTTGCTCACGAACTCA
>CAJQSI010000072.1 GCA_905612515.1 uncultured Opitutales bacterium | reverse complement strand
CTGGGATTTGAACGAAAAAGGCGACTGCCCGCTTTCTTTTGTTCCTCGCAAAAGTCCTTGGCCGTGGGCTTGCCCATGGGGCAGTTGCTGTTTGGGCTCGAACACCCCAAACTGTTTTTCCTTCTGTTGCCGTTAATCTTCTATCACATGTTGCAGCTCTTGGTTGGAGCCATCCTTTTGGGCCGTTGGCAGGACGACGAATCCGCAACCTTTCGATCAGAAGATTCCCTTTAGTATTGCTCGGTTGTCTTTTTACCGTGTTTTAACGAATCCCGTGATCTGCAAGACTTTTAAGCAAAAGGAAAAAATGCGCCAAGCCGGTCAGGCTGCGGCCACTGTGTTGCACAAATTGTGCGCCATGGTGGAAACGGGGATTTCCACTTTGGACTTGGATGAGGCCGGTGGAAAGCTGATGGAAGAGGTGGGCGTCACCAGTGCCTGCAGGGGCTACCGAGCCGGCTCCAAGGTCTTTCCTTGTTACACCTGCCTGTCCGTGAACGAGGAAATTGTTCATGGCATTGGCTTGCCCGAAAGGAAGCTGGTGTCTGGGGATATTATCTCCGTGGACGTGTGCATCTCTTGTGACGGTTACATCGGTGACAATTGTCGGACGGTGCCCGTTGGCAACGTTTCCCCGGAGGTGGAACGATTGCTGCGAATCACTGAGGAGTCTCTTTTCCTCGGGATCGACCAAGCCGTTCACAAAAACAGGGTGGGGGACGTGTCCAGGGCAGTCCAAAGTCATGTCGAAGATGCAGGCTTTGCGGTAATAACTAATTTCGTGGGCCACGGGGTCGGCAAGACCCTTCACGAAGACCCTCAAATTCCAAACTATGGCCAAGCCGGTTCCGGTCCCAGATTGAAAAAGGGTATGGCAGTGTGCATCGAGCCCATGGTGAACACCAAAAGCTCAAAGGTGAAGATGGCTGAGGACGGATGGACCGCTTTGGCGGTAGACGGTATGCCCTCGGCTCACTTCGAACACACTTTGCTCGTCGATGAAGAGAGGGCGGAAATAATTACAATTCCCGAAGGTTTCGAGAAGGCAGAGCCTTTTTTCGGCACCGTAACGGCTGTAGCCTAACAAAGTTAGAAAGGACAATAATTCCATGCTGAAAAATATCGCCAACTCGGTTTTCTCCTTTGACGTGGAATGGATTCCTGACCCCAAGGCGGGCGAAATCCTTCATGGGGCCGCTCCTGCCGATGGACCCGGGGAGGATGCAAGAGCGGCCTGCGAGACTCTTTGGGCGACCGCCAGAGAGAGAGCGGGCAGTAAGGATCCGGACTTACAACCGTACTTGAAGACCATTCTTTGCCGGATCGTCTCTTTGGCCGGAGTTTTACGAGAAAGCCCGCCTGGGGGAGAACCAACCTTGAAACTGGTTTCCCTGCCAGTGGATTGCTCGGATCCAAGCAAGGTGGAGGAGAAATCCATTCTCATTGCCTTCATGAAGTCCGTGGGTCGAAGAAAGCCTCAATTGGTCGGTTATAACTCGGCCCAAGCAGATGTCCCAATCATTGTTCAGCGCGCCATTGTCAACGGTTTGCCCGGATTCGGATTTTCGGATCGGCCTGCAAAACCATGGGAAGGAGTGGACTACTTTGACGCAAGAAACAGTACATACAGCGTCGATCTGGCGGATTCCCTCGGGCAGTATCGTGATCGTCCCTCACTGCATCAAGCTGCGACTCTCAGTGGGATTCCGGGTAAAATCGACGTCAGTGGCGGATCCGTTGCCGACATGTGGCTGGAGGGACGTTTGCCGGAAATTCTCGAGTACAACGAATTCGACGCCTTCACCACCCACTTGCTTTGGGCTAGGGTGGCTCATTTCTCCGGGTTGCTTTCGAGCGATGCCTACCTACGCGAACAAAACCTCGTTCGTGAACTTCTTGAGGAGGAAATTGCCGGCGGCAAAGCCCATCTGGAGCGATTCGTAGGTGACTGGGATCGCCTGCTGGGAATCACGGGGCAAAGCTACTAAGGTGACTCTCAAGCTATTTTAGGTTTGTAGCTTCCTGAGAATTCTGGCGCAAAGACTTATCTGACACTTTAACCTGAAAACTATTCGTAGTTTTTTATAAATGACCGATTCAGCAACTGCCGAAACTGCACTAAAACGCCTAAAGGAAACGCACCAACGTCTCCTTGATGAAATTCACAAGGTGATCGTAGGGCAAGAAGATGTCATCGAGCAACTCCTCGTGAGCCTTTTGGCCCGCGGTCACTGTCTCTTGACAGGCATTCCCGGACTGGGAAAGACATTACTGGTCAAGACCGTGGCCAATGCCCTGGACCTTTCCTTCAAGCGAATTCAGTTCACGCCCGACTTGATGCCCGCCGACGTCGTGGGGTCCGAGATCATGGACGAGGATCCCGAAACCGGTAAAAAAGCCTTTCGTTTTTCTCTGGGGCCCATTTTCGCCAACGTGGTGCTGGCCGACGAAATAAACCGTACCCCTCCCAAAACCCAGGCATCCTTGCTCGAGGCCATGGAAGAGAGGCAAGTCACGGTATCAGGTACGACTAGGCCTCTGGAGCAGCCTTTCTTCGTTCTGGCTACGCAAAATCCAATTGAACTCGAAGGTACTTATCCCTTGCCCGAAGCCCAGCTTGATCGTTTCCTTCTCAATCCAGTTATCGATTACCTGCCGATCGATGAAGAAATTCGCATGGTTTCTGACACGACCGGCGCACCGAAAGACGGTGTGGAGGTCGTGCTCAATGGCGAGGATATTCAAGTCTTGCAGGCCCTCACTCGTGAATTACCGGCATCTAAAAACGTTGTATCCTACGCCGTTCGCCTGACAGCTGCATCTCGTCCGACTTTGGCGGACACGGACGAATGGGTGAAGAAGCGTATAAAGTGGGGAGCGGGTTCCCGTGGTTCGCAAGCCTTGATCCTTGCGGGGAAGGCACGAGCACTGCTCGCGGAACGGCCCAACGTATCCTGCGAAGACGTACGAATAATGGCTAAGCCGGCGCTCCGGCACCGAGTCTTGACCAGCTTTTTAGCTGAATCCGAAGGCATCAGCTCAGACGACGTCATCGACCGTTTGCTCGAACAAGTTCCCGAATCCGTCTAGTCCGGATGCCCGTCGAGACGGAACTGCTGGACCCCGTCCATCTGGCGTCCATCGAGGATTACTCCTTGCTTACCCGTATCGTGGTGGACGGAGCCTTGCCGGGCATCCACCGCAGCCAACGGCACGGTCGCGGCAGCGAATTCTTTCAGTATCGCGAATACTCATCCGGAGACGACTTGAAACTGGTTGATTGGAAGGTCTACGCCAAACGTGGTGAGCTTGTTTCCAAAAGCTTTCAAGAGGACACCAACCTAACTTGTTATCTCGTATTGGATACAAGCGCATCGATGGGATACCAAGGCTCTAGGTCTTCCTGCAGTAAACTTCGCTACGCCTGCATGTTGGCCGCTTGCTTTGCCTACATCGCCAACAGGCAAGGGGATCGCGTGGGCCTTTTCGCTTATTCCGATGAGGCGAAAGCATGGATTCAACCCAGAAGCGGCCGCGGACACCTTAATCGAATTTTTACCGCGCTCGCTGGCCTTGAAGCGGAGGGAGTAAACGATCACCGAAGCAGTTGGGATACCCTTTCCTCAGGCCTCCCCGGAAAGAGCCTCGTTGTCTTCTTGTCTGATTTTCTGGAAGCGGAGGAGGAATTGCCCGAGCATTTGCGATTCGCCACTTCCGCCCGTTATGAATGTCTCTGCCTGCAAACCCTCGATCCCGATGAGCTCGACCTTCCTGATTCTGAGGCTCTTCGATTTTCCGAGATGGAGGGGACGCATGAAATCTCTACCTCGCCGCCAGCCATACGAGAGGATTACACGACCGGTATGAACGACTTTCTCGATCGCCTGAAAGACAATCTCGCCTTAGTCAACGTGGAGTTCGAAAGCCTCACAACCGATGCCCATCTCGGACACGCCCTCCATCGTTTCCTCGGGATGCGCTACGGATCACTTTGAGAGCAAAGGGGTTGGCATGAAGGCAAAACACAGGCTCGACTACGCTTACTATTTGAAGGTGCTTAACCTTTTCCCCATATGCTGACCTTCGCGCAACCAATGGCTCTTTGGGCTTTTGCCGCCTTGGCCTTGCCCGTCATCGCTCACATGGCGTACAGGCAGGTCACGAATCGATACCTCTTTCCCTCCCTCCGTTTCATCAAGCCTGCTCGTATTCCCAGAACGGGTCGTAAAACGCCTACCGACTGGCTACTGTTACTCGCTAGGATCATGCTTTTTTCGGTATTGGCCTGCCTCTTTGCCGATCCCTACTGGAAAGAACCCTCTCCACCCGATGCCACCAAGGTAGGGCGTGAAACAATAATCGCTTTGGACCTGTCTCCGAGCATGTCGGGTTGGGCCGGCCTATCCGAGGCAAAGAAAAGGATCGACGGACTGCTCGAGAAACTCGAGGGGCAGATAGGGTATGTCGGTTTCGGTGCCGGGGTATTGGCGGAAGTCGCCCCGACAGAGGAGGTCGGTCTGGTGCGAAGCGCCATTGAAAACGCCACTACTGGTTACGGGAGTGGTAACCCGCAGACAGGAATTGATCGGGCGGCAAAACTCTTTTCTACCGGGGCGGATGAACGACACTTGGTTATTTTTTCCGACTTCCAACGTTCGGACTGGCAGGCCACCTACCGTCGTCTTGACGAGGAAGGGATCACCGTAGATCTCCGCCCGGTGGGTCATTCCCGCAAGGTGGGGGGGAAACGTGAGGGCAACCTGTCGCTAGCCGAGGCCAAGGCTGCTCCCGCCGGTCCCGGTAAGGTGAGGGCATGGGCCGTGGTTCGCAATTCTTCCAATGAACCGGTTGAAACTACTATCTCAATCGAGGCCGGTGGTGAAATCCGTGAAGAAAAGGCGATCACGGTTCCTGCGAATGGGGCAACCCAAGCGCAATTCATTTTACCCGAGGGAGATTTCGCTTCGGCCATCCTTAAGCTTATGGACGAAGACGAGCTAACCGTGGACAACGTTCGACATCTTTGGTTGAAAGCTCCGCCGCCACGGAGATTCGGATTTTGGAGTTCGACGAACGAGACCGAAGAAACTATCGAGGAACGGGAATTCCTTAAAGTGGCCATTGAGAGCGCGGGAGATAATGGGTGGAACCGTTGGCTTCCCGTGCAGGAAAATGCGGATGGTCTCCGAATTGGTGACCTGACTAGCGAACTGGACTTACTCATCGTCACTGGAATAGGCTCGTGGTTCGCCGACGAAAAGCTTGGGGAAACAATGAAGGCCTACCTAAAAGGTGGCGGCTTTGTCATCGTGACTCCATCGGAGCCTTTCGCCGCTTCCGTTTCGACATTGCGTAATTCCGATCTTCTCGACCTCGGTTTCGTTCGGGTTGTCGGTGGTGCCGGCGCCACTCGCGAACCTTTCCGGATTTCGGCTTTGGAACCTGGTTCCCACCTTGCGAAAACCTTTTCAGGAAAAGCCGCTCGCGATCTTTATTTGACGGGTATTTACAGGTACGGTCTCGTTCGGCCTGCGGAGGCTGAGGGAGTCTCCACGCCACTTCAATCCACGGAAGGCAATCCCTTTGTTGTTCAGCGCATTTCCCCCGAGGGCGGAAAACTGACGTTTTTCCCTTATCGCCTAAACGTAAGGTGGACGGACCTTCCTATGAGAAATAGTTTTCTTCCGCTTCTCATGGAGCTCGTTCGGGGCTCAAAGGGTGTGATTGACCGATCTTGGCCCAGGTTGGAATCCGGTGAAACCTTGGTGGACGGCGAGGAGACTTTTCGAGCTGAAAAGCCCGGTACTTTTCGTTTTCTGGATCGCTTCGTGGAAGTGGCTCTCGCCCCCTCCGAAAGTATTGCCGAGGTCATTGAACCGGCGGAAACCAGAGAAAGCCTTGGAGCCGGATCCATCCTAGACAAGGTGAAAACCTCCGGAAAAGACCTCGACAAAGAAGAGAGCAAGTCCCTGTGGTTGTGGTTTGCAATAGCGGCGGTGATTCTTTTTATTATTGAAAACCTGTGGTCTAGGCCACGCAGGACAACAGTACTTGAAAAGGAAACGGTAAATGCCTGAATTTCTTCACATCCTTCGTAGGGAAGCCCGGCTAGTGGCTTTTTCCAGAATGGCCGTGGCCTTGGCTGCGGCATTCGTCACGTGGCCGGGGTTGGCTCTTTTGCTCGATGCTTACGATGCGGCTTTTCCTATTCTTGAATCCCAAGCGGTCAAATACATCTTGGCTGCCCTTGGGGTAACTGCTTTAGTTTTTCTACTGCTGGCATGGCGGGCTTGGGTTGCTCGGCCAAATCCTGAGCAGGTAGCGGTCGAGGTGGAGAAGGGGAACCCTCAACTGATGGATCTCCTCAACTGCGCCGTAGACCTGCACGACCGTAAGCGTGACGAGTATACATTTATGGAGCGCCGGGTTTTGGAGAAGGCGGAGCAACGGGCGGAAACGATATCCTGGGAACGCGGAGCCCGCCCGGGTGGTCGTTTTTGGAGCGCAGTGGTGGCAGGGTTGCTGGTGGGCAGTCTTCTTACGGCATGGAGCTTTGAGCGCAGCCCCCTTCAAAAGACTTTCGACTCTTTGCTGGATGAACCGGGACTTTCGGTCTTCACCACGAAAACGGGCGAGACCAGAGCAAAGGAACATCCTGCTTCCTACGAGTTTTCTCGTGGTACCGACATTTCCGTTTTCGCCGACGTCACCCGGGGACACAGGGGTAAAAAGAACGCATTCATCGAGTTCGAGGAGAACGGCAAGGTCGAGCGACTTGAAATGCTCGAGACTACCACTATTGGCCGGTTCGAATACGTCGTTCCGGGCTTGGCGGAACCTTTTGTCTACAGAATCGTCACCCTCTCTATTGAGGGAGATTGGCAAAAGCTCAACCCATACGACCCTCCCGAGTTGGAAGAGGCTCGCTGGGATATAAATCCTCCCTCCTACTCGGGGTTGGATTCTTTCGAGCAAGTCGGATTCGCTCATTGGCGAGTACCCGAGGGCAGTCGCATCGAATTGTCCTTGCAGGTTGCCGCCACTCCGCCACACGTTTCCGCTCACATTCTATCGGAAGCGAATTCCAGCAATGAGCTGTCTCGCAATGCCGAAGGTTTATTCGAACTCAACCGAATGCTCCGCAAGGACTGGTCTGGACGCCTTGCCTTGAAGGATACCGATTTTCCTCTGCGCGATGCCGTGGAACACGAAGAATTCGTTTTCTCGGTTATTCCCGACAAGCCTCCCGTAGTAGAGATCACCGAACCTGCCAAGGATCTTGAAGTTTCCTCCGATGGCCAGTTGCTCATGGAAATTTTTGCCGCCGACGATTACGGGGTCGCCAAAGCCGAGGTCATCGTTTCCCACGGTGGAAAAAAAGAGGCGGTCAACGTCTTTCTCGCTCCCGTGGAGAAGGAAAAGACTTTGTCTCACATTATTGACCTGAGCGAAATGAGCTTGGCTGTCGGCGACGTGGTTTCCTATCACGCCATCATTACCGACAACAAAGAGCCGGAGGGGCAACAAGCTCGGTCCGAAATTTATTTTATTGAGATTTTGCCTCCCGAAGGAGAGGAAATCGAAGGCGATGGCGGCGACATGGCGGCCGAGCAAAAGGAAATCCCCATTCGCGACTTCATCAACCAAACCAAGCAAATCATTCGTTCCACTTACGATGCTCTGGGAGAGGAAGGGGAAGAACGGGACCGACGAGCCATTGCCATTTCCGCCGACGCCCTCGGACTCAAGCATGGTATGACAAAGGTTTATGACGAAAACGATGGGAAATTTCCTTCCGTCGACGGCATCGACTTAGGCGAACTCCTGAACGAGGCTACCTTTCACATCGAGCAGACTGAGATCTTTGCAGGAGACAACGAACTGGAGGAATCCCTTGAGCCTTCCGAGGAAACTCTTCGCAAACTCGTCTTAATGTACGCGCTCATTCGCAAGCAGCAAAAGATGAAGAGCAAAGGGAAAGGCAAAAAAGGTGACAAACAAGAGGAAACCGCTGAGAAGCAGGAACCCTCCGAAGAACAAGATGAACCGGCCGATCCTGCAGAAGAGCTGAAAAAGTTGGGCGAAGCCCTCGAACAGGCTCGAGACCTCAAGGAACGTCAAAACGAATTGAACTCCAAGATCGGGAGAGCTTCCCGCAATGGACGAAAAGGCGAACCGAATCGTGAGCTGGCCAAGGAACAAAATGAAATTCGAGAAGACACCGAGGGATTGCGTGACGACGTCTACGGGAAGTCGGGCCGTCTCGGCGACGTTCGTTCCTTCGACCGAGCCGGTGAGGAAATGCAGGACTCCAAAGGTGAGCTTGCCAAAGACGATCCCGAGAAAGCCAAACCACATGGCGACTTGGCGGCCGAGGCATTGAGCGATGCGATCAGTGAGATAGAAGGCAAGATGTCCGCCATTGCCGCAGATATGCTGGGGCAACTCGAAAGCCAAGGAAAGGGCTTGGCCAAACGCCAACGTGAAAACGCTGAAAAGACAGAAGGTGCCGGATCCGGAAGCGGCGAACCCCTTAAAGGCGAGCAGGACGGAATCAACGAGGAAGCAAAAGATTTGCTGTCGAAGATCGAGCAAGCGGGCATGGCCCTGCGCGACCTCAACGAAAACGCTACCGAAGATCTGTTCCGTTCCGCTCGCGAAGCTCGCGACAAGGGCATCGAGAAATCCGGGAAAAGAGCTTCCAACGCCTTGCTTTACGAAGCTTTCCCCCAAGCCAAACGCGAGGAGGATAAAGTTGCCGGTGAACTAGAGGATGTTGCCGAAGACCTTGCGGACGTTAAGAGAAAACTCCAAAATCAAGGCAACGCAGCTCTCGCCGAACTGGCGAAGAAACTTCGCGAAACCCAACAACAACTACCCGGCATGGGAGATGAGCAACTCAAGGAACGGAGCGATGAACTCGCCAAGGCTATAGGTAATTTGCCCGGAGGTGAATCCGATGAACGCGTAAGGAACCTCACTCAATTCTTCGAGCAAGTCGCCATTGATGAAAACCCGAGCCAAGCCCGTTCCGCTGCTTCCGTCGCGGTAGCTGAAGCTTTGGAACTGGTCGAGCAATTCTTCTGGAAGGAAGCCGTCGAGGAACGCCTGCGCCGCAACCATGAAACGACTGCCGCTCCGCGCAAGTACAAACGGCAAGTCGAAGAATACTTCCGTCGTATCGCGGAAGGTAATTAAGATGGGTTTCGATTGGCCCGCTCCCCCCGAGTGGTTGGGTATTGCCGGTATTCTACTACTTGCCACTGCCATCTACCACTTTTCCGGACTACGTGAGTCCGCTCCGGACTCGACCCGACGAATGGTCATTGCCTTGCGTTCCGTCGCCTTGGCCTTGTTTGCATTCCTTCTCTTGCGGCCGTACTGGGAAACCACTTCTCCAGATGCGGAACGCTATCGTCTGGTCGCCTTGGCCGATCTTTCCGGAAGTATGCTCACGAAGGACGTCAAGGATGGACCGTCTCGGGCAGATCAAATCAAATCGGCGTTGGATGCTTCTGTAACGGACAGCTGGATTTCACAAGCCCGCCAGCGACACGAAAAGGTGGAGGCGTTCGGTTTCGACGAAAGAACCGACACCCTCCGTCCCTCGGCGTGGAAGCGTCCCGAGGGAGGTCATAAGACTGCTCTGGGTGAAGCCCTTCGCGAAACTCTTGCCAAAGGCAACGACAACGAGGAGCCGGCGGCTGTCATTGTGTTTTCCGATGGTCGCAACAACCAAGGCAGTTCGTCTCTGGAAGTTGCCAAGGATTTTCGCGCTCGTGGAATCCCCGTAAACGTCGTTGGAGTCGGTGAAGCTCGTGCAGCGGGCGATGTTTCCGTTAGTTTTGCCGATCGCCTTCCCCGGGCCATCGCGAAGGAGGAGCTTAAGTTGAGTGCTTTGGTTCGTAATGATTTCGCCAAGAAGACAACAACCAAGGTGCGCCTGCTGGAAGGTGAAAAGCAACTGCTGGAAACCACGGTCAGTCTAGATTCCGGTGAGGAGAAACGTTTGGATTTCGCCCCATTGATTCCCGAAGCGGCAGGCCCTGCTCGATATCGACTGACGGTAGAACCGCCATTGGGCGATCGCGACCCTTCGAACGATTCGGATTCGCTTCTGGTACTTGTACAGCCACCCGAGGTCGTGACCGCCCTATACTTTTCAAACCGCGTCCATCCGCTTTATCCTTTCCTCAAGAGAACTTTGGCGTCCGACGAACGTTTCGACTTTCGAGCCCTTATCCGAATGAGCGAGAAAACTTTTCATGCATTTGGGGAAGACATTAAACCTGAACTGCCTGAAGACCCCGAGTTCTGGATGGACTTCGACACCGTTATTCTGGACGCCTCTGTTTTCAACGATTTGAATGACACTGTGGTGGAAGGCTTGAAGCGATTTGTCCATAGACGGGGTGGGGGACTCCTGCTGTTCGGACCTGCGGAATTGGCTCGCGAAAAGCTTGGGGGCATCGCGCCAGTTCGCAAAGTGGAAGAATTTTTCGCCAAGGAGGACCGCTCGCTCGTTGCCTTGGAGGAACCGATTTTTGCCCCCGAGGACGAGGCGGGAAAGATGAAACCGTTTCTGCCAGGTCGCCTTCCGGGTTTTTTCGTGACCGAGAAGAACCCAGCCGCCCGGGGCGTTGTTATTTCAAGAGCCAATGGGAAGGCCGTTCTCGTCCTGCAAGCTTATGGCGCGGGGCGGGTAGGGTACTGGGGTTCGCCTCACGACTGGCGAAGACCTCTGCGGGATGAGAGAGACGGCAAGGAGTTTCGGAAATTCTGGACTGCCCTTGCGGAATGGCTCGGTTCCGGCGGCGAGGAAAGATTGCGGATCGAAGACGAAAACCGCCCGAGGGAAAGAGGAAAGTCCGTCAACCTTGCGGTAGAGACCTTGGGCTCGGACTTCGAGCCTTCCCACGACGCCTTGGTCGAGGCCAAGGTAGAAGGGCCGGATGGTTACGAGCGCACCCTCCACTTGTATCCCGAAGGTGCCGTGGCAGGTCGATACGCTAGCTCCTTTCTGCCCGGATCGCCAGGAGAGTACAAGGTGACTTACTCCCTCTCGTTTCCAGACGGAGAAGCCTTAGAAAGAGAGAATTTTTTGCGAGTGGCTGAAACGGGGGAGGAAAGCATGGACGTATCCTACAACGAACGCGACCTTCGCATGCTAGCGAAATTGACGGGAGGCGATTACTTGAAAATCGATGAACTTGATTCCGGTTGGGAACCCAAAATGGCCGAGAATCTTCCCTTGCGGGTGGAACGAGTCAGCCTCGCCGACAACTGGGTTTTCTTCCTTGTTCTCTTTCTTGCCGCAGGCCTGGAATGGGTATTCCGCAGACAGGCGGGACTACAATGAGCGAATTGCTAAAAGGGTTTGTTTTTGCAGCATTGCTTCCTCTCGGTCAAGCGATGGCTTGGCAGGCGCCTGTTCGGGTTTCACCAAACGTAAGCGTAGTTCCCCTCTCGGATGAAAATGCTTCCGTAGTTGCCGAAGCGAATGTAACTGTGCCGACAAAGCCCGTTCGGTCTTCCACGCAGGAAACCATTAATCAAGCCGGACTCGACTTGCGGCACGTCGAGGAAAGCGTCCGCTCCGGGGCAGCTAGATTATTGGGCAAGTATCCCAGTCCTGCTTCCGCAGCGTACCTGACCTTTGCTCTGGACGACAGGATTGCTCGCGTGAGGAGAGCCGCCATCGTGTCCTTGGCCGAACTTTATCTGAACGGTTTTTACATCTATGAAAAGCCTCTCGTCGAAAAAATCCTGTCCAAACTGGGCGATCCCGACGTCGAAGTCCGACGCGAAGTTTCGGCCCTGATTCCGAGGCTTTCCATCGGACTCTTCAGGTCTTCCTTTGAGATTGTAGTTATCAATGGTCGTCGCGTGGCCCGAGCTGCTCCGGCTACCTTGAGGGCGGATTTGATGGAGATCGCAAGAAAGGCTTTTTTCGATCCCGATGCCATCGTTAGGCAAAACATACTTAAATATCATTATGCGCTGAGACTTCCTTTGTCGGCTCAAGTTCTCGATCGTTTATTGTCCGACTCCGATCTCGGCGTTCTTCTTACTGCTTTGAGTCGCGTGCCGAGTTCTACGCCTTCCGAGACTGTCGTTCGTCGCGTCGAAAAACTATCCCGTCATCCCAATGTTGGGGTCCGCAAAAAAGTGGTGTCCGTGGCCCGAGACTCCAATCGTCGTCATCCCGGTTATCGAGCGATTCTTCGCAAGATGACGATGGACGAAGAACCCGCAGTCTTGTCGATGGCCGCCGTAGAGCTTGCTCGTCTCGGAGAAAAAGTTGATCCCAAAGTCATTCAAGCAGTGGGCGACTACTTACTCGGCGTGGCCGGCGCTTCAACGCAGGTCATGACCATTCTATATGCCGTTTCCGCCTTTGGCGATGAAGCCATTAAGATCTACAGGGAGTTGACCGAACACACCAGTTCCAAAATCCGTACGATTGCTTGGCAACGCCTACTGACCTTCGACAATGGGTGGGGTCGACCCGATGTCTGGTTGCCCGCTCTTGAAGACCGCGACAAGACTGTCCGTCGAGCCGTCGTCGCCAACTTGAGCGCACGATCTCGAAACTTCGACCTCAAGATTATGGAGCAGCTCGTTGCCAGCGATTTTGTGGACGTGAGAACCTTTGCGGCCAGTTCTCTCTACACCGCTCGTCAGGATGCGGCGGAAGAAGTGGCTTTCGATCTGCTGATCGATGAAGACACAGGCGTGCGAGCCCAAACCATTCGCGCCCTTGCCTCGCGTCGAACTTCGGGTTGGCTGAAAATAATGTCCAACTCACTGCTGGATGAGGAATACGTCATCAAGCGGGCAGCCTTGGATGGTTTACTCGGTGACCCTGTGCAGGGAGTGAAAACCCTCCGCAAGTTCGTGAGCGAACACCCGACCGACTCGATTACGCCACTTGCCTTGGCCGAACTTAAAAACAGAGGAATAACCCAATGAGACTCGCCGTTTACCTGTTGATTGCGCTTGCGGCATCCTTCGGATTGCCCGATCTACAAGCCGCTCCGCCTGCTCGAGATGCCATTCGCATCGTTCAACTGCTTCGTAGCGATAACGTCTTGCGTCGTTATCCCGATGCGTTGCCTAGCTTGCTCAGGCACATGAACGAGGAAACCACAGCCCGATTCGATACGGATCCTCTCTTCATACAATCCCTCGAAGACGACCAACTTTTGCAAAACCCCATCCTTTATATAAACTGTGACGAGCAGCCCAACCTCGAGTTTTCCGACGGCGAAAAGCAAGCCCTTCGCGAGTACTTGGAGAGAGGCGGTTTTCTCTACCTCGATGCGGGAATCAAAGCCTCCTTCCTTGGCAGTGATCTTGGTCACAGTTATGCCGCTTGGGAGGAACGGCCCGAAGTCAAGGAACTCTTTGCTAATATCTTTCCCGAAAAGGTTTTCGTTCCGCTGCAAAGGGACCACGAGCTCTTCCGCAGTTTCTACAAGGGGCTTCCCGACAACAAGGACCTCAAGATTCAAGCCAACCAGAAAAAGCTGCCCGAAACAGTCTTAAGCTTTGTGGAACGGGAAAAATGGCCGCAGGGCACCTATTCCTTCGTTGGGTTGCGGGTCAAGGGTCGCATCGCGGTGCTGGCCTCGCCCATTTGCGCCATGGGGTGGGGAAAGGACGAATTCGGCGCATGGATTCCTCCCATTTCCTTTCGCATCCGAGAATCCTCCGAGGGCTTCGACGAAAAGCTCAAACTGGCTTCCTTCAAAGGCGGAACCTATGAAGTGAAACGAGAGGACGGCCTAAACGACATTCTTTATTCCCAGTCGGGTCAAAGACCTTTGTGGGTTCAGGAACCAACTGGGAAGTGGCGAATCTTCAAATATTATTCAGGCGAAGAAATCAGCAATTTCGCTCATGCTTTTTATACCCGAATCGGTGCCAATGTATTGATGTTCGCTCTCACCAACTAATCACCGCTAATCATGCCCGACGACAAATTCCCCGCCCCACCCGAACCCAAGGGTGACTTCCCCGCCGAACGTTCCTCGCTCTCCCCGATCGTTTGGTGGATTGCGGCTGGCATTGCGCTCATTACCTTCCTTTTCTTTATCCCTAGCCAGTGTGGCTTGGAAAACATCGAAACACCGAGTCCCGCCGTTACCGATCCTAATGAGCAACCCGTGGCGGATCAGGAAACCGAACTGGAGCTGAGGAAAGACCAACTGTGGTACAAAATCGAAGCAGAGAAGCCCTTTACCGGAGCAGCAGTCGAGAAGCACCCCAACGGCAAAATGAAGTCTCGCACCCTAATGAAGGATGGAATCTCCTTCGGGTTAATCGAGGAATGGGACGCCAACGGTTCAGTCGTCGGACCAAAATTCAAGGACGAGTTATGAAGATTTCCACTTTTCGACTTCTCGTTCTTTTTCCCATGGTGTTTTCGAATCTCGCTCTAGCCGACCATCCCGTTCCTACCGCCGAATTACAGGCAATCGAAAAAAAGTACAGAGAGGCGGAAAAGGCGAACAGCACTCGCATCGCAGATCAGCCCAAAGCCATAGACGCCTATTCAAGAAGAGGAGATGCTAGACTTTTTCTAGGTAACTTCAAGGGATCAGCCGCAGACTACGAAAAGATGATCGAGTTGGATCCCTCCCTCGACGTATCCCATTGGAGACTTGGCATCGCCTATTATTACCTAAACCGTTTCGATAAAGCCGCCCATCAGTTTGAAATCTATCACAACCACGACAACGTCGATCGGGAAAACGGAATCTGGAGATTCATGTCGCAAACACGCCTCAAAAACATGGAGGTCGCCCGTAAAGGCTTGCTCAAATACGAAAAGACGGACCGCCCACCATATCCATGGGTATACTCTCTCTATGCCGGCGACCTGAAAGCGGCCGAAGTCTACCGAAAAATCGACGAGGGAGGCTTTCCCGATCGCTACAAGGAACGCGTCCTGTTTCACGCTCAATTGTACGTCGGTATCTTTCACGAATTGAACGGTAGGGATCAAGATGCCTTGAAACACCTTAGAACCGCGGCAGCCAACGAATACGGTCGTGCCTCCGGCACCTATATGTGGCAAGTGGCTCGCGTTCATTACGATCTATTGAAGGCCAAATTCGCCTCTAAGAAACCGAAGTCGAACAAATAACTAGCTGAAAGGCGAGTCGGTCGTCAGCCCTTCGAATACCGGCAATTACTCCACTGAGCCCGTGGCGTAATTATAAAAGTAAGCTCGCCCGTCCTTGTTCTTGAGGAAGTAGATCCATCCCGAGGTGCTCGCCCGATAGAGGTAGCGATAGCTGTCCGGGTTGGTCCAGAGCCAACCTTGTCCCTCACTCCATAACCAGAGTCCCTCCACACCGTCGGGTTGGGCATAGAACCAACCGAGGTCGGCATGGTAGATCCAGCCATTGTCGTAAGGGCGAAACGCTCCGAACCAAGTTAAAACTCGCCAACCGGCGGCCGCTTCCTCCGTATTGGCCCACCACGGTGGGGCAGGGGAGGTCGCCTGCGGTATCACAATTCTTTTCCTCGCTCCATGTCCGGTTCCCTCGACATTGGTGGCGTAGGCTCGATGAAAATACCTTTCTCCTGGCGTAAGTCCCGTAACCGTCACGGTGAATTCACCCGTGGAACCGTTGAGAGTACCCGGCAGAATCATCGGGTTAACGAAGTTTAGACCGGCGCTTACCTTCACTCCGACTACTGTGATCTCCGAGTTTCCGTCAGTGAGGATTTCGCCTCGGAAAGTGGCGCTGCCGTTCCCGTCTGTTTCCACCGTCAACGTGCGGACAATTGGAGCGAAAGTGTCAATCACTTTCACTTCCAAGGGAATTTCCAGAGTTCCGTTATACTTGTCGGTGACGCGAACTCGGATGGAGAGAGTTGCGTTAGACTCGTAATCCAGAAAGGCGTTCGTCTCCAGTTCGCCGTTGGCTTGGGTGAAGAGATGATTGTGTTGGGAACCGTTGCCGTCCACCAGTTCGAAGTGGTACTGATCGGTGCCGTTTTGGTCGTCGGGATCGACTACCAGCAGTTGGCCCACCAAAGTCCCCGGATTCTTGTTCTCGCCTACCGCTGCGTTGGACAACCGGAGATCGGAGGGCGCCTGGTTATTGTTTAGATTCTCGAGGCTGAAGACATGGACGAAACTGGTGTGTTCGTCGTCCTCTTCCTCTTCTTCCTCTTCAGGGTTTTCCAATACTATTCCGACCGCCAGCAGTTCTCCGGATGTGGATATTGCAGCAGTTCGAAGATTCTCATTAATAGCTTCACCTTCAAGGGTTACCTTGCCCAATGTGGTAATGGATGATCCGTTGGCATCCACTCGATAAAGATATGTCCCGACTTTTGATCCAATAGCCAAAAGGTCGTCGGTCTGCGAAACCAGATGACCGAAGTAGGAATACGAGCGGGCATCTGGAGCCATCAGTTTGGTCAGGTAGGTGGCTGTGCCGTTGGATTCCATTCGGTATAGATAGACCGCGCCGGCGTCACCCATCCCGTTATGGTCGACGCCCGATGCCCCTACTACCACAATGTTGTCCAAAACGCCTACCGAAGAACCGAACCAATCTTCTGCTAGGCCATCAGGAGCCGTCAACTTGGTCATGTAGGTCGCTGTGCCGTTGGATTCCGTTCTGTATAGATATACCCCGCCCAAGTCCGCCCAACCTGCGGCTACTGCTATAAGACTGCCAGACTGGGAGATCGAGAAACCAAAACCCTCCGATTTCGTGCCAGTTGGTGCCGTTAGTTTGGTCAGGAAAGTAGTACTGCCATTGGCTTCAATGCCGTACAGATAGACAGCTCCTGTCCGATTTTCATCCACTTCTCCACCGGCTCGAGCAGCCCCAACCGCAAGAAGATCGTCCGACAGCGAGATCGAACTTCCAAAGTAGTCACATTCGGTGCCGTCCGGTGCCGTTAGTTTGGTCATGTATGTAGTACTGCCATTGGCTTCAACGCCGTACAGGTAGACCGCCCCTGTCCGATTGTCGTTCACTCCACTGGCTCCAATAGCCCCAATCGCAAGAAGATCGTCCGACAGCGAGATCGATTTGCCAAATCCGTCTCCTGCGGAACCATCTGGCGCAAGCAGTTTGGTCAGGTAAGTAGCACTGCTATTGGCTTCTACCTCGTACAGATAGGCTGCGCCGGTTTCGTTTTCGTCCACTCCGCTGGCTCGAGTGGCACCGATCGCCAGAAGATCGCCAAAAAACGAAACTGCCGCTCCGAATTCGCCTTCATCCGGAGAAGCTAAGGCAAGTAACTTCGAGTGCTCTAGATCGAGTGGATTATCCACAGGATCGTCGATGACGGTGATGAAAAACGTTTTTTCAAAGAAAGCCCCTCGGTCGTCGCTCGCACGAACCCGAATGGAATGGATGGGGCCGGACTCGTAATCTGGAGAAACAGCCTTCAACTGGTTATCATCAATAGCAAAGTGATGGTTGTGGTCGGAGCCATTGCCCTCAACGAGATCAAAGAAATAGGAATCCGTGCCGTTCAAGTCGTCCGGATCGGTTGCGGAGAAGATTCCCACGAAAGAACCGGCCTGGCGATTCTCGGTCACTGGTCCAACCGATAGCGAGAGGTTGGTCGGGGCGACATTGTCGACTATTTCGATGTTGATCCCCGAAAGGTCGCCCGTTGCTACAATCGGTTCGTCGGAATGAAGGGCGGCGGGTTCTAGAGGAGCGATTCGCCCGTCGTCGTCTAGATCAAGAAAGGCACCTACGAGAAAGGGCAAGTTGCTCGGCACCGTCAATTGATAGGTTCCGGTCTGGGCCAACACAATCTCCGTGACTAACCCGGGAGCAAGGAAACTCGCTCCCGCCGAAGAGGTGTCTCCGGTTGCCAGAACCTGATTTTCCGAAAAGATATTCCAACTGACTTCCTTAGGATATTCTCCATCCGATACATTGACGAAGTAGGTTTTCCCTGCCATGAGATCGATTGTGTCCCTTGCTTCGTGCCCTGTTTCGAAAGTCCCTACGTAGACGGTGACGTTGGCATCATCTAAAATGGTCAGTTCAGCTCCGTTCCAGCCGTCGCCGTAGGAGTCGATCATCTCGATCTCGATTCCCCCTTCCAGTTCTTCCATCACCAAAACGCGAATCTTCCCGGTGGCGTTACCCTCGTAGGTCACTGTACCGGATACAGTGATTAGGAAAGAGGCGTTGTCATCCGGATTGCTGCCTCCTTCGACCTCCTCCGTATCCGTGAAACCGTCGCCGTCGTCATCGGGGTCGGCGTGGTTCTCAATCCCATCGCCGTCAAGATCTTCCACAACGTTGGTTACGTTTATCGAGAAGACCTTCTCGACAGAGGCGTCGAATTCGTCGGTTGTGCGTACTCGTATGCTTAGGGTAGGGCTGGTTTCGTAGTCGAAGATTTCGTTCGTTCTCAGTGTGTCGTTCTCATCGATATGGAAGAAGAGGTTGTGGTCGGAGCCATTGCCGTCGGCGAATTCGAAAAAATGGTGACCTGAGCCGTTTTGGTCATCCGGGTCAATGGCATGCAGTTTGCCGACCACGGTGCCATGAGCCTGGTTCTCAGGCAACGTGGAGTTGCCAAGGTAGAGATTGGAAGGCGCCGTATTATTGAGAAGAGCGAGGTCGACGACATGAACCAGATCGCTTTTTTTATGCCCGACAACCAGCTTGTCCCCCGCAAGGTATAACGCTTCAGGTTGCCCTGCCCAGTTTAGACTGACCTTGCCCAAGGTGGTGGCAATGGATGATCCGTTGGCATCCACTCGATAAAGATAAATCCCATTGCCCGACATGACAGCCAAAAGGTCATCGGATTGGGAGATCGCCATGCCAAATCTGTCACCCTTGGCGCTGTCCACTGCCGTGACCTTAGCCAATAAGGTGACGCTCCCGTTGGTTTCTTCTTCGTACAGGTAGACTATTCCTGCATCAGATATCCCGTTGTGGTCAGCAAAGGGTGCCCCGATCGCCAAGAACTCACCTTCCCGCGAAACCGATTGGCTGAACCGGTCGCCTTCCTCGCCGTCGGGAGCCGTCAAGCGGGTTAGGTAGGTGGCGCTGCCGTTGGTCTCAATACGGTATAGATAAGCTTTGCCTGCTTCGCCTTGGTCATTGACGTCTGCCTTGTTCGCTCCGATCAGTAGCAGGTCATCCGACTCCGAGATTGAGTGGCCGAAGTTCCCACCTTGGGTGCCGTCGGGAGCCATCAACTTGGTCAGGTGCGAAACGCTGCCGTTGGCTTCCATGCGGTAGAGGTAAACTGCGCCATCCTCGCCCTCGTCTGAAAATGGGGCTCCGACCGATAGGAACTCATTCGAAATGGAAACCGAGTGGCCAAATCCATCACCAACGGAACCGTCAGGCGCGGCTACCTTTGCCACAAAGGTGGTGCCATCGTTGGTTGCCATGTGAAATACGTAAGCGGCCCCGCTATCGTTCCGGTCATCCATGTCTGCTCTGGTTGCACCGATCGCTAAAAAGTCACCTGCCTGCGAGACAGAGGTACCGAAGTTGTCCCCCTCGTTCCCATCGTGAGCCGTTAACTTGCTCAGGTAGGTCGAGCTGCCGTTGGCTTCAATGCGAAAAAGGTAAGTTGCTCCGGTGTCGTTACGGTCGCTCAAGTCTCCCTCAGTTGCCCCAATCATAAGCAAGTCGCCCAAAAGTGAGACCGAGGAACCGAACAAGTCCCCCTTAGTTCCATCGGGAGGATCAACCTTTAGCATAGGGACTTGGAGTGGGTTATCCAGAGGATCGTCGCTGACGGTGATGAAAAACGTTTTCTCGATGGAAGCTCCACGATTATCACTCACACCGACTCGGATGGAATGGTATGAAAGACCTTCAATGGGACCAGGTTTGAAATCGTCCTCGTAATCGAGCGAGAATACGTTGCGAAGTTGGTTGCCCTCAATTGCAAACGCCCAATTGGCATCGGAACCCTCACCAACGACGAGGTGGAAAGAATAAGTGCCTGAACCATTTGAGTCGTCCGGATCGGTTGCGGTGAAGGTCCCCACAAGGGTTCCTAATGGCTGATTCTCGGTCAATGATCCGGCTGACAGAACAAGGTCGTTCGGAGCGGTGTTGTCGACCATCTCGATGTTGATTTCCGAAAGGTTACCGGATACTGAAATGGGTTCCTTGGAATGGAGGCCGGCTGGTTCGAGGGGAAATTTGTCGCCGTCGCCGTCGACATCAAGAAAAGCACCTAGCCGATAGGTCGTATTGTTGGGTAACTCCAACTGGTAGGAACCAAGCTGGGCTAAGGTCACTTCAATTAAGTTTCCGAAAGGGGAGAAGTTCTGCCCTGTGACGGGGGCACCGCCAGAAGCAACCACCACACCCGCTGAGTGAATTTCCCAACTCACTTCTTCCGAATATTCGCCTGAGGTTACGCTTACGAAATAATTATTACCCGCTTCCAGTTCTACCCCCGTCTCGTTTTCATCGCCGTCATGCAAGGTGCCACTGAAGACAGTCTGGTTCGAGTCGTCCTTAATGGTAAGCAGGGCACCGTTCCAACCGTCGCCGTAATTGTCGAGCATCTTCACCGTAACCGTTGCCGTTCCGGCATTTGGTCGTAATTCCATCCGGACTGAACCTGTAGCCTCACCGTCAAAGGTTATAGAACCCGAAAGGGTGACGGGAAAGGAGGAGTTGTCGTCGCCATTACTGCCGACTGAGTATTCCTCCCAATCATCGAAACCGTCGTTGTCGTTGTCCCCGTGCCAAGTGATGTCGAGGTCGATGCCCGTGCGATTGCCGTCGACCTGAAGGAGGTTGAAGCTCTCGGTGGTATCGTTCCAGTCGCCATGGTGAGCATAGGGCTCGCCCACGGTCCAGTCTGCGTCAAGGTTTCCGTTGTCATTACCATCTATGAAAGCCTTTATGTCGTAGGCTTGTCCTTCCGGTACGGACAAGGAATAGCTTCCATTGCCATCTGCTACCGAGACTTGGTCCGCGACTGATCCGTTGGCATCGAGAGCCCGAACGATGGCTGCGCCGGATACGCCGCCGTTGTAATTCACGTTCCCGAATATGGTGAAGTCGGTGGCTTGGGCGGGAGTTAGCGAGATGGCGAACAAGGAGAGAACGGCAAGAAGGAGGGTAGGGGATCCCATGAAATCGTTCCGCGGTCCACATGGAATAAGGAAATTCATCCTAATCTCGTGATGTAAGCATATCTGTTATTTGAACTAGGTGGCGACAAGTTCTTTAATGTGCATGTTATAAACGTTGTACAATTGTTTAATTAGCACACTTTCGTTGAATAATACGTTTTAAGTGTGAGAACAACAAGGAAGTGGTTGGCTCTTTGGGTTTCCGGATCGGTGGACGTTGATTGTCGTCCTTCGGCTATTATTTCTGGTCATCGATTTTCTTCTTGATTAGGTGCCAGTAGCAGGAAAGTCCGAGAAGTAAGAAAACAAAACCACCTCCAACTGAACCGCCGCTACAAGTCCCCAAGCTTATAAGCAAGAATAAGCTCCCTAGAATGATCCGGCAACCGGAACAGCCTTTGTTTTCCTCGGTGGGTTTCTTCACTGACTGCTCTTCTTCGGCTTTTTTGCCCTTATTTCGAATCCAATCCAAGTCCTTTGGCAAGCGGTTGGATTTTGAGGAATGAGTCGATTTTGGTTCCGATT
>CAJQSI010000071.1 GCA_905612515.1 uncultured Opitutales bacterium | reverse complement strand
TTGAGGTCGTACAGTTCCCAGGCCTTGCCGGCCCGGACCGCTTTCACGTCCCCCTGGCGGACCGCGTTGGCCCGGCTGAAGTGCCAGTAGATTTCCTCGTGAGGCTCCCTCACTTCGCCCTTGAAGGTGGGGAGGAGGGACTTGCCGAGCGGAGGCTTGGTCTTGTTGCCCAAGATCTCCTTGGGGTACTTTGCCCCGGTTATGTCTCGGAAGGTTGCGGAAACGTCAATGATGTGGCCCACCTGGTTGGTCATGCCCGGCTTGATTACGCCTGGCCAATGAGCGATGAATGGGGTGCGAATGCCGCCTTCGTAATCGGTCGACTTGAATTTGCGGTAGGGGGTGTTGCTGGCGTTCGCCCAACCGACGGAGACCGTACGATAGCTTTCCACTGGGCCCGGCGGTATATTCGGGGTGGTGTTGGGTTGTTCGGGGCAGGCTCCGTTGTCGGTGAGAAACATAATCAAAGTATTGTCCCACTGTCCCAGTTCTTTAACTTTCGCGAAGAGCCGGCCGAGGTTCTGGTCGACCCGGTCAATCATGGCGGCGTAAACCGCCATCTTGAGATCCTCGGCATCCTTTTGCTCCTCGGAAAGGTCGTCCCATGCCTTGGAGGCCCGGGGGGTGAGTTTGTGGTTCGGTCCGATGATCTCCATCTCCTTCATCCGCTTGAAGCGTTGCTTACGGATTTCGTCCCAGCCGATCTTGTACTTACCCCGGTACTTTGCGATATCCTCGGGCCAGGCATGCAGGGGGTAATGAGGGGCGGTGTAGGGAAGGTAGAGAACGAAGGGCTTGTCCTCGTTCTTGTACTCGTCCAGGCGGTCGATGGCGTAACTGGTGAAGGCGTCGGTATGGTAGAACTTTTTGTCCGGACTGGTGTAGCCCATGATCACCTTGTCCTCGATGGCCCAGCGTCGTACGCGGGTCTTTCCTTTTCTCCCCGGAGGTCCCTCGCCGGGACGGGCCTTGAGGCCGGGGTTGAAGAAGTTGCTGCAACCGTCCGCCAGCCCGTAGTAGCGGTCGAATCCACGGGTCGTAGGAAGGGGCTTCTGGTGCCACTTGCCGGCAATCAGCGTCCGGTATCCAATGGGCCGCAGCACCTCCCCGAAGGTGGCTCCGTGCTCCATGTTGTTATCGCCGATGGAGTAGGCGTAGTTGCCGGTGAGGAGCTCAGCCCGGGTAGTGTGGCACTTGGCGGTGTTGTAGAACTGGGTGAAGCGCAGACCGTTCTTGGCCAGTTGATCAAGGTTGGGGGTCTTGACCTCCCCGCCGTAGCACCCGATGTCCGAGTAACCCATGTCATCGACCATGATGAGAATGAAGTTGGGCCGGGTCCGGTCGGGAGCGGCGTGAGCGAGGAGTGAGCCGAGCATGAGGCCGGCGAAGAGTGATAAAAGAAAAGTGAGCTTCATTTTTCGATTGGTTGAACGGGTTTCTATTCCTGTAACATCCGGGAGAACAAGCAGGTCGCTATTTCTTTCCCTTTTTCTTGGGTTTCTCCAGTTTGGCTCGCACTTCCTCGCTGATACCCGAGAGGCGGGCCTTGGCAAGTCGGGCGAGGGTACCCTCGAACTGTTCCTTGATGGAGCGCTCGTCCTTCGTCAGGGCGGAATTCTCCAACTGCTTGCCATCGAAAGGACCCTTGTGCCGAGTAAGGGCGGCGCCGCTTCCGTCTGTCTTTGCGACAAGGGAGTATTCCTCGTTGCGAACCATGACCCGTCCACGATACCAGATATAGATCCATTCTTTGCTACGGACGTCCCCATTGTTTTGGAGTACGGGCAAGATGCTGGATCCATCTCCGGGGTGCTTGGCTGGGAGTTTGGCGCCGGTTGCTTCGCAGAGCGTCGGCATCATGTCCGTAAATTCAACCAGATCGTCGACGACCCGTCCGGGCTTCTTGATCCCGTCCGGCCAACTGGCAATGAGAGGTACGCGCGTTCCCGCATCCGTCATGCTGCCCTTGCCACCCACTACTTTGGTGCCGTTCCAAGGGGTGACGATCGGCTTGTCCGTACCGTTGTCTCCGGTGAAGATCAACAAGGTGTTGTCGCGTACGCCTGACTTCTCAAGTTGTGCTACGATTTGCCCGACGGCCTTGTCGGCATAGGCCACCATGTCGCGGAAGTGCCGTTGCGGGTCGTTGCGGTCGCCCTTGTAGGTGGTGGAACCGAGCCGTTTGGAATCCCAGTCGGTGGAATCGGGAGTCGGATCGAAAGGGCAGTGGGTGAGAATCATGGGGTAGTATACGAGGAAGGGCTTCTTCTTGTTCTCGTCGATGAAGTCGCAAATGAATTCGGTGCAGACCTGTGGCCCATATTCCCCGCCCGTGTAGTCCTTCTCCTTGCCGTTGAATTCTAGCATCGGGTTGACGAAGCGGCGGTCGATGGTCTTACCGCCCTCCTTCGAACGTCCGCTTCTCGTATGTTGCCACAAGCAGGACTGCTCGAACCCGAAATGTTGGGGTGCGTCCGCTTGCTTCCCAAGTTGCCACTTGCCGGCGATCGCGGTCGCATAACCGGCCGCCTTGAGTTGATGGGCAAAGGTGGTCTGTCCACGGTCAAGCTTGCCGAATTGAACGTAATTGCGGACATTGTATTGCCCGGTCATGATCTTGGTTCGTGACGGGGTGCAGATCGGGTTGGAGAAACAATTGGAGAAGCGGATGCCTCCAGCCGCCAGTTTGTCGAGATTAGGTGACTTGCAGGATTCACTGCCGTTGGAGGACAAGGCTTCATAGCCCATGTCATCCGCCATGATCAGGATGACGTTTGGGCGTGCCTGCTGAGGAGCGGCCAGGGCGGACAGGGCTCCGCAAAGGAAGCAAGAGATGGCTAAGGAAAAGTATGAATGTTTCATGCTTGGAACAGGGAGTGGGGTTTGCGCGACCTACTTGAACTGCAACTCGCTGCGCTTGATTTCGAGTGAATGGACGGCTTTGCCGTCGATGTTGACCACGGTGTACTTGAACGTCGGGTCCTTTGCCGTGAGGTCGAAGTCGACCCGTCCGAAGGATTGCTTTTCGTTGTACCCGAAGAGGGAGGACTTGATCAGACCATGGAGGGCTTGGTTGGTCAGCCGGGAGGACTGGCATTCGTATAGAGGATACATTCCCTTGATGCCGGTATCGATCTTGTATGCGTCGGACCGGTGGCGGTCGGCGGATAGGATGATGACCCCGGGGATTTTCTGGTCGCCGATGAACTTGAAGATTTGTTGGCGCTCGCCGGAGTACCCGTCCCAAGTGTCTTTCGAACCCGGCTTTACCTTGGGCGCGAGGGGAACATTGGAGCAGAACACGGTGAAAGTAGCGGGCTTCTTGAGGGTCTTCTTCAACCACTTCATCTGGGCGGGCCCGAGCATGGATGGTTTTTTCCCTTTGGGTGACTCGCGGTAGTAACGGCCGTCGATCAGGACGAAGTGGACCTTCCCGATCCAGAAATCAAACCAGCATCCGGGTTGTTCTTCGCCACCCCCGTAGTAGGGGTTGTCCCAGTTGTCCTTGAATATTTTCCATACGTCGCGCTTCCACTTGGGTTCCTCGATGGCGGGGCCTCCCCAACCGTCGTTTGTGGTGAAATCGTGGTCGTCATAGATCGCGTAGATCGGGACCTTCTTGGCCAGCTTGGCCCACTCAGGCTGACTCTGGCGACGGTAGTAGTGAAAAAGCTGCATCTCCGGGGTTTTGGGATCGTCGATGTAGACGTTGTCTCCGAGCAGAAGGAGAGCACGCGGATCAATCGCCCCGATGGTGTCCCACATCCGCTCGTTTAAAGGCACGTAGCCCGCGCCTCCGCCAAAGGCTATGGTGAACTTGTCCGAGGGAGCGTCCTTCTTCAGGGAGGTGTCGGGCAGGGTACGTTCCCAAGGCCATGTCTTGGCATCGAACTTCCAGGCATCCGGCTTTCCACTGGCAATGTCCAGGAGCATCTTGTTGTGCCCGGGATTGACCTCTTTCTCCGAGACCGCCTCGAGGTAGGCGATGGCCTCCTTCTTCTTGCCCTGCAGGATGAGCTTGAGGGCATGCGGATGCATCCGCTTCACCTGGTTGCGCGTTTGGGGCTTTTCGTTGTTCACCTTAAGCTTGGAGGGCTGGGCGAAAAGCTGCGATCCGTTCGCTAGGGCCGTGACCACGAACATGGGGATGAGCGCTTTAAGGATAGGCATGCAATTTGTTTTTCTCATGAGCTTGGAAGTTTTTTCAATATGAGCTCTTTTGGCAACTCGCTTTCGGGCAGGTCGGGCTAGTTCACAAGGCTTACTTTCGGTCCGTCACTAGCTCCAGCATGGTTTCGGCAAAGGCCTTGCCGACCAGAATGAAGAACCGGCCTTCGCCACTGTAGTGAAACCCCTTGTTGGACATCGCCCGGCCCAACATCGCCCGTTCTTCCTCAGTGATCGGATCCTTCTTGAAGTCCCGATCATATTCGGGCAACCAGCCACCTGCAGTGAGAGCCACGACCCGGGGGTCCAATAGGGGGGCGGTTTCAATCGCCTTGGCATTTCTCTTGAACTCGGGCACGCGGTTGATGAATCGCTGACCTTCGCGGATGTCCTTTTGCTTGGGGTTATGCTCATTGTGCGGACCATTCACTCCCATGACGCCAACCACTACTTTCATGTCCGGAGCCTTGAACTCGGACCTGACGTCCTTGATCAAGTGGACCAAGTTGGCTCCGTACTGTTTGCGCCCGGTTACGTCAAACATGTCGTTGAATCCTTGGAACCATACGAATCCAGCGATTTCGTAACCCGCTTTCTCGTCATAGTCTGGGTAATGCTCCTTAACGTTGTCGAGTGTCTTGCGGACATACCGGATCATGTTGCGGTATTGCAGACCGACCACCGGTTCAATGCGGCCCCCGTTCCATTTGTCGGCTACTTCCTTCGTCAAAATCTTTTCGTCCAGTTTCTCGACACCCGTCTTTCCGGCGCTCGGCGGACGGAAGTTTACGTACAGACTCTGACCACCGGGAGCATACTTGATTAGAAGAACTTGCTCATCAAAAGCCTCGCCAACGTAATGGCCGAAGGCATATTCTGGCCCGATATTGCTTCCCAGTTTATCATAGTTTCGACGACCTCCGAAACCGGGTTGCAGTTTTTCGTGTACTCCTGCATTGGATACCCAGACGTCTTCGCGTTTCATCAGTTCTTTCCCATCGGGCTTGAAGGTCTTCAACAGGGCGGCACGGGCAGGGTCCAAGTCTTCACTTAAAAAATCAATCGTCCGGACATGGGCCTGTCCGTCCATATTGGACTGACCTGCGAGGATGAACACCTTCAGCTTGGAGGGTTGTGAGAAAAGCTGCGGGTTGGTTGTAGCAACAGTGAATAGTGAGAATGCAAGAAGGATCTGGAGGTTGTGCTTGTTCATTTTTGGGAACCTATTTGTTTTTGAAGCCTAGCCCCCGGGTGTGGAGCTTTCCATTCCGGTAGTTTTAGTTCTCCTTTAAACTTTTTTCCAAAGATATCTTCGTGGGTTCGATCAACTCATATCCCGGGAGGGCAAAAAAGGAATGAATGGCTTTTGCGTCAGCCTGGCTCCAGATGTGAATCCTTCCATTGAAACCAGAGGAAGCCACAAGTTTGTTCAACGAATCAAAGGCAATCGACAGGGCCCAATCCTCATGGCCGGTAAATTGGTGCCGCTGCCTACCTTCCTTAAGAGAGTATTCGTAGGCAATCTTGTCGCTGGAGCTAATGAAAAGTGACTCTCCACGTGAAAGAATCTTATGAGCCCCCGCGCCAAATCGATGCACGTCCCTACTTTTCTTTCCATCCTCTATCTTCCAAAGCGCCAGAAGTTTGTCATCACTTGTGGAGTAGACTTGTTTCCCATCCGGGTGAAAGGCAACTCCGTTTACCGACCCCGAATGTCCGGAGAAAGTGACTACTCGCTTGCCACTCTCGAGATCAAAGACTTTGGCCGTTTTGTCACGACTAGCCGAGGCAAGTCTCTTGCCGTCCGAACTCCAAGTCACTGCATTGACCCAGTCCGAATGGTTTGCGAAAGTTTTAAGGATTCCCCATTCCTGTTCGCGCTGTTCAAAAACACGAATTCGTCCATCGGTCGATGCCGTGGCCAACTTGGTTCCATCGGGTGCGAAACGGGCATCCAAGGCAACGTCCGGAGTGCGTGCAAGCACGTCGAGGAGTTTACCATTTGCTGTATCTAGCAGCCGAACCTCACCGTAAAGCCCGGGCGCCCCACAGGCAACGGCCAACAAACGACCATTGGGAGACAAATCAATCGCATAGGATCGCTGTCCGACATTGCCAATGCGGCGAAGTAGTTTTCCGTCCTTCGGGTTCCAGACGGTGATCTCGTGGTAACCTCCCACAAAAAGCTCATCTCCATCAGCACCATATGCCAAAGCCTGAATGGGGATTCTTGAGGAATATTTCTCAGGCGATCTTGGGTGGACAGGGGGAGGGATTACGGAGGCAAGAGAGGCGTCTTGTTCACCATCGAAAGTCGAACCTTCATGAATCCAGCGCTTGAACAAGGCAATTTGCTCCTTGGAAAGCGGGTCCCCCTCCGATGGCATTCGCTCGTCTTTGTCATCGGTGGTCAAACGGTAATAAACCTCGCTTTCATCAAGATTCCGCGGAGTGAATCCGGGATGGTCACCTGCTCCCTTGGCAATGGCCCGCAAATAAGTGTCTACTCTGTATTTTCCTTTGGCCTTCTTGGGTCCATGGCAGGACTGGCACTTAGTGAGTAGTATCGGCGCCAAGTCTTTGCTGAAACTTACCGGAACAGCATGAACTTGATGGCCTAGGATCCAAGCTGAGACAAAAGTGAAAAATCGCTTCATTGCCTGAATTCAATGATTAAAGAGAAATTCATTGCGATTGAGAATAGCCCAGCAAAGGTCCTCCAATGCCTTGCCCTTGTCCTTTGCTTTCTCCAGATAGGCCAAGGCTATGGCCTTCTCCTCTTCATTGGGGAATCGGGAAAGTGAAGACAGATGCAGATTTTCTACGATTGCAGATAAAGGTTTCTTGGCTGAAAGAGACTTTCTGAAAAGTGAGTCGCCAGCCGTCAGCATACTATTGAAAAGTTTGCCGTTAAAGAGCTGTAACGCCTGGCCCAGACCGGCATCGCCAGCCCGCTCGCAAGAGCAGACCGTTTGCCGTTCGGGTTGACCGAAAACCTTAAGGAACTCAATGTCGCCGATCATGGAGCGATTTCTTTGGGCAAGATCAGGCGCCGGCAGGTGAACGGCCTTGACCGTAACGGGAACACCATGAAATTTCATTGGTTTGCCAGTGACTTGCCCCAAGGCATCTACAAGCTGCTCCGCCTCAAGGCGTCGGGGTTGGCGAAAGGAGAAAAAACGGGTGTCGTCCCGGTTAAACTCATTGGACTCTCCCGAGGTCTGGTATGCGTTGCTGTTGACGATTTTTCGAATAAGATCGCGACGATTAAATCCGCTTTTGACGAAATCTTTCGCAAGTGCCTCCAAGAGAGGCTCGTTTGAGGGAGGATTCGTGTCACGAAAATCATCAAAGGGTTCGACGATGCCTATCCCCATTAGAGATGCCCAGATACGATTAACCTCCACTTTGGCAAAAAACGGATTACCCGGCTTGGTCAACCATTCGGCGAAAACCTGCCGGCGATCCTTGTCGGGAGGAAACTCAAAGGTACCCGTATCGGGCACCCAGGGAGGCAAGTGCTTACCGGTGACGGGATGTCGAACCTCCCCTTCCTTGGCATTCCATACAAAGGTTTCTTCACTTTTACCAAGCTTTTTGGTCTTTGTGCGGGCAAAAAAAGCAGTGAGGCCATAATAGTTGTCCTGCGTCCATCGCTCGAAGGGATGGTTATGGCATTTTGCACACTGGATTCGGGAACCTAGAAAAAGCTGTGAAGTCGACTCCATGGCATCTTCGGCATTAATTGTCGTGCGGATGAAATTAGCCTCGGGGTTCAACAAAGAACTGCCTTTTGCGGTCAGTAAATCGCGGGCGAACTCATCGTACGACTGATTGCTGGCAATTGATTGTTCCAGCCAATCGGCAAATTTATATACGGCACCTTCGCCAATCTGTTTCCTCGAAAGACGAAGAAGGTCCCCCCATTTGCGTGCCCAATACTTGGCATAGTCGGGAGAATCCAGCAAACTGTCAATCAGTTGCGATCGCTTGTCCTTAGCTTCATCCGCGAGAAAGGTTTGAACCACTGCCGTTTTGGGAAGTAGTCCCGTAAGGTCGAGGTGGATTCGGCGGACAAAGGTGGAGTCGGAAATCAAGGGGGAGGGCGCGTAATGCAGGAGACGAAGCTTGGCGAGAACCTTCTCGTCAATGTAGTTCACAGGAGATGGCGCCTTCCAAGTAAAGCCCTCGGGCTTTCGGGAAAAGGTTATGTGAATACTTTGTACTTGCTCCAGATATCGCACAAGGATTGCAACCTGCCCACGATGGTTGCCCGTAACCTTTCCCGCGGGATTTACAACCGCGACATTTTCATCTGAAGTTGTGAAAACAGCAAGACGGGTCACGTCCCGCGAAGAACCATCGGAAAAAGTAGCCCTGGCAGAGAGTTGGAGAGTGAATTCAGGCCACTTCAATAGCTTTGACCCTCCGGGGAGGATCTCCAGTTTGATACATGTGGCTTCCTTCTCCGGAGTCGGACAACCTTCGCGAATCCATTCACGAATAAGGTTGTAGGCAAAACTATCGACTTTAAGGCGTTCCCCCCCCTCATGGGCAATGGCCATTGTGGGCTTCAAGAGGAGAAGACTTTTGCTGGGTTCAATTGGATTGATTCTTCTACCCAATTCCTCGCGAAAGATCGTATGGGAATCAAGAGATGGATCGAAAGCCCGAAGAGAAAGCCGAAAGTGACCTTTGCCATGGGGTGAACCATGGCAACTGCCCTGACTGCAACCTTGCTTTGATAAAATCGGAAGCACTTCGTGGTTAAATGAAATACGTGGCTTCCCTGTGCAAGTAAGCCCAAGGGAAACTAGGGAAAAGACTGGATAAATGATTTTCATATAAAATCTTTTCTTCGATTATTTAGTTTCCTCAAGGATATCTTCTTTACCCGTAACTCCGAGTGAAATCCTATTGGAAAAAACGCGCATATAGCGCGCATTTTCGAGTTCTCCGCGAACAGAGGCAAAAACCTCAATTTGATCACCTGGAATTGCCTTTTCGGGAATGGTCAATTTCAAAATGGAAAAACCTTTTTTTTCATCGAAATTCTGAGCCTTCACCGGAACCTTCCATTTTTTTGGAAACCCATGCCAAGAAGTCTTCGGCTTTATGAAGCGGAAAGTTCCTTCCTTCTTTTCCAACGAAACCTTGATTTCCACCATGTCACCGGGTCCTCCACTAATGGGGTCCAAGGACACCTCGATTTTCCTTGGCATAACAAACATTGGGATTCGATTAAGCAATTCCTCGGGTGGGAATGGAATGTGTGGCAGGACGTTCTGAAAGGCTGACTTAAAGTCGAGAACGTCGGTCCACTCTTTTGGGCTATCTCCCTCTTTGGTGAAAGAGGCCCGTAGACGAAGTAAATCCCATTCGCCTGGTTTCATGGTTTCGGGTACATGGATTTCAAAGTCAAAAATACCCTTTTCCTTGCCAATGGAGGAAGAACCGAAAACCTTATAATCCCCACGCTCACCAAATGGGGTTAACTCAATGGTTTCACCGAAGTTTTTGCGCAGGCTCTTGAGTTTCAGTGTGACCGTCGAACCGGCTTGGCCGGAGACTGTCAAATGAGAAGCCTTTCCCGCATCCCAATGAAAGCTGAGTGGTGTGGCCTGAATATGCGCGGAAATGGCATAGTGAAAAGCTGGAGTTCCCCGTCCCGCCAACTCACTGACAAGGAGAAGGAGGCGCCCATCTGCAGACGCTACGTGGTGAAGGGGTTCTTCAGCTGAGTTACCATTCCCTGCTGAAGCCAGAACTCGCCCTTTTTCATCCTGTAGGGAAAGCAAAAGAAAAGCAGGTGATCCTAGACTACGACAGAAAGGACGGAAATGGAGATGCTGGCCTTTCTTTAAGTCGAAAGCATAGATATCAACGTCATTAGGTATTTGTAAACGACCGGTCAGGGTGGCGGAGGATTCGATTAAATGGGCTTCGGATAATTGATTATTCGGTTCCTTCTCTATGAATTGAGGCTCTTCCACCAGTCGCAGTGGAACAAAGCCGGATGCATTATGTTCAGAGCCCCTAAAGCCAAGACTGTACCGCGATGGCGCGCCGTAAAGACCGGATATTCGAGTGGATCTGGACAGTGATGCTTCTCCCGGAGGGCCTACGGATGCAAAGGACGTCTTGATCCCTGCTTGGGCAACCATGGGAAAGGCAGCCATTGGCAATGGGAAATTGCCGACCCGCAATCGATAGAACTTGCCACCCTGGTAGCGGACTTCCCGAACCTCAATGTAGGCGGTTTCATTCTTTCCGAAGACATGGGACAGTCGAGGGTCCTTTCCGGATCCCGGTTCATCATCGGAGGCAGCGAGTATTCGTCCACCTGCATCCAGCAATTTAAGAACAGCGTCCACATCCTCTCCGAGGCGACTGCCTAACACTTCAATTGCAATTCTTTGACCGGACTTACCTTCCAACTTGTAATAGTGAACATCAAGATTCGGGGTCCTTGACTCAATGGCAAGTGGTGGATCGAGGAGAACCGCATCTTCGCGACGAGTCTTTGGATCCACTTTGCGAGTCGGCAGGTCGTCCACAAGAAAAAGAATCGGAGGAGTTATACCCATTGAGGTCACCAAGCGAAGCCAACCTACGCCCACTGGTGTATCTTTCTTCAATGACACCTTTAGGCGAACCTTGTTTCTGGCCTTCGCTACCTTGCCATCTGTAGGTGGTTTGGGTTCCTCGCTGATGATTTCCTGATGGCAGGCAAAGGAGGCAAGTATCAAAAGATTACCATCACCTGAAAGCCCAAGGTTCTTACCGGCAAACTCAAGTTCAACCGACTCGCCGACAGTTGCCGTCCTGGGTGAAACGGATGAGATTTGCTGAGCCTCGACCAAAGGGAGGAGGATAAGGAACATCAATAACCCGAAGTGAACTCGCGGGTTTTGCCCTTTCGAGTAAAGGAAAGCACGCATCGATTAATCGACAGTTAACGTTTCGTCGTGATCTTACCGGAAGAGGGAACTTCCACCATGTAGAGATCAAACTTTCCCTTGCGTTCGGATACAATGGCCAATCGCCTGCCATCCGGATGCCATGTCGGGTAGTCATCACGCTCCTCGCTATCAGTTACCTGCCTTACGTTGGCTCCGTCGACGTTCATCACATACACATTGTAAAAACCATTTCTCAAGCTGGTAAAGGCAATCTGCTTGCCATTAGGTGACACAACAGGACGGATATCCATGATCGTGTTTTCAGTCAGCCTTTTCTCGTTGGATCCATTGGCATCCATGGAGTAAATCTCGTAGTTGTTTTCACGAGTGTTGGAGAAAATAATGGTCTTTCCATTCGGGGTGAATGAAGGCCAGTTGGAGATGCCTTCACACTGGGTTAACTGCTTCTTGTTCTTAGCCTCCATGTCCACCGACCATAATTGCTGGGGGCCCTTTTCTGCAAACGCGTAGACGACAACGGAATTATCCGGTGCAAAGGCGGGACTCCGGGTCCCTCCGCGTCCACTGTGCTTAACGAAATAATCCTTCTTCTCCTGCAGATCCTTGATGACGAATTGAGCCGTCAGGTTGCCTGTGCACTCGGTATAGGAAATATAGCGACCGTCCCCGGAAAAAGCCACCTCCACATGGTGACGATTAGCACTTTCGTAATAGGGCTTGGACTCGAGAGTATCGAGATCCAGTTGTCTGAGACGAATGAGATCTCTGTTCTCATCAACACCGTAAACCAAGGTGGCGCCGCCATCAATGAAGATGGGGTCACGCTTGTTTGACCCATCGGTCGTGAGCGGGGTCTTGGCTGATGAAAATCCAGCAGTTATCAAGCCAAGGAGAAAAAAACAGCCCCTGGTGAAACTATAAAAGTTCATTAATGACTTTCCCGCCGTCCAGCACCTTCATCTCCGCCCTCTCTCTTGCCCCAATACCACTTAGCTCGGCAATGGTAGTGCCCATCATGAGTGGGGTTATGGGTTCGGTTACAGGATGTTCGCCCCGTTTGTCACTCTCTCCAATGACACGCCCCGGTTGAATTCCTGCTCCTGCCCAGACTGAAAAGTAACAATCCTTGTGGTGCTCTCGGGCCGCCCGGTTACTGATTTTTGGAGTGCGCCCAAATTCCCCGGTCGCAATAACCAGTGTATCCTCAAGAAGTCCTCGGCTGTTCATGTCATCCAGCAGGGCGGAAAAGGCACGGTCAAAGATGGGGCAATGCCGATCCTGCAAAAGTTCGAAATTGTAAATGTGAGTATCCCATCCAAAGTCGCCGTTGGGGGTAAAGGTCTCCACGTATTCGCTCCAGTTAACTTGTACGTATGGTACACCGGTTTCCACAAGTCGACGGGCAAGAAGGCAACTTTGCCCGAATGAGGTTTGTCCGTAGGCATCACGTGTGGATTGAGATTCAGTTGTGAGGTCAAAGGAATCTCGTGCCTTGGGATCTGTTAACAAACCGTATGCCGCATGATGGGCTTGGTTCCATCCATCCACGCCGTCGCCATCCAATTTACGACTTGTATCATCAAGTTGGGCCATCAAGCCGCGACGATTATGAATTCGGTTGGGCGTCATTCCGGGCAATAGGTCCAAGGTCGGTATGCCAACTTTTCCATTCTCAGAGCAACTCACAAGGAAAGGATCGTATGCCTTGCCCAGCGTACCTCCACCGTAACCTTCAATTCTCCTGGGCAAATCCCGAGGAATACCTTGGCCCAAGTAGAAGAAAGGTGGCAATGCGCCCGACCTGCCACGATGTTTGGACATAATGGATCCGAAATTAGGATGTACGGTCGGGTTCTCCTCGAAACCTGTTAGACCTACTGTACCTGCACCGGGATGGCCTCCGTTGGTGGTCTGCATCGATCTAATCACTGAATAAAGATGGCTTCGCTTGGCCAGTTGAGGAAGCAGTTCTGTCACTTGAAGCCCATCTGTCTTCGTCGGGATGACGCCGAATGGCCCCCGATATTCCATCGGGGCATCCGGCTTCGGGTCAAAGGTATCCAGATGACTGGGACCACCCCACAACCAAAGAAGGATGACGGATTTTGCCTTTGCGCGATCCCCTAGTTTGCGCGCAGCCTCCAAATCGATCCCTCCATAACCCGCTCCAAATGCAAAGGGCAGGGCAGATGCCGTTTTTAGGAAAGACCGTCGCCCAACTCCATTCCCACAATCCCTTGCTTTGAAATTTCCGAAATCTAACATGTTAGTAAATTCTAATTTTAAAACTATATTTTACACTGCCTAAACCAAGACAATTTTGTAGAGACTTGTAATCTTTTTCTTAGACTCAATGGTGTACTGGCGGGTTTTTGATCCTCATTTTGAAGTGAAAACCTAGGGTGAGACGAGGTTGGGAAATCAACTCAAGGTGGTACAACTGGAGTTGACTGGGGTGGGCTCTTTTACCATGTGTTGACAGCCTTGGTCGCTTGTTCCTCTTCGGATTGTTCCGGCAAGTATAGTAAGGGCCGAATGCCGATGAATTTCCAGATGCGGAATTCATGGCTGCAAACCTAACGATTGTTTTCCTCTGAAATTTGTTTTTGCAGCCAGACCCGGGCCGTTTTTCGGGTGGAACTGTCCCTATGGGCCCAGAGGTCCGTATGGGTGTGAATGACCGGACCGTCCGGAATATCGAAAATCTTGTTTACGGGGACGGGAAGAAAAGTAAAGGCTCCGAGCTTGGGGTGTTCCTTGAGGTAGTCGTTGGCATTTCCGCACACCAGGACGGGTCGACCCTTGAGGCGGGCGAGGCGCTTAAGGGCGGAGGCTCGGTCGCTTTCCGGGTATCCCCATTTTCTTTGCCCATCGAAATGATCGTGAGCGATCATCCCCCTCCAGAAGGCGGCGATTTCATCATCCGCCAATCCGAGGTAACCGCAGGCAATGGCGCCACGGGAAAATCCGCAAAGAAAGAGGTTGTCGGTGTCACCCCCGAATGCCTTGCAGATACGTGGCAGGTTGACCTTGCAGTAATCGATGGTGGCTTGGCGGTCGCCCCACCAGATTACGGCGTTCTCTTTTTTCCCTTTTTGAACATAAGGCATGGATACCCAAATGAAGCCTTTCCCTCCGCTCAGACCGTAGCCCAAGTTGGCACCCTTGACCTCACCAGTTGATCCGCAGAAGGGGGCCTTGTTTCCGGTGTACTCGACGAGCACGGGGTAGGTTTTTCCCTTTTGCCAATCAGTCGGGAGGTAGAGTGTGTGATAGACCTGCGTGCCTTCGTACTCGGGAGCAACCTGACGCACTCGCTTGCCCGGGGCAGGAGCTTCCTCCGTCATGACGGGGGTCACCAAATCCTTGGCTGCTTGTGGTTTTGCTACGGAATGAGACTGCCCATTCCATAAAAAAGCAAGGCATATGAGAATCTGCATGATTCGATTCATGGAGATCCATCCTAGGGATGTTGCCCGGGTGGTCGACGCGATTCGGTTAACGGGGCGAAATTCGTCAGCCAAGGACGAAAAGGGGGATCAGGACTTCGCCAAGGGGACTATGATATCCTGCTTGGAGTTTATGAAGCCGCAGAAAACCGGAACCAAAAAAAAGGCGGGCTCCCGCGAAGGAAGCCCGCCTGGAATGTTAGAAAATTAATTAGTTAGCTGAAGCCAAGATGTGGTCGAAAGCTTTTCTCATAATCCAGGATTGAGAAGTCGGACAACGCTCGGAAGAAGCCTTGTGGAGAGCCGTCTTGATGGTTTTCATAGCAACGGGGCAGGTCTTGGATGAACATTGGCCCAACACTTGATGACCTGCTTTCATGTACACGGCTGCGGTTTTGGAATGATGACCAGAGTTGAAAAGAGGAACTCCGTGATGGATAGCCTTTTCAATGATTTCATTGGTGTGGCTCGCTGATTTCTTGGACCCGGGTATCAAGACGGCATCGATCACGTGAATGACCCCGTTGGAAGTCATGATATCGGCCTTGACCACCTTTGACTTGTTAATCAGCAGCGTATTGCCAGATGGCTTGATAGTAATTTCAGCACCGTTGACCGTTTTCGCCGAGTCAAGCTTGGCCGCCTTCTTGGCCTTCACCTTGCCTGCTACTACGTGATAGGTGAGGATACTAACGAGCTTCTGCTTGTTTTCCGGTTTGAGCAGAGACTCGACTGTGCCCTTGGGGAGTTTCGCAAAAGCTTCGTCGGTCGGAGCGAATACTGTGAAAGGGCCCTTTCCCTTGAGCGTGTCTACTAGACCAGCTGCCTTGACTGCGGCGACAAGCGTTTTGAAGCTTCCGGCTCCGACAGCGGTGTCTACGATATCTTTCTTGGGAGCTCCCGAAAGTAAGGAACCGATGATTAGAAGTGAGGTAAAGGATGTGATTATTCTTTTCATATTGTTTAAGTTTGAATATTAAATGGAAAGGTCGCTGAAATGCGGTTCCATAATACTATTCGTTGGAGATTCGGTTTTGGATCAAAAAAAATGAATTTTTCCCAGAAAAGCAGATTATCGCTGCAAAAGTAAGGAGATCATCAAAGTCTCATCCTTCAGAAACTTGGTGTTTCAGTAGACCAAGGATTCCACTAACAAATAATCAAACGGATGTGGCGACAACGGAGTGTGTTTAAACGAGCAATAGCCTTAATCAACTCTCGGATCGTTGTTTTCTGCCATTCCTTCAATTTTGCATCCAACCTTTTGACGCGTTCGGGGTATTAGAGCATCTATTTTGACTTTACCATGTGATACTCCAAGTCAAACCGACTGGAAGGTTGGTCGCGAAATTTGTCGAGCGCGGGGTTGTATGTGTAGACCTTTATCTTGTTCTCGTTTGGTTCAAAGACCATGTAGCGCAGCCAGGATTCTCCACCGTTGTTCAAGTTCTGGTAGTCGCTCAGGACCTGGTGAACCTGGTTGCCATGATCTCCCTTGGAGGTGAGTACGGCCTCTCCACTTGAGTGACCGCATAGAACCATGAAGATATTTTCGTGTTTACTGACCAATTTTCGCCACATCTCTTCACCGGCGTTTCCTTTGATTTTATATCCCAATTTATCGATCCTCTTTCCGTTCGCTCTCATGTAGGCATGCGTGAGTACGATGACGCGATGCTCGGGATGTCCGGCGACTATCTTGTTCGCCCACTCCAGAACTTTGTTTCGCGGTTTGCATTCAAGAGAGACAATGAGGAAATTCATCCCGGCGGCTTCGAAATGGTACCAGGAATTGTCATGGCGGTCCGGATCGAAGGTTCCTCCAAATTCCTTTCGTTTTGCAAACTTCTCCCGTGGAAAATATTTATTGAAGTGGGTGGTGCGGTTGACGGCAATATTGAAGCCATACTTGTTGTCCGCCTTTTCATAACCAATGTCATGGTTTCCTAAACACATACAATAGGGCACTTTCCCGTCCAATACCGACATAGCTTCTTTTGCAATGGCCCATTCCTCGGGTACGTCCCCTTGCACGATATCTCCTTCATGGGCAAGAAAAGCGATATTGAGTCGCTTTTGGTTATCACGAACCCAGCGGGTTTGCTCGAAAAAGTACCGCCGCAAATCTCCGTTGCCCCATTTCTTGGAAAGCTTGTGGCGTACATCACAGTAAAACTGGGTGTCGGGCAAGACCGCCAAGGTAAACGACTTACCCTTCTTGAGATTCTGTGATTCCGAAGGAACCGGTTCCACCGCCACAATCAGTTGCGAGAGCGACGCAAATAAGACTAAAATAGCTAAACAGATTTTCATAAATGTATGTGTTTTTTTAAAGTAACGAATCTTACTCGAATGAAATGTCAGTGACAGCGATGATGCCATGCCTTGACGGATACTGTCCACTGAGAATGGAGGCCCGCGACGGCGAGCAAAGCGGGCGGGCGTAGGCGTTGGTCGGTGAAGAGCATCGACTGCTTGGCGAGTTTGTCCATGTGGGGCGTCTCGTAGTATTTCGATCCGTAGACTCCGCTATCCATCCCATATCGTCGACCGGGAAAAGCACTACGTTTGGCTTGTCCGCCGCCTGAAGCGTAAGCGTGGTGAAGGCAAGTAAGGAGAGAATTGTTTTCATAATCAAAGAGTCCGACCGAATGAGGGGGCAGGTCACTCTCACTGCACATAAATCTTCGCGAATCTCAATGGCACATGAAAGGTATCATCATTATCCCCGAGCGGTGAGAAGGAAGTTATTTCAGCTTCGTCAGCCCCGGCCCGTTTTCGATAGAGATTAAAATACCACGGCAGGCTGGTGCCTTTGCCGGATTCGAGTGCTTCTTTTTTCGATTGGAAAGGCCGACTCCCCACTATTTTGTGCAGTGGATCTTCCTCCGAGGATGTCACCGGCAACTTCAACTCCACCGACCAAAAATCTTCTCCGATATGAGTCGCCACTTCCGCCTGAGCGGACCAATCATACCACTTTGATTTCGACACTCCTCGATCGATGTTGACCATGGCACCTGCCGGATTAATGACGATTTGATAGTAGGAATGTTTGTCGGTTTCGATGAGTAGCTCGAGATGTTCGCCCTGCCAGATCGTGGGATCGTTGTTCTCGCGAGAACCGATCACGGGCACTTCGCCTTTCGGCAGTTCGCAGCGGATTCCGAAGTAGAGATGATCATCCATCCAGAGCGCCTGGAAACGGGTCTGCAACTTTGCTTTCTTTGCTAAGCTTACATCCTTCAGGGGACGGGGGTGATTGTAGGCTGTCCAAAAGGCTTCATCGAGCTTACCATCTAGCTTCAGCGTGTCTTGAGCGTCGCTCCACTTGTCTTTGCCCATGTCAATGACGCGATATTCAGGCAATCCCTCGGGGCGCTTCACGTCCATTTGAGTAGAACGAGAGCGCAATTGGATCAGGAAATCATCAACGAGGGCAATGCGCTGCCCATAGACACTTTCCGGTGGCGCGGTGGCTTTCGCTTTGGCAAACAGATCGAGCGCTTTCCGGCAGACTCCCGCATCGGAAGCGAGGCGGGCGTATTCCAGTTCGCAATGCTCGATGAACGCCTTCATCTGTGCAGCGGCGGGACCGTAGAAACCTTCGTAATACTCCGCGAGAATGGTATCCACGTCCTGATCCGCATCCCACCAGAACCGGGAAATAATGTAGGGGTTGAGATGGGCCATGCCGGGATGGTGCAAACCACCTTTGCCACTGGAAATCCAGACATCCTCCCGCCACACATCTTCGTGACTATCCTTAATACCACGCGCGGCAACATGCGGCCAATATTGGGGACGGAAGGCACCACGATTGGTGAACGGAGTGTAGTTCAGGGTCACCGACAAGGGGTTATCTGTCTTCGCCAACCACTGACCACGAAGCGCTACAGTTCCCCGGTGGAATTCGTCATCCAACTCACGAATGGGGCGACCATTGGTGATCTGTACCCATACGTTGTCGGGTAACTTGTCTATAGTGAGAGGCGGGAGCCGATAAGTGCTGTAGGCACCACAAAACACTTTTCGGTCGGGATGCGTTTTTGCCAGTTCATTGGCGACTCGGACGACGAAACTCCACACGTAATCAGAAGACATCCCCGAGGGTCCCCGGTCGAGTGTCATCTGAGGCCGACAGCGATCGCATTGGCAATGATTGAATCCATCGTGTGGCATCACCGAAACGACCGGGACATCGTAATGATCGTAGTTGAGTCGGGCAAAAGCGACCGTCTCGTTGAAAAATCCTTCCGAGGAAAGGCAGGCATTGGCCGTCTTGCTCTGCGTGTCGCGCTTTCCGTTCGCCAACTGCGCATAGTATTCCGGATGGGCGGCTCGTTGCTCTGGATGTTCGGTCAGGTGTCGTTGGCCGTGATGCAATACGCCATACTGACTGTTCGCACCGATACGGAGATACCACAGGGCATCATCCATCTCCTTGGAACTGAATAAAGGGCGACTAATCGAGCGCACTTCATATTCGGGCTGCACGGTCCGCTTGACCTCGGGCAAGGCAATGTTTCCGGTTTCCGGCAGGATTTCTCCCAGCTTGCCCGGCATATACCAACGCACTCCGAGATCGCGGAGAAACGCATACACCGCATTCAGAGAACCACGATGATCGAATGTCCACATATCCAACGACTTGCTGTAGCTGCGGTAGAGCGAAGTTCCCACCGGACTCTTCCACGGGTGACCTGCCAGTTTCTCCCAAATCGGCTGCTTGTTTCTCGCCCAGTCATTGTGACTTCGGGCCCAGGGTTCACGGGGCTGAAAGTCGAGGTCATTCCCCACCAGAGCCAACCAGTTGTCCCCGGATACGATGCGGTAAGCGTCCCGGGGCAGTCCATCGGCTTTCACGCCTGCCTGAAGGGCCGCTTCGCTCTCGCCCACGAAAATGGAGTTCGGGCTTTGCTTCGTCGGGGGGCTCACGATTTCCAACCGGGCCCCGCTGATCTTTTCGATATAGCTTTGCAGTTCCGTTGCGCCAAGCCGGGCGGATCGGGTCGGTTCCGTTGCGATGACGATTTCGGCGCTGGGCTTGCCGTTCTCAACGATCCAGGGTTCCGCGTGAACCTCCCGCACAGACGCTGATACGCAAAGGAGGAGAAGTAGAATAGTTTTCATAAGGTTTGCACACGCATCCAGGTTTCGTTACTCAGAAAAAGATTTCGCCTAGGGATTTTGGGTCCGTGGCGTTTGTGGCGTTTTGCCAGATCATGTATTGCGGATACGGAGCTCGCTGACGGCCCACGTTAAAGCCCCATGTCTCGGGCGTCTTGATTCCGAAGTCGGAGAAGGGGATTCGGAACCAGGCCGCCCAAACTCGACCGTGCAATCTCCAGCGGGCTTTCTCCCCAGTGGTTTCGTAGGCGAATTCCCACGTTCCGTCCCACGATTTGTCCTCGGTCCTTCGGTTTCCGGGGCGGGCGTGAGGATCGAGTCGAAGCGGCAATCCTTGGCGGGGTTGGCGGCGATCCGATATACTTTCCCGTCCGACTGCATCCCCAAATGTTTACTTGTTTTTTGGGGAGGCAACGATCGATTCACTCCATAATTCATCAAGACGTACTAGCACGGTTCTGAGCTCTTTGGCGCGATCTGGGTCCTGGGCCAAGTTGTGGCGTTGGCCGGGGTCATTCCTTAGGTCGTACAGTTCCTCACGGGGATACGGCCCGAAGGCCTGGGCCCAGCATGCTCGGACAAGCGGGTTGTCGGGATGGGTGAGCATGAACTGCTTGACGGGAGAGGGATCGACGTTGAAGCAGAAAGCCTCGGCGCCCTTGGGCCAATGGCGTTCGGAGAAGTCGAAGGTCTGCGGCGGCCCTTGCCTTCGACCGGTCATCCACTTCTCCGGGTTCTTGTTTCGAACGTAGAGGTAGCGTTCGGTCCGGAGGGCTTGCCGGGGATAGGGGAAGCAGTGCCGTGACATGCCGGTGAGGACGTGATCGCGGGTGGCATCGATCTGACCCGAACATTTGGATTTGAGCTGAGGGAAGAGGGACCGGCCGGTCATTGCCTTGTGTGGCGTAATTCCCGCGGCCTTGAGAAAAGTCGGGGCGAGATCACAGAGGCTCACGAAGTCGCTGACTGCGCGCCCCGCTTTGACCTGCTTTCCCCAGCGGACAACCAGAGGCACGCGCGTCCCCGTATCGTAGAGGGTGGCCTTGGCCCGGGGAAAGGGCATTCCGTTGTCCCCGCTCATCACGACCAGGGTGTTCTCCAATTCACCTTCTTTATCCAATTGGGTGAGGATGACAGAAGCCTCCCGATCAAAATCCTGCACCGCGGCATAGTAATCGAGGAGGTCGTTGCGGACCGTCGGGTGGTCCGGCAGACCGGGCGGCAAGTCAACGCCCTCAGGCTTCATGCCAGCGGCTTTTCCGCTATTGAGGATATAGGGACGGTGGGGAGCGCCGCTGCCATACCAGTAACAAAAGGGAGCGCCTTTCTTCCGTTCCGATAAAAAGGCTTCGAAATTTTGGAAGCGTGTGCCGAATGGGTCGGTGCCACGATAAGTATGCTTGCTGGGCGAAGCGCCTTTGCGACTGAATCCGGTATGGTACCCGGCCGCAGCCAGCAGGTCGGCGTAGGTCGGCACCTCCTTGGCCAGCGAGCCACCCAGGTTTTGGGCTTCTCCGAGGCGCCAATGCCACTGGCCGGTTGCAATCGCCATGCGACTAGGCGTACAGGAAGGCGAGCTCACGAAAGCCCGCTCGAAGAGAACCCCCTCGCGAACCAACCGGTCGAAGGTCGGAGTCTTCACGGTCTTGTCTCCCAGGGCACCGGCGTGGGGCCAGGACCAGTCATCCGCCATCAAGACAACAATATTGGGCCGCTCGGCGGCGCTGGCCCATGACTCCAAAGCGAACAAGGGAAGCAGGCAGCAGACCGAAGCAAGGAAGCACTTGAGGAAAGCAATCATGCAGCCTGAGAGTTCAAACGTGGGAGCGTAGTTTACGTAGGTCTCTCAAGGCGGCGACGTCCCATTGTTCGGAGCACTTGCAGCGTGCGAAAGCTAAAACCACTCAGGCTTTTATTTGGGCAATCTGCTTAGTGGCGATGCCGATGGGCCGGTCCAGGGGCACGCCGACGCACGCAAGCAGGGTGGTCAGCAGGTCGCCTTGGTTGCCCTTGACGTCGGGCAGGAAGCGGCCGGTTTTGAGGGAGCCGCCGCCCTTTCCCGCCAGAATGAAGGGGAGGTTTTCGCGCCGGTGCTTGTTGCCGTCCTCCAGGCCCGAGCCCCACATCATGATGCAGTTGTCCAGCAAGGTGCCGTCGCCTTCCTTGAGGGCGTGCATCTTCTTCACCATGTAGGCGTATTGGTCGACGTTGAATTTATTGATCGCCGCCACTTTCCGGATCTTTTCCTGGTCCTTGCCGTAGTGCGTCTGCGAGTGGTGCTTGTCGGTGAAGCCCAGCTCGGGGTAGGACGCGCCGTTTGGCCGAGAGCCGACGTAGGTGCTGACGCGTGTGGTATCGGTCTGGAAAGCCAGGATAGTCAGGTCGCACATCACCTGCATGTACTCGCTACGCTTGTCGCCCTCGGGGATCTTGACCTCGATGGTCGCCGAGTCGGTGGCGTGCCGTTTGGAGGGACCTGCGCCCGCCTTTTCCAAGGCGGCCTCCTGCTGGCGGGACTCAATCGCGGCGATGCGGCGTTCCACCGAACGCACGCTGTGGAGGTATTCGTCAAGCTTCTGCTGGTCGGTCTTGGCCAAGGTCCTGCGCAAATCCCTCGCTCCGCCGAGGACGCGGTCGAGCATCTGCCGGTCCAAC
>CAJQSI010000070.1 GCA_905612515.1 uncultured Opitutales bacterium | reverse complement strand
CGGCGAATCCCGACTTCGAAGTCCTGACCACAAATCCCGCAAACGAAATGACAAGAGGTTCCCCCGCCTTTTCAGATGGACAAGTATTTCTACGGACCTACGAACATCTATGGTGCTGGGGAAAGTGACTGGTCATGCCTCTACACAAAAGCTGGAGAATATGACTACTTTCCCTTTCCCCAACATTTCTCCCAGATGGCGGCCATTTGGGTGACGCGCTCAGGGTACTTGGGGGCAATGTTATTTGTTTCAGTGCGATTCTCGGCGAGGTGGTAGAGGGCCCAGGGACGCCTGCCTTCGCGGACGATCTTGTACTCGCCCTTGACGATGGCATGAGTGCCGCCGTGGTTGAAGACGTAGGCGTGGTCGCGGTCAACGGTTTCACCTTTTAGGATCGGAACCAGCGAGAAACTTTCGTGGTCTTTGGTTTCCTTGCCGTTGAATTCTTTTGGGTACTTGGTTCCGGCGAGCTCGAGGCAGGTAGCCATCATGTCGATGACATGGCCTCTTTGGTCGGAGATAGAGCCAGGCTTGGCCTTTAGACCAGCGGGCCAATGCATGATGGCAGGAGTGCAAGCTCCGCCGTTGTGGACATTCGACTTGTACCGGCGCATGGGCGTGTTTTGAGCATTGGCCCAGTTGTGCCCTACACTGCCGTAGGTCATGGGGCCACCCATAGGTACGTCGAACTTGTCGCCAACGGCGATGGTCTTACCGGCTTTCTTGGCCTTGGCGAGTATGTTGTTTGCCGTGTTCCAGCCGTTGCCGCCGAGGTGTTCGGGACAGGCCCCGTTGTCATGGAAGTAGATAATGAGGGTGTCGTCGAGTTGCTTTGTTTTTTCGAGGGCTTGGACGATATTGCCCACAGCTTGGTCCATGTGGTCGACCATCGCGGCGTAGATCGCCATGTTGCGGATACGCCATGGCTTGTGGTCTATGGTGTCCCATGGCTTGACGCGATCCTCCAGCGGGGGGAGGGGCCACCGTTCCTGGTCGATGACACCCATCTTCAGCATGCGGGCATATCGCTCCTTGCGAAGTTTCTCCCAGCCTCCCTCATAAGTCTCGAGGTACTTCTCGATAGATTTTTCCGGAGCGTGAATCGGCCAGTGAGCGGCAGTGAAGGCGACGTATTGAAAGAACGGCTTGTCGGACTTGGCAAATGCCTCGATTTGGCGAGTGGCCTCAACACCTATCCGGTCGGTGTAGTAGTAGTCCTCCTCGTCAACCTCGGTGAACTCAGTGTTGCGGGTCAAAGTATAGGGGTCGAAAAAAGAACCAGCCCCGGTCATCGTGCCGTAGAAGTCATCGAACCCGCGCTGAATGGGTCCGTCCTTGGCGGGATTCTTGCCCAAGTGCCACTTCCCCACCATGCCCGTCTGGTAACCGGCTGGCTTGAGTAGCTCGGCAATGGTGACTTGGCCGTTGCCGAGACCGTTACTATAAATACCGGACATAAGGGTAGCTCGGGTCGGCCAGCAACGGGCAGTATTGTAAAACTCTGTGAAGCGCAGGCCGTTCTTGGCCAACTTGTCGAGGTTAGGGGTGTCGATTTCGCCTCCGAAACAGCCAAGATCGGAAAAACCCATATCGTCAGTAAGCACGACAAGGATGTTCGGTCGGTCTGCGGCGTGACCAAAAAACGCAAAGTGGAGGAAGAAAAAAGAAGAAAGAATATATTTCATGACTAAACCATGTTTTGAAAAGGGTAAGAGGTGCAATCCGATTCAAAAGAATTATCCCAAAAGTCTGAGAAGCAGCAGAATGATTCCATGGAATAATCTATAAAAAGTTGATCATAAGAAATCTTCAGTCTTGAGATTTTTAAAAAAAAAAACCAACCTGATCATCTATGACTTTGATCCAATCCAATCCCAATTGTGGGACTTTTTCTCTTTCTGCCGTAGCTTTGCTTTCCTTCGCTCTTCCCTGCCATGCAGAAAATGCTGAGGGAGTCGCCATTGCAGCAATTGAAAGCATAGGAGGAACGGTTCGAGGAATTGCCCGGAACTCGGATGAGCTCGAAGTCGACTTTCATCTAAATGGCACGGACTTAAAAGACGAAGGTCTCACACATGTTTCAAAGTTAAAGAACATCGCTTCACTGCATCTTGGAGGAACCAAAACAACTGGTGCCGGGATGAGGCACTTAAAGGGATTGAAACAACTTCAGAGACTTCATCTTGAGAAAACCGAAGTGGATGACGAAGGCCTCGCCGAACTCGGGGGTTTGTCTGAACTCGAATACCTTAACCTCTATGCCACAAAAATAACTGACGCAGGATTGGGGCATCTGGTTGGTCTCAAAAAACTAAGGCGCCTCTACCTTTGGCAAACCAAGGTTACCGATGATGAGGTGACTAAACTCGAGAAGGTTCTTCCCGGTCTCGTGATAGATACCGGCGCTGATCTCTCTACGGTCACTTCGTCAGATCCTCCGGCAAAAAAGGTTGATCTCAAATGGATTCCGTCAGGAACCGTGGAACCGCTCCGGTCACGCAATGGTCCTAACACTGCCATTCACTTCGAAAACAGGTCCGGTAAAAAGGTAAAGCTTTTCTGGGTAAAATATTCAGGTGGTCTGCAATTATATGGTGAACTCCCTATCGGAGGAACTCGTCGCCAAAACACCTATTCGGGAAACACTTGGGTCATCACCGATGAAAAAGACAGCCGACTCGGCTACTTCATATCTGTAAAAGAGGAGGGCCGAGCAGTAGTTCCGACACTCAAATAAGAAGATCAGAAAGCCATCGAAATAATCGTGAGGATGATTAGCGTCCATCCAATCCAAAGAGATAGGCAAGGAGATCGGCGACTTCCAATCTCTTGAGGCTTTTAGCGGTTGCGGGCATTAAGCTACCAATAACTTCAGTGCGGGAAATATCTCTTCGAGCCAAACGCTGCCTAGAGTCGTTATTGAAATTCTTTAGGACTAACTCTTCCGACCGACCGTTTTGCTGGTACCCTTGGATCACACGACCGTCCTTAAGCGTGACTTGGGAAAGTGAATAGCCCTCCTTGACTTGCTTGGCGGGCCACATCACTTCCACCACTATTCGTTCCTGAGTCACTCCGCTGCCCAAAGCCGAAAGATCCGGCCCGAGGACTCCACCCTCAGACCCAATCTGGTGACACGCGGAACACCCGAGACGACTTGAATTAAAGAGTTCCTTGCCACGCAAAGGATTACCACGCTTTCCCTCTTCAACCAATCTGCCAAGCAATTGTTCGTCGAATTGTTGATCCACGGCAATTACTCCAGCCAAATCTTCCAGTTGCATGGACAAGGCTTCATCGACCAAACCGGAAGCGATCCACACTTCCCTAATGCGGGGAACTTGGGAGTGACTGGGCTTAACTAACTTGAGCACATCAGCTAACAAAAGACCACCGCCCTTTCGGCTAACAAAACCTGTGAAGATTGAGGAAACTATATCGTTTTCGCTTCCATCCAACAAAACCTTTACCGCAAGCTTAGCAGCTCTTTGCGGATCAATGGCAAGCATCCCTAAAACCGCAGAAGCCTGATGCCCGGATGACGGATTAGAAGCTAGTCTAGAAAGAATCTCAACCGAGCTTTGACCGCCAAGCGCTCCAACAGCCTCAATCGCCGCCAAACGGAAAAGATCGGGAGCATCCGAATCGCCGGATATTTCCAGAGCTACCTCCCGACATTCATCAACTCTCCAAGCCTTCACTAATCGCATAGCCGCGATTCTCGTATCCACTTGGTCGTGGGCGAGTAGAGGTAATATAAAATCCGCCAACTTGATATTCGGGGGGCTGTGAGACGACAAAGTTTCCAACAAGTCGGAATTAGGTGGTTCCATTTCGAGAACAAGTTGCTTTTCCTTATCTCCACCAGTGGAGATCAACGTACGCCCGAGCCCAACTTGGGCGTCTCCTTTGGCCTCGCCTGACACAAACAGTTTCCTGATGTCCGCTAGCAGGTTTCGGTCACCGGAATGTCCAAGAACCCCCTGTAATCCTCTTATCCGATCACCAAAATCAAGTTCACCACGCCGAAACGCAGGAACCCATACCAGTTTAAGATGATGCACCGCTTGGGAAAAGGCGTAATCGATCCAGCGGTCTCGCGGCGATTCTGCAACGCTGGCAGCGACCAAAATCGAGTGCGGATCGGGGATTTGGCCAGCAGCCAGAACAGCCTCCATGCGCACCCGAGGATGGTTGTCTAGGGCGGCTATCTCCAAAAGCTCAAAGACATCATTCAGTCGCAGACCCCACCGACCGACTATGCGAGTGGCATAGGCCCGTGCTCGGGGGTCCTCTACTTGCAGGAGCTTATGTATCATAGGCTCATCGGGCTTTTCCATCCATGCAAACAGCAGGACAGCTTGAAACAGGCGCTGTTCTTGATCCTCGCCTTTTTGGGTTGCCCAGGGACGGAGGACAGAAAAAACCTTCTCGAAGTCACGGGCCGCAAGAACCTGTTTCGCCTTTAGGCGAGTCCAGCGCTCGGTCGACATGAGCGCATTCAGTAATTGCTCGTTGGATGCGGTGGCTAATTGCGGTGACTTGATGACCCCTGCCTTGGGGGTCATTCGCCAAATCCGCCCATGGGTTTTGTCGCGTTCCGGATGGCGGTAGAAGTCATCTTGATGACAGGTAATCGGATTATACCAGTCCACTACGTATATGGCTCCATCAGGACCGATTTTCACATCGATAGGCCGAAAATTGCGGTGACTGGAACGGATCAATGGTTCCCGCCATACCACCTTGAATCCAGCCCCGTTCTCAGATATGGCGAAGCGGCTTACCTGGTTTCTCTTGTAATCCCCGACGATGAATTCTCCCTGCATTTCTTTAGGTAAGTTTGCAGCTCCGATGCACTCGATTCCGCAGTAGCCTCCGGGTTGACCGATACGAGGCAGGCGCAGACGGCGCTTAGCGGGGATCGAAGCGGGTGTGAGGTAGGATATACCCCCAGCTCCGTCGACAACCAGAGATTGGCCAAAGTCGTCGAAGGCAACTCCCCAAGGGTTGCCCGGACCCATAAAGTCGTCCAACAGGCCATCCAAGCGTAGGTTACCGGGTCTCAACCGGTAGACACCAGCCTGGTACAGAGAAGATATCCCATGCGGAGTCTCCACACGCGACTGGATACCGTCTCCCTGACAAAACCAAAGTTCACCATCCGGGGACCAGACAAAGGAGTTGATGGTTTGATGGGAATCCCCGTTCCCGAATCCGCTCAACAAGATCTTGCGTTCATCCGCAACACCATCTCCATCACGATCTCGCAACTCCAAAAGTTCAGTACCTTGGCCGACATAAACGACTCCGTGGCCAACTTCCATCCCGGTTGGTATGTTCAAGCCATCGGCATAAATCATCGACTTGTCGGCCCGGCCGTCTCCATCGAGATCGCGCAAAAGAATCACTTTGTCATTCGGCAAAGCCCCTGGCTCGATTTGTGGATAGACGTCGGAACATGCAACGTAAGCGTTACCGCTAGTGTCCCAGCGAATGGACAGTGGATTGGCTATCCCCAGGGACTCATCCGCAAAGAGATTGACCTCAAAGCCATCAAGTGCCTCGAAGGCCTGCAGTTCCTTCTCGACATCTGCCTGATTGGAGCCACTCGGTTTGGAGGGTTGCCGATTCATTATGACTTGTCCAGCGAACACCTGCTCTTCAGCTTTCTCGATGAGGTCGGGATAAGTCGACCACTCTTGCTTGAAGGAAGGTAGCCCTCTCGACGCATTGGAGAACACCCTGCGACTATCGTCCCCGAACAGGCACTTCCAGTTGGCCGGTCGCCAGTATTCGTACCACAACCGATGTTTTTCCCGCACTGCCTCGACCAACTGAGCAGACGGTTCAGTTTGCCCCATCAAATCGCGAATGAAAGGTATTTTCCGTTTTACGGCCAGTTCCTCGACCGCATTGGAATATGCTTTCAGGAAATCTCCATTCGCCTGTTCCCATTCGAATGAAGAGGGTGCAAGCAAAGCTACGCGTCGACCGTCGTGTGACAGTTGGTCAATCAACTTGTCGTATGCCTTGGTGAAATTTTCTAGACGCACCGGACCGTCAAGCGACTCGATCTTTCCGAACTGTGCGATCACCACGGTGGCACCCACCTTATTCAATTGCCCATTCAGGTCGCCAAAGGCTTTCCGCCGCCAACGTTCGGATACAGTAGTCTGAAGATACACCGTATCCCCTTCCCATGAGAGGTCTCGAAACCGAGGCCTGGCTTTTTTGTAACGATGGGTCAATGCAGCCTCGACTCGACCCTCCTTTTGCATGCGTACCATATCAGTGCCACCGACAAAGGCCACCACCTCGTCTTTTTCTAGAAAAAGATCGGTTAACGCATCAGCATTATTCGGGACAAGAAGAATGCCAAAAAGGATGCTGCTCGTTGTAAAAAAGACCAATCTCACCAATCATTCTCAAGGCAATCTGAATGAGGTTTGCAACTGCGAAACCAAAATGAAAGCGTGACATTCTCAAGAATGTAGCTCTTTCGGATCCGATTATTGGGAATAAACGAATGTTGCGTTAATTCAAATTTAACACTTCAAATTTCGACCATTATAATTCGAGACTCCATATAGATTTCAATAAAGACAACATGCTATCACCTAAAGAAGCAATTGATCGCCTACGAGAAGGCAACCGGCGCTTTGCCGAGGGGAATGAAAGCCTCCACTCGATTGCCGATCCGAAGAAAAGGAAGACGCTAATCGAGAGACAGGATCCATTTGCAATCATACTCGGATGCTCCGATTCAAGAGCACCCGCAGAAATTCTCTTTGATCACGGACTGGGGGACCTGTTCGTCATTCGAGTTGCAGGAAACATCGTGGCTCCGTCTCAAATTGGTAGCATTGAATTCGCCGCCGAACGATTCGGCACCTCATTGGTCGTGGTATTGGGACATTCGAAATGCGGAGCAATTCAAGCCACCTTGGAAGAATTGGCGCAGCCTAGGGAAAACCGTTCCTCGAACCTTCACTCAATCGTGAAGCGCATCAGCCCATCGGTGGAACCCCTACTGCAGACGGATTTGCGAAACAACCCGGACGAACTTATGCGAAAGGCAGTACGAGCAAACGTAATTGCCTCGGTAGAAAACCTTCAATCGGGTTCTCCAATTCTTACCGAACTGGTTGAAAAGGATAAATTACAGATTATTGGAGCCGAGTATTCGTTTGATTCGGGACTAGTTGATTTCTACGAAAGACTCTGAAGATGCATCGGCATCGGTACGCCAAGTCAGAAGACACTGACCAAAGATTGCGTGGCAAACGGGAAACCATCAATAGCAAGGCTATAGAACAGTTAGGAACAGATCTCCTTAACTACGTGGCCATGGACGTCGGTTAGTCGAAAATGGCGACCTTGGAAGCGATAGGTCAGCTTTTCATGGTCGATGCCGAGAAGATGCATGACGGTGGCTTGAAAATCATGAACATGCACTTTGTTCTCCACCGCATTGAAACCGAGGTCGTCGGAGGCCCCGTAGGTCATTCCGGGTTTAGTTCCGCCTCCCGCCATCCATACGGTGAAGGCATAAGGGTGGTGGTCGCGTCCCCATCGCTTGCGGTTCTTGATGTCACCCTGAATGAATGGCGTGCGGCCAAATTCGCCTCCCCAGATGACCAAGGTGTCGTCGAGCATGCCCCGCATCTTGAGGTCTTGTACGAGAGCTGCGCTGGGTTGATCGGTGTCGCGGCACTGGTTGTATAGTTCGGTGGTCAAGCTGTTGTGCTGGTCCCACCCGGCATGCATGCACTGG
>CAJQSI010000069.1 GCA_905612515.1 uncultured Opitutales bacterium | reverse complement strand
TGGCGCTCATTCATGCAGAAGAAGCTGAGTTCCTGAACCATCTTGAAATTATAATTGCTGATTGGGGAAGCGACATACCACTCTCAGAGGTTCTTGCCCTTGTACCCGAAGCAGTTGGACGAGTTAAATTCGTTCACATTCCCCCAGAAATCTCACGGAAGGAACAGAAAGACAGTAAATTCCCTGAAGTGATTGCACTAAACGCAGCGGCACGTAGAGCAGCAGGTGATTACATCGGTCGTATCGACAACGATACAATAGTGGGAAAGGAATTCTATTCGAAGTTCAAAAGCTGCATCGATAACAAACAAAAATTATGGTTTGAACCGGAGGATGTCTTTATGTTTGTAGAAAGACGTTCCATTCCTTATCGAATCAGTCATAACTCCTTTCCACTGTTTTATATTGAAAATTATTTAAAAAGATTTGGCGAGCGATTAAAAGTTGAAAGCGCTAGGGAATGGGGTCTTCCATTTTGGTGGAGTCCAGTAGGAATTATGATTTTCCACCGCAAAATTTGGGAGAATTCAGGTGGATATGACGAAAAGCTAATCTATTGGGGATGGATGGAAGGTGATTTAGCCTTACGCCTAGCACAAAAACACCACTTGATAGACTTTAAAGACCTCGTGGGAAATCATCTCTATCATTTGGAACATTATTCAAATCTAATTGATTATAAAGATCGAAACGGACCAGCTACTCCGAGGAAAAAAAACTCACCTGTGTTTGATAAACTTAAGTATTCTGAAAATGATGAGAACTGGGGATTATCAAATTTTAACGTCAAAACAAATCTATACAAAGATTCCGATGTTAAAAATTATAAAAACCCAGTCGACATTTCTTTTTTTGACAGAATTTGTTTTCTTCCGAATATCATCGTTGCAATACTTTATCACAAACTTGACAACTTAGTTGCAAACACAAAACTCTATTTAGGAATCACAAAAAGTAAAATAAAAATAAAGTTGGGGTACATTAGAAGGATAACTCGTGAGAAACTTCGAAATTAAATCATTACTATCGGAATTAGAAATGAATGGGTTCGTCAATTTGACTGGCTTAATAGACAATAAAACAATTGAAACAATTAATGGTAAAACACAGCATGCAATGTCACAACCTCATGCGAACGGCCAAAGAGGTTACATAAAAGATGGATGCCAAAGATACCTTGCTGATACAATTTCTTATGGAATAGAAATAATTGAAGTTTACACTAATCCAACTTTGATCGATTTAGCAGAGGCATATGCGAAGGATAATATTCATTTATCCAATTACAGAATATATAGTACGTTTCCTTCAAAAGATTTCAAAATGTGGTGGCATCTTGACAACAAGATAGATACTTATGATTTCGAAAATAGAGTTTTCGTTCAAAAAGTAATACCAGATAATAAAGGACTTATTTTCTTAATGTACTTATCTGATGTAGAAGATGGAGGCGTTCAATTAGTTCGAGGAAGTCATAAATGGTCTAGAGATTATGAAACAGAGGGTTTTGATCATATGGAAGAAGAATTCAGCAAAGATATTATTACTTTTAACAACGCACCTAAGGGAACTTTTATTGCATACGATTATGCTTTGATTCATCGAGCTAAACCATACACTGGAGGGAATGTAAGAACATCTATGTTTGGTCAATTATCACCTTCGTCGATACCTACTGGAGAACCTATTTTGTTGAACTCAAGAGATATTGCAAATTTGACAGACAAGCAAAAGCAAGTGCTTAATTTTGGCAAGAAACCCTCTACCTTAAATTGGCCAATCGGTCAAATTGACGCTTTTAAAGAACAAACTCTTTCTGGCAATAATTTGATGAATAAGATCAAGGCATTATTTGTTTAACTTTTTATCAAAACTTTTGCCATTCTACTCTCCAGTAGTAAAAAAGGAATGCGTAACATACATTGGTCCTTTCAACTTATGGTGTGAAGCTCTAAATGCCTCAACTGGTTACAATGATCCAGCGATTACAAAAAAAGCAGTTTCAGCATTAAACAAGATTTTATCTGGCGAGAAAAAATGCGAAAAAGACAGCATATTATTTGATGAATATCAATATTCTTTACCATTAATACTAGGAATAAATTACATACTAAAATCCGTTAAACAAAAAGTTACGGTTCTTGACTATGGTGGTGCTTTTGCAAGTTCATTTTTTAGAAATTTCGATATCCTAAGAGAATTTGAGATCCGATGGATTGTGGTTGAACAAGAAAATGTTGTCAAAATAGCAAAGCAAAAACTTTCCAGTTTTAAAGAATTAGAATTCATTTCGGATTCGGATTTTCGAGAAAAAAGAGGCTCTATAGAATACGATGTACTATTATGTGGTAGCAGTTTACAATTTTTGGAAAACCCAGAGTTTGATATTACTAAACTTATTGATGAAGGTGCAAAATCTTTGATTTTTGAACAAACCCCATTTGTCCTTTCAGGTTCTAGGCAACTTACGGTCCAACAGATCCAGGAACCAATATATGATTCCTCTTACCCCGCTTGGCATTTTAATGAAAATGAGTTTATGACTTGGATCGGAAATCAATATGATCTCCGTTATAAATCGAGCAACCCACATGTCACGAACTACTGCAACAACTTCACATCAACATTAAAAGATTTTGTATTTACAAAAATATTGGAATCCACTTGAATAATAATTGCTACTGCACCTACTTCAACTACGGATTTAGTCCTTACGGTTTCGCATTAATGGAATCTATTCTTACGCATGATCCTTCCGCACATCTTTTTATTTTATGTCTTGACCGGGATACATTTGAGTTGTTTTCAAAAAGTACTTCTGACCAAATATCATTAATAAATCTTCATACTTTGGAGGAAGAAATTCCTGAGTTGCTAGAGGCTAAGTCTAACCGCACTATTACCGAATACTACTGGACGCTTACTCCATGTATTATGTATTACTTAATTTTCCGTATTGAAGCATGCAGTACACTTACATACCTCGATGCTGACCAATATTTTTATGGCGACCCAAAGTCCATATTCAAGGAGATAGGAGATTCAAACATTGCAATCATGCCCCATAGATTTCCTGATGAACTGAATGAGTTGAATACACATGGAAAATTCAATGTTAGTTGGCTAACCTTCCGAAATACCGTAGAAGCGAGGATATGCTTGAAGTGGTGGATGGCATCTTGCATCGAGTGGTGTTACGCAAAAGTAGACGGTACTCGCTACGGTGACCAAAAATATTTAGACCAGTTTTCTTCAAAATTTCATGGAGTACATGAAATACAGCATAAGGGTTGTGGACTAGCTCCATGGAATTTATCTACTTTTAACTATGATTGTGAAATCATCTTATTTCATTTTCAATCATTTAGAATTCGATCGCCTTATATGTTCACTGCTGTTATTCAATTGATCGATAAATGTGACCTAAAACAATTCAAGGAAAAGATATTAAAACAGTATTTATTTTCATTAAAGAAAGGTTTTTTCAGGTTTCGTAATACTTCCCCGCAGAACGCTTCTGACAAATCAATGAATTGCCCGAATAATTCATTGGCAATAATTTATATTTTTAAAAAAGTATTTTTTATTAAGAACAAGATAGTTAGATCATTTTTCGCATGACAACATGGTTATTAATAATGTATGTTACTATCAAGATATAATCTCAAAAGCATCATTAAATTAAAGTAAATTGGGGAATCATCGGACTTGGAAACATCGCCCAAGTTTTTTGTCATTCTTTACAATGTGTTGATAATGCCGAACTACTTGGAGTGGCCAGTAAAGACAAAACCAGAAGTCCGGACTTCATCTCAGAGTATGGGTTGAACGAAAAGTACTGCTTCGACAACTATAATGACCTGATTGAATGTGACGAAATCGATGCAGTATACATTGCTCTCCCCAACAATTTACATTTTGAATGGATTTGCAAATGCATCGATAGCGGAAAACACATCCTTGTGGAAAAACCTGCAGTTGTGAATTCGAATCAGAGCGAAATTATTTGTGACAAAATTAAATCTCGGAATTTACAATTCCACGAAGCATTCATGTATTTGCATCATCCACGAACCTTAACTCTCGCTAATCTCTTAAAAAGTGGCGTCATCGGGGAACCTACAGAGATGGAAACTGTATTTGGTGTAAAAATAATTGAAGAAGAGAATCTGTTTCGAAAATTCAAAAACCGCTTCACATCAGAGTCTAGGTTGTTCAACAAATCGTTAGGAGGAGGATGTATTCTCGACCTTGGGTGCTATCTTACTTCCCTCAGTCAAGTAGTAGCTAAAATCAAATCAGACTATCCAGGGAATTCTGTAACTCTAGAAAACACAAAACATGATTTCGGTCATAAGAAAGTAGAGATTGAATCAAGTACGGAATTAACCTTTAAAAATGGTTTTCGATCAAGAATCCAATGCTCTTTCAAAAGGGATATGGGTCAACTAACTAAAATTTCCGGTGCGAATGGCGAAATTAAAATTGAAAGCACTTGGACTTGCGAATCGAACGAAATCTTCATCAACGATAAATGCTTAAACACTGAAGACCTTAAATTCGATAACCCTTACTCCTATCAAATTTTTAATATTAGTAATTGGATCTTGCATGGATTTGAAAAACCTCAATACCCATCCTTTACCCTTACAGATTCATTGGACAACATGCGCATTCTCGATAAATGGAGATCTTCAGTAAGTCGTTAATCCTACTAACATTTAAAAAGGCTTTATTAATAAACTGTATATTCATCGACTCGCTCAAGCTTATCAGGGGCAAATATGTGGAGATAGTACATCCTCTGCCTACAACACTCTGTGCTTACCCATCGGAAAAGTGACTGTAATCAACCTATGAAAATTCTAATCACGGGTTCGTCCGGACTGATCGGATCCGAGGTTTGCTTGTATTTTAGTCAACAAGGACATGTCATTCATGGCATCGACAACAACCAACGAGCAGTTTTCTTCGGTCCGCAAGGAGATACCTCCTGGCGACTCAAGGAATTACGGGATGCAATACCTTCCTTTAATCACCACGACCTTGACATCCGCGACCGTTACAAACTTTTGGATCTAGTTAAGACTATTCAACCTGATGCTATAGTTCACGCGGCAGCTCAGCCCTCCCACGACAAGGCGGCTTCCATCCCCTTTGACGATTTTGATGTTAACGCAGTAGGTACAATTAATCTCTTAGAATCTGCTAGAAAATGGTGCACCGAGTCTCCATTCGTCCACATGTCCACAAACAAGGTGTACGGTGACGGACCTAACGACATCAAGTTGATTGAAAGTGAAAAAAGGTGGGATTACGATGACCCGCTCTATTCAAACGGAATTGCTGAATCATTCACTATCGATCAATGCAAGCATTCCATATTCGGTGCTTCAAAGATAGCCGCAGACATCATGGTACAGGAATATGGTCGTTACTTCGAGATGACAACTTGCTGCCTCAGAGGCGGATGCCTAACTGGACCAGCTCATTCCGGAGTAGAATTGCATGGTTTTCTGAGCTATCTAATAAAATGTAATCTCGAAGGCCAAACCTATAAAATATTCGGATATAAAGGGAAGCAGGTTCGAGACAATATCCATTCAGAAGATGTTGCCCGTTTCATCGATTGTTTTCTCCAGTCTCCTCGATCAGGAGAAGTCTACAACCTTGGAGGCGGCAAAGAAAATAGTTGCTCGATCCTAGAAGCCTTCGAAAGCTGCCAAGAGCACTCGGGGAAAAAGCAAGTGTACGAGTACTTGGAAGATAACCGCATCGGCGATCATATTTGCTACTACAGCGACTTATCTAAGATCAACGCCCACTATCCAGACTTTAAAATCGAGCATTCTTTGTCTGACACCATCATGCAAATAGTTCAGGCCCAAGCGGCTCGTGTTTAACGAATTTGGCATCCTCAGAAGGTAAAGTACTTTTAGTCACCGAGACTCCGCCTGGCACTCCCAATGGCTTCGGAGTAACCCTGCAGTGCATGTTCAGGGATACTCCCCATAAAGTTTTGTACACGGATGCAGAGTTTCGTGAGCATGGTGACAGCAATGGATTCACCCTCGCTCAAGTACCTTACCACAGATCAAGGAAACATGTCTTTGCGTTTCTCACAGGCAGAATCCCCGAATGGAGAAACCACTTCTCCAAGATTTGGCTTCGATCACACCTTACCGAAAAACATTTGTTGGTCTACGCCTTCGTCTATTCGACGAATTGCCTTCTATATGCCTCTTGGATAGCAAAAAAAAGAAACTTACCCCTGTTGGTACATCTTGCAGATCATAGCGATGCATTCGAACAACCTTCAATTTCCCGCATTTTGGCAAAGTGCACTAAGTTGATCTGCATTACTGAAGATATGTGTTCCAAATACGAATCCATGCTGGGCAGAAAAGATATCGAATTTCTCCACAACGGAGCGGAGGACCAATGCTTTCAGATTCCTAGCCCCACCCCATTGACTTTTGATTCACGAAATCCCTTTGTATTTTGCTTTTTGGGCGGATTATTCTCACAACTGCACGGAGAGTGCATTGAGGATGTCCTGCTTGCCGTAAAAAACCTTAGGACAAAATTCCCTTTCTTGGAATTTCATTTGTATGGACAATTGCAGCCCAAGAATTTCCTCAGCGAACTCCTCCATTCTAAAGGAATTACTCATCATGGGATAATCATGCCTTTGGACAAGAAGTACGAGATCATGGAAAGGGCTAATTGCTTCCTCATCCCTTCATCCTTCAACCCAGACAAAAATTCAAACTACCGTTATTCCTTTCCCACCAAGTTGCCCGAACTTTTGGGCACGGGAAGACCAGTCCTTTCCTACGGTCCGGAAAACACTGCTAGCAATCGCATTCTAGGTCGGCATAAACTAGGTTTTAGAATCCACAAGCGCTCGGTAGAAAATCTTGAATTAACACTGTCCTTAATCATTGAAGACTATAAACAAATTATAAACGACCATACTTCTAGGAACAAGGAAGTAACTCAAAGCTTCTCTGCAACAATGGTAAGGTCAAAACTTACTAATATTCTGACTGTCTCTTGAGCCGTCTTTTTTCCATCTTTCTCAGGCAAAATACTATTAGAAGTAAAATCATTGCCCATCTCCGTAAAGAATTTTTTCACGAATTCGGCTGTTCCATGCCTCTCGGCAATGATTATTGGGCCCACCTTCTTGAAAGTGATGCCTACGATTCATTCTCCGAAATTTTCATTCAGCAGGAATATCTTGATTATTTACCCGAAAAGCCACCTCTTCGAATATTGGATCTTGGTGCGCACTACGGTTACTTCAGTTTGTGGATTCAATCGATTCATCCGGAAAACGATGTTCATTCTCTCTTAATCGAACCATCTCCAAATTGCTTTCGTTCCCTGCAAAATCTCATCAAACAAAAGAGTCTAAAGAATCGATTCTTGTTCCTACCGCGAGCTATTGGAAACGCTAAACGATCAACCACTTCGTTTTATGACCGTCCGCATATGGCAAGCTCATGCTTTTCCTCTTCCAACAATGAGAACCTGATGGATGTTAGCATCATTTCTGAAAATGAGATTCTTGAAACTTTTGCCCCCCCCTATGATTTAATCAAATGCGACATCGAAGGTTCAGAGTGGGAAATTCTCCAACAATATTCACAACTGCTCGAATCGTCGAAATATCTAACTCTAGAGTGGCACAGTTGGCACAACGGCGGAGGTGGGTATCAGCAGTTGGTAGATAAGTTGCAAGCGATCGGATACGACATCACCAAATCTTCCAAACCAACCCCAGCGTTGGAGCGAGAAGGACAAGTCGGCTTGATCCTTGCTCGAAATCTCAAATTTTAAATTTTGAAGGACTATGGTCAAATCCCCGGTGGAAATAATTGCCTCAAACCTCTGCTCTACCCTTTTTACAATTCCTATCCTGTCAAGATTTGGTCCAAATACAGATGGTTAAAAAATTCTCGACTGAAGCACGAACTACCAAGGCTTGCTCAAAAACGGAAATGGTTAACCGTAATAGACCGCTTGGGTGCACCAGGAGACGCCTTGATCACCGCCAACGTGATCCGAAGCATCAAAAAGAAATTCCCTAATTTGAAAATCAACTGCATTACTCCCCATCCGGAATTAGTTAAATACGATCCTTCGATAGACTCCGTAAACGATCGTGAAACATTCTACTCTTTTGACTCAAGTTACTGGGATTTAGTCGACCGCAAGGAAACCACTACCAATGTCGTTGCCCACAGTCTAGACAAGCTCAACATCAAGAGCTTCAAATACAAAGCCTGCTTTTATCTTTCAGAAAAGGAAGATGAATGGGGAAAACAACAAACAAACGGGCTAAGAAGGCCTTTGTTATCGATAAATACCACAAGCAAGGAACTAGTAAAAACTTGGCCTAAAGACAAATGGAATGGCCTGATGCCAGAGTTACAGGAAATTGGAGACATCATCCAGTTAGGGGACAACCGCGAGCCAAAATTAATCGGAGCCAAAAGTTTTGCAGGCAATTGTACAATGCGCGAGTCTGCTGCCATTTTAAACCATACCGATCTCTTTATCGGTCCGGACAGCTTGCTCATGCATATAGCCAATGGTCTCAAAATTCCTTCTGTCATTCTTTTCGGCGGTTCTCGGCCAGTCCAATGCTTGGGATATGATCAAAACATTAACCTGAGTAGTACACCTGAGTGCAGTCCATGTTGGATTCATGATGGATTCGAGACATGTACGCACATGGTAAAATGCATGAATAACATTAATCGAAGCCAAGTCATTGATGCAGTCACTTCACTTTTAAACATCCCGCCACAGATACATCAGAACTAATTAAACAATAGAACGCTACTTATTATAGCCAAAACCGAATCATGAATAACTTAGTGCCAATTCAATTACCCGAAGCATCGTTAATCGATCTAGGATGGAATCTTGCTCTTGGGATGCTGCTATCCACGATAACCGCATGGCATTACTCCAGAAGGGCAAAGAAGAAAGTTCTCAGGCGAGATCTGGGTTTGGTTTTGCCTGTAATTGCATTAACAACTCTACTAGTCATATCCGTGGTAAAATCGTCTCTCGCACTTTCACTTGGTTTAGTTGGTGCTCTTTCGATCGTCCGTTTTCGTACTCCGATAAAGGAACCGGAGGAGTTGGCGTACATCTTTCTGGCGATTGCAGTGGGATTGAGTTTGGGGGCAGATCAGAGAGAGGCGGCTGCCTTGGGGGTGGTGGTGATTCTGGCGGTTATCTCCTCAACGGATTTTTTGAAGACGAGGGACAAACGGGCGGAGGGAAACCTTCTCGTGACTCTCGACCTTGCACCCCAAGACCCGAACTCTGAGGATCTAGAGAGGGCGACGGATCTGCTTGGTGAGGTCTGCCGGGATGTGAACGTGCGACGTATCGACAAGGGACCGGGACGGACTTCCTTGACCTGCCTTGTCCGCTTTGAGGGGTTAAACGAGGTGAGGACTTTTTCGACAGCCTTCGAAAAGGCTTTTCCCAAAGGGAGTTTCACCCTTATCGACGATTCCGCTTTTCCTAACGAATAGCCCACCTCTCCACATTTTCTCATGAGACTTTTGCCTGAAGACGGTTCCGACCCTTCGCCCAAGCGACAAGAGCAATCGCCCCCCAGAAGATACCACTTGAGCGGGCGCATGCTTGGATTCATAGTTGGGGTTGCAACGGTTGCTGGCGGGCTTTTGGCCCTATCCGATATACCCGGCTACCTGAAGGCTAATTTTGTTCTGGCACGACATCCTGAGGCCTTTTCCGCCTTGTTTTCAGAAAACGACTTTGATGAAATTAGTCTAGATGTTAAATTCAAGCATTTTCGAAAGATTGAACAGAAACGCCATGAAGCCTTAAAACGCGATTTGTTAATTTCTTCAGATGATGACTTTATTCCTGGAAATATTACAACCGAAGGTGGAACCTTCGGTTGTAAACTCCGACTGAAGGGAGATCTCGCTGACCATTGGTTAGGCCACAAATGGTCACTGAGAGTTCAGCTGAAAGATGATGCTATCGTGTTCGGCATGAGTCGCTTTTCTTTACAGGATCCGGTGACCCGTGGTCACACCGGCGAGTGGATGTTTCTCGAATCGCTGCGAAGAGAGGGTTTGCTCGCGGTCCGGTATCGGTTCGTCAACCTCACTCTCAACGGCAAATCGATGGGAGTTTACGCAATGGAGGAACATTTCTCGAAGGAATTGATCGAGTCTCAAGGAAGGCGTGAAGGGGTCATCGTATCCTTCGATGAAAATAGGTATTGGAAGAATTTCCCCACACCACAAAGTAATGTCGATTGGGGATCGGTTTACCAAGCAGCTAATCTTCAACCACGCAACTCTAAGCGAATTGAACGAACTCCAGTATTGCAGAAGCAAAAAGTGGCTGCATTGAACCTGTTACGAGGGCTACAGGAAAAGGAGTTAGAAGGCGATGAAGTATTTGCCCCAGATAGACTTGGTCGATTCTTGGCAATCAGCCGCCTCTGGAGCGCCGAACGCGGTTTGCTGTTTGCAGATATCAATTTCTTTTTCGATCCAATAACAGGTCTTCTCGAACCCATAGGTTTTGACGGTAATCCCGGCACGGCAGTCCAGGCCCCGTATTGCTATTTCAGTTGGGGCGACATCCCAGACAACTGGGTTAATCAGGCTCTGCGCTCGCCGCGAATCGCCAAGGAGTACATAAAACACCTAGACTTATTCACGCGACCCGACTACTTGGCCAAACTGCGCGGAGAACTGGAAGCGAAGGAACTGAGGATACGACGCCTCCAGCTCAAAGATCTCTTCATGGAAGATGACTACACCATATGGAAGTCCGACGGGAGCCTGCTTCAATACGATCCCTGGAATCTGCTGGAACGCCGAGTGGCCCACATTCGCCGGGAATTGGACGAGGAACGGCCAGCAATGTCTTACGCACGACCAATGGAAGGAGATTCTGCAAGCCTCGAGGTTGTTATTCGTAACGCTCTGACCCAACCGATCGAGATTATCGGCTTCGAAAAAGGAGACCGCCACTGGCCAGCCAAAGAAACCCTGCACTTACCAACCATTGCCCAACTCGACCCGAACGGCCAAACGGTTGTGATGCCTCTCCAGCGTTTTGGCCACACTTCCCTTGATGGCGATCATCACTTCATTCTAGATGCCTACCTAGAGCATAATTCCTCCTCAGATAAAAATGCCTCTGAGGGATTACATTTACTGGCTCGCATACTGGGAATGGAGAACAGACCACTTCGTCTGCCTGTTCCTATTGATTCCTCTCGTTTCAGACCAGAAAAGCTCCCCTTTCGGGCGAATCGGGAAAGCCCCGTTTCCATCCACTCCTTTCTGCAAGAGGAGGACGATGTACTGGTCGCACTGCCTGGTGAACACAAAGTCACGGAAGACTTGATAATTCCCCCCAATCGCTCACTCCTGCTCCCTCCAGGAACCATTCTTCTATTCGCTCCTGAGGCAACTCTCGTCTCCGAAAGCCCGATACGAGCTCTCGGGACAGAGGAATACCCCGTCATACTCACCGCTTCGAACGCGACATGGCCAGGCCTCTTGATCGCAAACGCGAATGAACGTTCGGAGTTTCGTCATGTACGAATAAGCAAAACGGCTGGAATCGGACGTGGAGCAAACCCCCAAGGCATTGACCGAGGTGGTTGGACATTAACCGGAGGCGTCACTTTCTATCATAGTCCTGTGGATATCTCACATTGCAAAATAAGCGATGCCTTGTCGGAAGATGCACTTAATATTATCGCAAGCGATTTCACCTTGAGAGACTCTGTTTTTTCCGATGTCTACTCCGATGCCTTTGACGGCGATTTCGTTAATGGAAGCATTACCAATTGCACTTTTGAACGAATCGGCGGGGACGCCATCGATCTGAGCGGAAGCAATGTCACAATTGAGAAAATCCGTGTCTTCGAAACTGCGGACAAGGCCCTCTCCGCAGGAGAAGGCTCCCGAGTCACTCTGTCCAAAAGTCTATTCGAGGACATAGGCTTCGGCATCGCCTCCAAGGATTTCTCCGACGTGCGGGCATTCGACGTGCATATCAGACGGGCCAAAGTCGCTGCTCTGGCGGCCTATCAAAAGAAAAACGCCTTCGGCCCCGCGAAAATAATGACTCGGGGTTTGCAAGTGACAGAAACATCCAAGATTCACCTTATTCAAAAGGGCAGTTCCGCAACAATAGACGGGGGAAATGTTGAATCCATCGAATTAGACGTCGATTTTCTTTACCATGAACAATCACCCTCGCAATGATCCAAACCTCACTGATAAACACTGGACCTTCAATGCAAACCCCAAGGCGTGTGGAACTCAAAGATTTGTTCCGTCTGCGAGATTCCCCCCGCATAGAGGCCGCCCTCGTCACCTCTCGTCTTGGCTTCCATACCCCCTACCCTCCCCGTCGCGTGAACAGCCTGTATTTTGATTCGCACGACTTTCGAGCCCTCGAACACTCCCTCTCCGGTTCGAGTATTCGTCAAAAAACCCGCCTGCGTTGGTACGGCGAGATGGATGAGGCTCGCCATCCGACTCTTGAACTCAAATGCAAGCAGGGCCATCTTTCCTGGAAGGTTCTGCAAAAAACGGAACTTCACATCGATCCTAAGGCGTCCGATTGGGCCTCTGCCTTCCTGAGCGAGACTGGAGATTCCGCACTTTCCACCTTGCGGAACATCTTGCCCGTGAACCAACACCGTCCCGCCACTTTTGTTTCCTATTGCAGACGATATTACGAAAGCGCCGACGGACGGGTACGCGTGACCATGGATGACAACCTTGCCTTCAGGGACCAAACCTCTGGGATTGGCCCTAATTTCTCGCATCTGCGACAACATCCGGGGAAATTAGTTCTGGAGATCAAGTTGGCCGAAGAAAACCTCGATGCACTGGACGAACTCGCCCGAACCCTGCCTTTCGTTCCCCGCCGTTTTTCCAAGTACTGCGAATCCCTGCTCGGACACCTGCCCCGCTGGAGATAACCCGAAACATGTTGGCAACTTTGCTAAAAAACGCATTCGAACGCATCACGGGGGCACGCATCTACCGTAATTCCATGCCCCGTGGAACCTGTCTTGTTCACGACATAGGCAAACTGGCAAAGGGACCCCTGCGGGAGATTTGGGATGTGGGCGCCCATCAGGGCGAAACCGCCGTCCGCTTCCGCAAAGCCTTCGCCAAGGCAACCATCCGCAGCTTTGAGCCCATTGGAAAAAACTTTGAGGAACTGGCCAAGACATCGGCATCACTGAACGCTCACCATTGCTATCGACTGGCCCTTGGTCCTCGGCGCGAAAAGGTCGAAATGCGAATTCGCAAGGCTTCCGTGCTCCATTCCCTCACCCCTGAACTCAACAAGCCGGAACCAGATGACCTTGGGGTCGAAGAAGCCGAGGTTGAAACAGTAGACCATCTCCGCTCCCGTATGGAAATCGATCACATGGACTTGTTGAAACTGGATGTCGAAGGCTACGAATCGCAGGTAATCGAGGGTTGCAGATCTACTCTTGAGCAGGGGAAAATCAGCTTCATCTATTTGGAGACGGGACTGGACGACCGTTTCGTCCCGTTGGAAGCCTTGGTCGAGCAACTCGCCCCCTTCTCCATTTATCCATACGCCTTTTACGAACAGACGCCCCATTGGACCGGCAGCCAGAGACTGTGGTACTGGAACGCTCTCTTCGCGAAGGAGGATCTGCTATAGACGACCCCCTACCATCTCTATCATCCTTCATCTTCACCGCTCGTTCGGACGCGTCGTTTATCGCCCACACCCTGCCTGGCCTTTTTCAAATGCTGAGAAAGGCGAATTCCACACCCCATGTGGTGGTCGATGCAACGATGCCGGGAGGAGTGCTAGGGAAAACTTTGTCCCAAACGCAGTTGCCTCGACTACTTGATAAATTAAACTCCTTGCAAGAGGAAGGCCACCGATTCGAGATCGACCAGTTCTCTCCCGACCCCAAAGAGGTACAAAAGTTGTCTCGTATTCATTTCGGAGCACCCCATCGTGAAACCCATTGCTTCCGTGGCTATCCGATACATGGATCTATCCGCCAGTTTCATCAAAAGGAGTCCGACTACGTCCTCCACTTAGACTGCGACATGCTCTTTTATGAAGAGAAGGGGTTTTCTTGGATAAACGAAGGGGTGAAAATGATGGAGGAGAATGAAGACATCCTCTGTGTCCTCCCTCGCGGAGGCCCACCAACGAGTGACGGCAATCTGAATCAGGGAACCACTCATTACAAAAAGGATGATTCGCGCGGTGTCTATCTCTTCAAGAATTTCACTAGTCGCCACTACCTAGTGCATCGGAAGCGGTTTCTAGGCCTACTTCCCATAAAGCCAACTTGGCTCTCGTGGCGCGAACCGATCAAAAGCCGTCTCTTCGGCAACGGCAAAATGCTCTGCTGGGAAACCACGGTGGAAAAAGCCTTGGAGCAATCCTCCCTTTGGCGGGCGGATCTCATGACAGACAAAGCTTGGTCTCTCCATCCAGGAGAGCGAAGCATAGAATTTCATGAAAAAATTCCTTCAATCACAAAACAAGTTGGCCAAGGTCATTTCCCGGCGGCACAGGCCGGACACTTCGATCTCAGGCTTGGCGACTGGGAAGTAAACTAAACAGTGAGCGTAGGTCGATCCGTAAGCTTTCTCCTCGTTCTTCTGGGATCGTCATTCACAGTTTGTGCAATCTATCTTATCCCCCACAAGGCTCCTTGGGTCGATGAAATGTATACTTGGTATGGCATCCACCATGACAACTTTGGTCAGTTCTGGGATTCCATCGGTTCCGGTATCAATTACTCGCCCCCGCTTTATTTTTTCCTCAACTGGATTTGGCAGCTATTTCTGCCTCTATCCTTGAATGCCCTCCGCATCGAGAGTCTGCTCTGGATTCTAGGAGGAACGGTCTTGGTCTACCTAACGCTTCGCAAACAGCTTGGCTCAGCCGCTACCCTAATCGGAGTAGGGGGAGTCTTGCTCCAATCTAGCCTTCTTTTGGGACAATCCATGGAAGCTCGTTCCTACGGTTTGTTCTTTTTTTGCGGTGCCGCCGTGCTCTATTCGGGTCAATCGCTTACAATAGACAAGGGAAAGCGAAGCACATGGACTTGGGCTTTCATCGCACACCTAGCTCTGTGCCTAACACACTATTTGGGAATCGTGTTTTCGGGATTGGCCGCACTCTCTCGATATCTTTCAATGGGGAAGAGTCGTAATCGAGCGATTAGGACTTCCCCGGAAATCGCATCGTGGATAGTTTCCCTCCCAGTTTACATCTTCCTCATCAATAAACAATCCAGCCATCTAAATACATGGTCTAAAGCCAATGGAATCCAAGATCTACTCGCCTCTTACCTTGATTCCATTAACCCACTTTTTTTTTCGATTCCATTCATCTTAGCTTTGCTTTTCAATTCATCCCAGAAGAAGGAAAAGAATCCCATCGAATCGGAAGATAATAATAATAAATTCATACTCTTCTCCTCGATCCTTTGGATATCCATTCCAACGCTCATCTGGTTGCTGTCTCATGTTACTCCCCTTAACTTGTTCAAGGACCGATACTTCATCCCAAAGGAAGCTGCGTGGATGGTCTTGATCGCTTTGGTGATCGCCCGTGTTCCCTTCCTCCGAAGCAACTCTAGAAAAACTCTTTTCCCTGTGGGCGTGTGTCTACTCCTAGGAGTCGGCATGCTAACTCTCTCGACTCAACGCCAACTCTTCGCCTTGGACCCATCGCGCAACTATTATCATTGGTTAATCGCTGAGGATGAAATCTTTCAAGAAGGTATCCCCATTGTATTCTCGGGGGATCCCATGTTTTTTCCAAACGCGTATCTATTTTCAGGGCAAAGCTATTTCCTAATTGATCAGAAGGAGCAAAACCTACTCTACAAAAAGTTTTCAAAAGAAATTCGAGTAATCGATGTCGACGAGATTAAAGGCTTCAATCAATTCATTCTCATCTCCAAGCACTTGGAAAAAGATCAGTTCTTGAGAAAAGGCTTTATTCTGGAAAGCGAAGAACCCTTCCACGAATTTCTGCCAATTTTTGCACACCGTTTTAGCACTCCTCGGAAGTAAGAGGCACTGTCTTGGATTTTACACTGATAAAAAAGATCTCTCCCTATCTTAAGGCGTTAATAGTTTGGGCGTTGCTTCTGGATATCTTGCTTGAATTTTCGATGAGGTTTTATCTACATGAATTGCCTTACAAGTTCCTTAATCATACCACTGGTCCTATCAGGCGACTTGGACAATACTCAAAGAAGGAAGTCATTCCCAAAGATTACCTTGCCATTGTGGGGGATAGTCATGCCTATGGATTCGGCCCTTGGTTATACGATAACTCTTGGAGTTGGGGGCAACCCGATTTTGCCACACATCACCTGCTTCATTCCAAAACAAAGATAGACATCATCTCATTTGGCTATCCGGGTTACGGCACCTTCGGTTCCTGCCTAACTTCACTATCCGAATACAACTTTGTTAGCGAGTCCTCGTTCTGGTCAGAATTGGCTGAGCCAAAAATAATTTTACTTTTTTTTTATGAAGGTAATGACCTGATCAACAACCTTCACGAAATTGAACAACGGGGTTTCGACATCACTCGCATTTCAAACGATGACGCAAAAAATGAGATCGGGATCCTTCTCGAATCAGAGGTTCGAAAGCTTGATGAGCATTGGTCTTGGTTCGATCATTCGGTAAGTTGGAACCTTTTTTCCGGCTTGTATGAAAACTACTCGCGTAGGTTTCAAACCACAGAACCCGATGATCATCCAACGAATATTGACCATTCCAGACATCGATTAGAAGCAGATGATGATCAAAGCAAGGACACAGAAAACATTGCTCTCATTGATGGTCAAGAAATTGACTTAGGATACTCCGAGGGTCCCGCCTTACTGCTCACGGATCAGGAAATCTCTCTATCGATGGAAGTATTTCACCAATCACTCGCCTACATGAAGAAAAGTCTTCCATCCAGCAGAATTGCCGTGGTCTACCTACCCTCTTCACTTTCTATTTACCAGTTCGAATCTCAGCATTTGAGGCCCGCCCCACTAGTCATGAAAGGAGAAAGACGAGACCGACCCTTCACACCTGCCAAGGCTACCGAAAATAGCCTTAAGCTAAGAAATTCCGTCGGGACCACAACCAATTCCCTTGGCTTGATATTTATCGACCCGACCGATTCCCTTCAAGACAGCGCCAAGCAAACCCTTCTCCACGGTCCGAGGGATCCCATTCATTTCAACCGAGAAGGATATCTAGCCTTTGCGGAAGCCATTCTACCCCAAGTCAAGGTTCTTTGCGAAGCAGCGGGAGTTAAACCCGCTTCCACTTCCACGAATTAATGATCCTCGGAATCTCAGCCTATTATCACGACAGTGCAGCGGCACTGGTGAATGAAAAGGGAATTCTAGCGGCCGCGCAAGAGGAACGATTTACGAGAATCAAGCATGATTCCGCCTTTCCCGTAAATGCCGTGGAATACTGCTTGAAGGAAACCGGAGCGACCATCGGGGATATCGAACAAATCGTTTTTTACGAAAAACCGTTCCTAAAATTCGATCGTCTGTTGGAAACCTATTTGAGCTATGCTCCCAGCGGGCTCGGATCCTTTGTCCAAGCAATACCCCAGTGGTTAAAGCAAAAGCTTCACTTGCCAAGGGAGATCAAGAAGCAATTACCCGGGAAATGGGACAAACCCATAGTATTCGTTTCGCATCACGAGTCGCATGCAGCAAGTGCCTTTTTTCCCAGTCCATTTGAGGGAAGCGCCATATTGACCATGGACGGCGTGGGTGAATGGGATACGGCGACGATCGGGATCGGTGAAGCGAACAAGATTCGCTTGCTCAAGTCCATGAAATTCCCCCATTCGCTCGGTCTGCTTTACAGCGCCTTTACCTATTTTGCCGGATTCAAAGTAAACTCCGGGGAATACAAGCTGATGGGATTGGCGCCATATGGAACCCCCATATACAAGGACTTGATTCTCGATCATCTGATCGACCTCAAGGACGATGGATCCTTTGCCATGAACATGGCTTATTTCAATTATTGCCAGGGACTGACCATGACAAACGATCTCTTCTCCTCCCTATTTGGCGGTCCGCCCCGAAAACCGGAAAGCAACATCTCGGATCGCGAGGTGAATTTGGCATCCTCCATACAGGCAGTCACCGAGGAAATCGTCTCTCGAATGGCTAGCTACGCAAGGGAACTCACAGGACACAAAAATCTATGTCTAGCTGGAGGGGTTGCCTTAAATTGCGTTGCCAACGGTAAGTTACAACGCAGCGGGATATTCGACAACATTTGGATCCAACCTGCTTCCGGCGATGCCGGTGGATCTTTGGGAGCCGCCCTCTTCGTGAATCATCAACTCTTGGAAAACAAACGAACAACAGAGACTCGGGACTCAATGAAAGGATCCTTTCTTGGCCCCGCCTTCAGTAACCAACAAATCGGAAAATTTCTCCAAGAGACCAATACTCCTAACCATTTTTACGAGAACGAATCCGAATTACTCGAAGTCGTGACATCCGCAATCGCAGATGGGAAAGTCATTGGCTGGTTTCAAGGAAGAATGGAATTCGGTCCTCGAGCACTTGGAGGACGTAGCATTATTGGAGACGCTCGAAACGATGACATGCAAACCAAGATGAATGTGCGCATCAAGTTCAGGGAGTCCTTCCGCCCCTTTGCTCCATCGGTATTGGAGGAAAATGCTGAAAAACTTTTCGATCTCGAAACAAATTCCCCATACATGCTTCTAGTCGCCCCTGTGAAGAAAAACATACGAAGCAAATTATCGGATGAGCAGAACAAGGTAATGAAAGATCCGGATCTCCTGAAACGTATGAGAATCAAACGCTCATCTCTACCAGCCATCACCCACGTGGATTATTCCGCCAGAGTGCAAACCGTAAACGAAAAGCAAAACGGCAGGTATTACAGACTGATTAAGGCATTCCATGAAAAAACCGGCTCGCCCGTAATAGTAAACACTAGTTTCAACATTCGAGGAGAACCTATCGTTTGTTCGCCGGAGGATGCCTATCGTTGCTTCGTATCAACAGATATGGACATCCTCGTGCTTGAAAACTATGTTCTTCACAAGTACGAACAACCTGCGGAGAACCTCAAGGAAAAGGGAAAATACCTCTCCAGTTTTACCCTCGATTAAAAATCTTAGGATTCGATCCCACTTATTGAAGCGATTATGACTCAAACCAATGCCTTACCTTCAAAAAAAGAACGTCAAAGCTTTGCTTGGCGCTTGATCATTGGATTTCCCATCATCGGTTGCGTATGGACGTTCATCGTCAAATGTTTGAACTCGTCGGATCAATGGAACTTTTATGTTTTGGGAATCATTGGAGGAGTGGGCGTTTCGCTCGGATGCCTGTCATACCTTTTGAAATCCTTTGGCAACGGCACTTGGAAGGTCTGGCGCGTACTCATCCTTTTCATTGATAAAATTATTATTTGGACTCTCCTGCCTGTATTCTTTTACGCCTTTTTAAGTCCATACGCCTATGTTCTTCGCTTGCTTGGGAAATCAGGATTGAAGAAATCAGACCCGAATAGTAAAACTTATTGGGAAGATGTTGATCAACCAGATTCAACCAAAAGGTATCTGCAACAATTTTAAGCTAAAAAGCATGTAACCGCATGACCGAAAACAAAAATAAAAGCTTCCAGAAAATCACTGAAGAGAACTCTCAAGGAGGTTTTCTGAATCAATTTTATGAAATGCTAATGCACAACAAGAAATGGTGGATTACACCGATTGTTCTCGTGCTCATTTTGTTCGGTTTACTTATCATTCTTGGCGGTAGCTCCTACGCACCGTTCATTTACACGCTTTTCTAAAATTCTTTTATTACTGGATTTCATCTGTATTTTTCAATTTTCATTATAACTATAACTCCATTTTGAAAATACTCGTTACTGGCGCAGCAGGATTTGCTGGGAGTAATATCAGTCGATCTATCCTTGAACATTTGTGTGATGTCGAAATTCTTGGTTTCGACAACCTCTCTCGCTCGGGTTCCGAAATGAATGTGAAACTTGTCGAGGAATTAGGCGTTCGCCTAATTCGCGGAGACGCAAGGGTCCAATCCGACCTAGACTCCGTGCCCACAGTCGATTGGGTGATCGATTGCGCCGCCAATCCGTCGGTACTTGCGGGCTTGGATGGTCAAGTGTCAAGCAGGCAAGTAATGGAACACAACCTTATCGGAACGATCAATTTGCTAGAATACTGCAAAAAGCATGGAGCCGGATTAATCCTCTTGAGCACGAGTCGTGTTTATTCCGCTAAGGATTTGGCGACCTTGCCCATGACACAAAACAACGATCAATACACCCTCGACCCAAGACACCTTGGAATCGGTATTTCCGAGCGAGGGATATCAGAAGCATTTCCAACGACAGCTCCCATCTCACTTTATGGTGCCTCCAAGCTAGCTTCGGAAGCTCTAATTCTAGAGTATGCAGAGGCTTTTGACTTTCCTGCATGGATCAACCGTTGCGGGGTTTTGGCTGGTGCCGGTCAATTCGGCAAAGCGGATCAAGGAATTTTTTCTTACTGGATTCACTCATTTCGCGAAAAAAGACCTTTGAAATACATTGGATTTGGCGGTAGTGGTCTGCAAGTTCGTGATGCCCTTCACCCAAGAGATTTGGCTCCACTGCTATTCAAGCAAATGCAAGAACCCGAACGTGCCACCCCCAAGGTCATCAACTTGGGAGGGGGATTGGAAAACTCCATGTCGCTTAAGCAACTTAGCTCATGGTGTGAGGATCGTTTCGGTTCGTACGAAATTCGTTCTTCTAGTGAAGAACGACCCATGGATGCACCGTGGATAGTAATGGACTCGGCCTTGGCCAAAGAATCCTGGGAATGGGAATCCACCACTTCACTGGAAGAAATCCTTTGCGAAATCTCCGCTCATGCGGAAAAACATCCTGACTGGCTAAAGTCGTGCAATTGAAAGAGAATTACTTGCGAGCCTTTCTTTTTTCTCTTCCCGGATGGTTTGTAATTTTCAAGACCGTCGAGCTAGGTCTTCTTCGAAGCAAAGAACCAATTTGGTTCGGCTTGTATTCATCTTCTAAACTCTTTGCTATTTTGCTCGGGCTATCCCTTGGCGTTGTTTGGATAAGATTCGTCGGTGTCAGGTTGGTGGAAATTTTCAACGGCAAAAGGTTGAGCATCTTGCTCGTCAAAGTGACGCCAACCACCATTTTTCTAGGAACGGCTTTTTTTTTGCGACTTGTCACGATCGAATACCCTGCATCCGTCGGTGAAGACATCGCTGGTCAAATCCTCTCCACCATCCAGTGGCAAGATGGCCAAACGCCGTGCCCAAATATTCTCAAGACCCCATCACCAAGTGATTTCTCAACAGATCAAGAAGCATGGACACCTAGACCACCGGGTGCTTCATGGATTCCATTGCCAGGTTTGTTATTGGGCTTTAGTGTTGGAAATTCCATTCAATTCACCTTGTTTGCCCTTGCCTTGATTGGGGGCATAGGTTGGCTGAAATTAGCCAAAGCCTTCGGTTTTCTTCACTGGCAGGCAATTTTCCTCGCCCTCTTATTGGCATTACCCATTGGAACTTTTTCGATATCTTTAAGCACGGCATCGGTTATATCAGGAGCTCTTTTCCCTTGGTTAATTATTTGGGCCCAACAAGTTGGTTTAATTTGGGCGAAAAAGCGCGAACCCGCCAAATCGGCAATTCGGACTGTGGTTTTTTTCTTCTGTTTGGGGGGAATTGCCTGGATCAAGCTTTCAAGCTTGTTAACGATCGCCGGGGTTGCAGTCACCCCCTTCCTTTTTCTTGCCTTTGCCCACAAAACAACCCGACTTGTGGAATTTGGAACAATGCTTAGCCTAGGGGTGATTATCTTTTTCATCCCTTACTATTTGCTTAGCAAGACAAACGAAAACCTTACAGGCTATTCATCCGATCAACTCTATTCCCATCAAGACTACAATGCGCAATCCGACTTGTGGGGAAAACACTTCACCGAAAGCACCCAAGGTTGGATGTTGGTTCTTAGTCTATCGGCTGGTCCCGGCTATGCATTGCCATTCCAGCCTGTCGTGCATGGATTGCGAGACCTGAGCTCGCAATTTTCATCCGTTCGCAATTTGTTCCTCAAATCCAAAATCAACCTGCCAATGTTTTTCGTTGGAATTGGCTCAATTGGACTTAGCGCACTACTCTTTTACGGATTAGTCAGGCTTTCCCCAAATCTTTCAACTTTTGAAAGAAGCTGTTATTGGGGATTGTTCACCATTCCTTTCGTTGGATTGGCAGCAGTTTCCTTGCATCATGGATTCAATTACGTCCTCTACCCAGCTTACACTTACGAGTTCTCAGCTATTTTTACTTTATTTTCACTACGATTGCTAGAGGTCGAGAAACTTAAGTTGTTTTCCGGGAGCTTGCTAATAATCGTTTGCTTGGCTTTCCCCTTGTATTTGTATGGAGAAAAAATTGTCACTCTTCCCCCAAGCAGTCCGACAAGTAGAAAACCATCGACAACCGAGAAAAAACGAGCCTTAGGTCCAAGTGTTCTTTCCGCAGCAATAGAAATGGCTGAGAGAAACGCTTTGTCCGACAAGGATGTTTGCTTTTTTCTCTGCGAAGGCAACATGGGAGACTATCGGTTGAGGACTTCCATGCGCTCCTACTCTTTGCATTTTGCCAGCAACAATCTTCCCAATTCCGCTGGATTCAAATCCAGCAAACCGCTAAGTGTCTTTTGCATCCTCGAATCCAAACTAAGCAAGAACCAAGATTTCAAAAAAGAGCTTGTTGCAAAGTTTCCTGAGAACACCAAGTGGACGCAAATTTCAAACCAGGTATGGCAAGCAGCACTACCATAAT
>CAJQSI010000068.1 GCA_905612515.1 uncultured Opitutales bacterium | reverse complement strand
CAAATCGACCTTATTGCGCTTTTGCAGATTGGGGAACTCCTTGTATTTCCATCCCTTGGGGACAACGCGGGCCACGTACCCGCCGTTGCCTCCACTAAAACCGGAGTTGCTCCAGCTACCGATGAAGAGGCGACCGGAACCATCGCAGTCGACGTCGGTGATCCTTCCGCACTTGATGAAATTCTCCTGTTCCTGGGTAAAGCTCGGGCCGTCGGGCGTAATGCGATGAATGAACAACTGGCCGCGTCCCCAGTCGCACATCATGGGAACGTCGTTGTACTTGGCGGGCCAACCCGGCTCGTCGAAGAACATGGCTCCCGTGCCGGATCCGCCACCCACGTCGACGAGGGCGGGAATGATTTCGCTGGTGTAACGCTTGAAGAGCTTCGGGTATCCGTATTGCCCGGTTTGGATCTCGTGGATGAAGCGCATGTTCCAACCACCGCCGTCATTGGTGTTGCCGCGAGTGTAGAGGTTCATGAAAGGATCAATCGCGACGTCGTATATATTGCGTAAGCCGTGCGCGTAGGTTTCGAGCTCCGTGCCATCGGGACGCACCCGTATGATGCCACCACCGTACATGGTGAGCTTGGTGCCATCGGTGCCCTCCGCGTCGACAAAACCGAAGTCGCCGATTGCAACGTAGATCCAGCCGTCGATGCCCATCCGGATTCCATTCGTGGTGTGGTCCACGCCGCGGGCCTGGTTGAACTTGCGGGTACTGATCTCCTTGACCAAATGCTTGGGTGGACCATCCGCCTTGCCGTCGCCATTGGCATCGGTCAGCACCGATAGGAACATGCCCTCGAATTTCTTGCCTTCACCCCACTTGGTGTGGAGCACGTAGAGCTTGTCGCCGACTGGCACAATACCACGCGGATTATCTATGACAGCATACACGGTATGCGCCTCGGAAATGCCATCGTTATCGGCATCGATGAGTCGTATGATCTTGCCCTTGCCCCCACCCTTGCCAAGCGAACCAATTTGATCGACCCCGGCGAATACTTCACCGGTAGGAGCAACCCCGATGCAAGCGACGCAGGGGGTAAGAGTATTTGGCGAAAACAAAGTGGCCTCGAGCTCTTCGGGAACGGTGACGTTAACCGCCCGCCCTTTTTGGGCATGGGCAAATGTCGCCATGAGCATGGTGGCAAGAAGAGGGAAAAGCGTTCGAAGACATTTCATAAGGCAAAATCGATGAGTAAGGGAAAGAAACCTTGGCGCGAATCAGAGTGCAATGCGACGTTTTTTCCGCTGTCGGGAGCAAACGGATTCAGGAGGGGGTGGCCCGAAAAAAAGTCATTCCCCGATGGATTGGTCGCCGTCGGGATTTTGCGTATTGATGCTCTGGTAATACCTACCGCAGGCGGTCAGGTCGCCGTTCTTATCATAGAGGGCCGAGGTATGCCCGATCGCCTCGTTGATCCCGAAGGAGAACCAAGCGTAACCGGCGACCCAGTCCTGCCTCTCGAGCCAAGGGAGAACCTCCTTCATGAAAGCCAACACCATGTGGGACTTATGTCGGTTTTGAGCAAGATTACGGGCCTCCCAATCGGCAGGGGCGAATTCAGTTATGAGGATGGGTCTCCTGCCATACTTCTCGTAGATTCTCCGCATCTTTTCCTTGAAGTGCTGGACGTGAGTGCCCCCGTACCAATGGACGCCCGTATAGTCTACCCGGTAGCCTCTTCGGTCCGCTTCTTCCATGAAGTCCTTCATCCAAGTGCCACGCACTCCCTGAACGCTATTGTCGTTGATCCCTTCGGGGTTGGCGCAAGCAGGACTGCAAAGAGGCACATTGAGGGATTCCAACTGCGGCCAATATTTAAGGGCATTTTGGTAGGACATGTTAGCCTGCTCCCGCTTGTCAGGTTCGTTGAACCCAAAGAAACGCTTGACCTTCCCAGACTCTATGTAGGGAACAACGCTTTTTTGGAGCCCTTTGCCCAAACCATCAACCGACCATGCACCCCAAGCCATCGGGACGAACTCAACGTTGGGAGGCTGGTTGGCAACCTGATCCCAACCCCAGGAATAACTCCAGTAAGGGTTGACCTTCTTGAGGCGTGGTAAATTTCCTTCGGCCGATCCCTTTTCCCCGGCTTTTCGCATGGTCAGACAAATTCCCTTCTTGCCGGGTAGCTTCAATTGCTCGTTTGTAAAGTGCCTTTTTGCCACCTTGAGCTTGAATGAGATGGATGAGGTCTTCAGTTTGACCAGATTCTTGCGAGCCGCTTCGGCCGGTTTCCAGAACCATCCCTTAGGATCCCAAACCTGGGCGTAAGTATACTCATCGAGCAACAACTGATAAGCGGCGTTTGCTCCCTTGACGTCCCCCTTTTGGCGGAGGGCATCCCCCTTCAGCATGAGACAGGTGCCCACCTCGTTGAGGTTAGAATATTTCTTGGCATCCTTAGCGGAAGCATACCCCTTCAGCCTAGAATTCGTTTGCCTAGCCTGAGCGCCCCAAGTCTTGAGGGCTCGGTCGGCATGGGCGACGGCGGCATTCCAGTCCTTGCGCCCCAAAGCACTCCATGCCTTGGCGGTAACCTCGTAGGCCTCCTCGGCTAAGGCACCATGCCCGATGGAAAAAAAGAGAAAGTATAGAAGGACATTTTTCATAATCGCGGAACAATTCAGAAAGCTCCTACTTCAAGACCTTCAGGTACATGTCCTTGAAGTGGACGAACATGCCTGGGTCGTGCAATTGAAACTGGATCATTCCCCGCTTGAGTCGTTTCTTTTGGGGCAAGTGCTCGGTGAACTCGGAGGCCGGCTTGCCGTTGATGGAGAACTTGAAGGAGTTGTCCTTGACCACCACGTGGACGGCATTCCAGTCGTTCTTATTGATGTCGTCCTTGGTCACCGCACCCTTGATCTTGGTCAAGGTCGGCTTGTCGTTTTCGTCGATTACCAAGCGTTCGCCGCGGAAGCAACGGTGCTCCTTGCGACCGGGCGTATGGAAGTCCCATGCCCCGAGCACCTGAGGTCCGATGCCGAGATGACCGATATCGGCGTGATAACTCTGGAAACCACGCTTGCCAGTCGGGTCGACGATGGCACGTATGCTCACCCCACTGTTCCCCTTGCCGGGAAACCGATAGGTAAACTTCAACTCGAGGTCAGCCACCGACTTGTTCTGGTAAACGATATAGCTGCGGGCCTTGGCACCGTTCCCCACGATCATGCCATCCTCGACCGTCCAGGCGGGGGACGTCTTGGCCGGCATCGCCTCCCAGCCATCGAGCGTCATACCGTCGAAAATTTTAATGAAATCTTGGCCGGGCTTGGCTAAAATGACAGGGAGCGTCATAAGAGCCGTAAGCGTAGCGATAATACAGGGAATATTATTTTTGATCATGTCATGCTCCGTAGGATTGAATCAATGGAAGGAATTCGAGACATTCAGTAAGATTTCATTTCCATAGTCGATCATTTAGAGATTGCGGACGAGTTTGTTTTACTGAAATTGACAACTTCAAAACAGTTGAGGGGAACCCAACTAGCTAAAAGAAATTTTCTCCTTCTAACATCAAATTTAAACGTAATACTCTCATGCGAACCTACAAAACAATTCTTACCGTCCTTCAGAGTCTCTTGCTGCTTACGGGCCTTGCCAGAGCAGAAGAAAAGGCAGAGGTTTCTTCTCCAAGGCACGGCGTATTCGCCAGCGACAAAGGCCAAGTCGTCAAGTATGACGAAGCGGGCAACGTCCTCTTGAAATTCAGGACCGGCTCGGTTCACCGCATTCAACAGTTACAGAACGGCAACGTTCTTTGCCAGTCCGGCTGGAAGAAACTGATTGAGGTCAACCCGGAAGGTAAAACGGTCTGGAGTTACGATGCCCAAAACAGCAATGGGAACAAAGGAAAGAGACTCGAGGTACACGCCTTTCAAAGACTGGAAAACAGCAACACCATGGTCGTGGAAAACGGCATCGGACGGATCATCGAGATCAACAAGGCAGGCGAAATCCAGCATGAACTGAAGTATCAGGTCAAACAATTCGATGCTCATCGCGACGTTCGGCAAGGGCACAAACTAAAGAATGGAAACTACCTTCTTTGCCATGAAGGAGAAGGGCGGGTCACGGAATACTCACCCACCGGCAAGATTATCTGGGACTATCAGGTCTCGCTTTTCGGCAAGCCACGCAAAGGAGGCCATGGTCCCGAAGGCTGGGGCAACCAAGTATTTAACGCCATTCGTCTGCCAAGCGGGAACACCCTGATTGCCACCGGGTCAGGTCACTCGGTCCTCGAAGTGAATCCCAAGAAGGAAATCGTCTGGCACCTCAAGCAAAAGGATATTCCCGGCGTCACCCTTGCTTGGGTTACCTCCTTGGAAATGTTGCCAAACGGAAATATCGTCATAGGAAATTGTCACGCTGGTCCAGGCAACCCGCAACTGATCGAGGTCACGAAGGACAAGAAACTTGTATGGAGCTTCAAGGACTTCAAAAACCTCGGTAACTCGACCGCGGCATCCGCAACCATCAGAGTGAAAGGCGAAGTGATTCGCTAGGACCGGAGAGTTCGACCCCGACATTTCATTGGTTGAGCTTGTTCAAACAAGCGGCCAGCTTAAACTTGGGAAAACTGATATTCAATTAGTCGGAGCTACCAAACAAAAGAATTACTCAGGGCCGCAACCAATCGAAAGCTCTCAAGTTTTCAGTCAAACTGCAAAAGGGTCTGGCCCTTGGCAGGCATGCGATCGATGACCTTCTGCAATCTTTCACGAACTTTGGTCTGACCAGTGACGGGGGATTGCTCCATGACGTCGTTGGGTACGTCAATCAGGCGACCATCCCCGTAGAGTTTCCAGCGCTGATCCCGGGCAAAGCGCAACGGGTTCCCCTTCTCTGGTCGAGGCCAGTAGTAAATGAAAACGGGATCACGCGCCTTCGAGGGAACACCTCGGAGTTCGGCAAGAAAGCTTGCGCCATCTGACCGCCCTGGGAGCTTGGTCCCGGCGATCTCAGAGAAGGTCGGCGTAAAGTCAGAGAAGCCCACGAGTCGTTCGCTGACTCGGTCTGCCGGGATCGCGCCCGGCTGGTAACCGACAAGGGCAACGCGGGTTCCGGCATCAGTTGGTTTACCCTTGCCACCCCTGATTTTCATATCACCCATCATCGATTTGATGGTGTTGTGCGTGCCATTGTCTCCGGTGACGAGGATCAGCGTATTCTCGGCAATCCCGAGCTCGACGGTCTTGTCGACGATCCGACCGATGAGCTTGTCCATATAGGCCACCATGTCGCCGAAATTCTTTTGCTTGTCCTTTCTGTTTCGATCGGCGCTGTCCGGAGTGGGCACGAAGGGACTGTGAACCAAGGCCATCGGGTAATAGAGAAAGAATGGCTCCTCCTTGTATTCGTCCATGCGGTCCAACAGGTATTGGCAGTAGACGTCCGGGCCGTAGGTTTCCTTGTCGAATGCCTTGAGTTTTCCATCGATCGTTATACTGGGACCCCAGAAGCGGCTCCCCAGCTTGTCGACCTGCCAGAGACAGTGCCGCTCGAAGCCCATCTGGCGGGGCAATGCACCCTCGGCCCTGGATTCAAGGGGATAGTGCTCCGCTCCGTATAACTGCCATTTGCCGGCAATTGCCGTGCGATACCCGGCCCCTCTTAGCAGATGGGCAAAGGTCAGCTCGTTTTTCTTGAGAATCGAAAAGCCCGCATAGTTCCGAACATTGCTGACGCCAGTCATAATCTTGACACGACTCGGGGTGCAAATCGGCTGTGAATAGCAGTGCCTGAAGCGTATACCGTTAGCAGCCATACGATCAATGCGCGGAGTTTCATAGGATGTCCCACCATAGACCCCGTAGCACTCGTACCCGATGTCGTCCGCCATAATCAAGATGACGTTCGAACGCGTGTCCTTGTCCTTCACCTGCGGTTGCGCTGCATCAGCTGCCACCCAGCTAATGGTTGACGTCACCAACAGGAGGAGACCCTTGCAAAAACTGTTCAAAATCACGTTCCGTTTCATACCTTGTTTCTCCACACTTGCCTTTTAGGCGACCAGTTCGCTCAGGAAGACCCTAGGCAACGAATGCAAATCAGGCCAAAATGCCCTGGACAGGATAGGCGTCCTCCACCCCAGTGAGGCGTTGTTGCAAACCTTGAAAGGGAAAGGTGAAGCGGTGGTTGTCGATCCCGAGGCAATGCATGATAGTGGCATTGAGTTCGTTCAGGTGGACGGGGTTCTCCGTTATATTGTAGCTGAAGTCGTCGGTTTCCCCGTAGGTGGTTCCCGCCTTGATGCCGCCGCCGGCCATCCACATGCAAAAATTGCGCGGATGGTGGTCGCGGCCGTAGTTTTCCTTGGATAGCTTGCCTTGGCAATAGACGGTACGACCGAACTCGCCCCCGAAGACGACCAATGTGTCCTCGAGGAGACCGCGCTGCTTGAGGTCCTTAATGAGCGCCGCAGTCGGTTGGTCGACGTCCATGCACTGCCCCTTGATCAGCTTGGGCAGGTTACCGTGCTGGTCCCAGCCACGGTGAAGGATCTGCACGGTTCGTACGCCGCGCTCGATCAGACGTCGCGTGAGGATGGCGGAGTGGGCGTAGGTGCCGGGCTTTTGCACGTTGGGTCCGTACATTTCGAGGGTGGCCTTGCTCTCGGTCCCCAAGTCGGTCAACTCGGGCACGCTGCTCTGCATGCGAAAAGCCATTTCGTATTGGGATATCCGAGTCTGAGTCTCGGGATCGCCGAAACGGTCGAAGGTTTTCCGGTTCAGTTTGCCGAGGGCGTCGAGCATAGCCCGGCGATCACTCGGGTCGACACCCGGAGGGTTCTTGACGTAGAGGACGGGATCACCACTTCCACGAAGAGCCACGCCATCATACTTGGAAGGCAGAAATCCGCTGCTCCACATGCGGGTGAACAGGGCCTGAGCCTGGCTGGCTTTCGGGAAGGTTGGCGTGAACACGACGAAGGCGGGCAAGTCCTGGCTCTCGCTGCCGAGGCCATAACTGATCCATGAACCGAGGCTGGGCTTGCCCGGCACCTCGCTGCCGGTCATGACGAAAGTGCAGGCGGGATCATGGTTGATGGCGTCGGTATGAACCGACTTGATCATGGCGACGTCGTCGGCGATCTCCTTCATGTGCGGAACCAGTTCGCTCATTAGGATACCCGACTGACCGCAACGCTCGAAGGCGAACTTGCTGGGCGCGACAGGAAAACGAGCCTGCCCGCTGGTCATGGTAGTGATGCGCTGCTTGTTGCGCACTGAAGCCGGCAGGTCCTTGTCGAAGAATTCCTGCATCTTCGGCTTGTAATCAAAGAGATCCATCTGGGCGGGAGCCCCGTTCATGTGCAGGTAGATGAGGTTCTTCGCCTTCGGCGCAAAATGCGGAAATCCAGGAAGGGCCGGATGTACACCGCCACCAGCGGGGGGCTGGGCCGCGAACGCTCGATGGCCAAGCAGTTGGGCGAGGGCGATGCCCCCCACCTTGAGGCCGGCGCCTTGGAAGAAGCGGCGGCGGGTTTGCAATTGATGGTATTCGAGAGCAGGATTCATGAGGGCATCAGTTCTTGTTCACCACTTCGTCCAGATTCAGAAGAAGGTTGGCCACGAGGGTCCAGGAAGCGAGCTCGTGGGGCGCGAGTTCCTTGTCCGGTACGCTTTCACCATAGGCGATGAGTTGCTTGGCGGCCTCGAGGTCCTCGGCATAACGGGACCGGTGCCCTTTGAGAACATCCGTGATGATCTTTGCTTCGTCCGGTGCTGGGCGCCGCGAAGTAACGGTACGCCAAGCCCACTGGATACGTTGATTGTCTTTGGCGCCACCTTCCTTGAGGATGCGCTGAGCGAGGTTGCGGGCAGCCTCCACGTGTTGAACGTCGTTCATCAACTGAAGGGCCTGCATGGGGGTGTTGCTACGACCTCGGGCAGTGCAACTCTGCTCGCGATTCGGAGCATCGAAGCTGGCCATAAAGGGAGCCGGGGCGGTGCGCTTGAGGAAGGTGTATAGGCTGCGGCGATAGAGATCGTCCCCCTTGCCCTGCTTGTAGAAGCGCGTGTTGCTGCGACCGAAACCAACGGGTTCCCAGATATTGGGAGGTTGGTAGGGCAGAACGCCTTTACCGCCAACGGTGGGTACGAGCAATCCACTGAGGCTCAAGGCCTGGTCCCGAATAATTTCGGCGTCCAACCGATGGCGCGGACCACGAGCAAGCAGACGATTTTCGGGATCCTTCTCCAGCAAAGCCGGGGTGACCTTCGTGCTTTGCCGATAGGCATGGCTGGTCAAGATGCGCTTCACGAAACGTTGCATGTTCCAGTCGTCCTCGATGAAGCGAAGGGCCAACCAGTCCAAGAGTTCGGGATGGCTGGGCAATTCGCCCTGGGTGCCGAAGTCGGCGCTCGTCCTGACCAGTCCCGTGCCGAAGAATTGTTGCCAAATACGATTGACCGCCACCCGGGCGGTCAAGGGGTGATCATCACGCACCATCCAGTTGGCGAGGTCGAGGCGGTTGTAGTCGCGATCCTTGGGCTTGGGAGGAAGGGCGGGAAGAAAAGCGGGCACCCCGCGCGAAACCTTCTCGCCCGGATTGTCGTACTGCCCGCGGATCATGACGAAGCTTTGCCTGGCCTTCGGCAAGTCAGCCATGACGAAGGTGATGGCGGCGTTCTTGTTGACGTCAGCTTTCTTTCTCTCGAGAGCGGCTATCTCTCGAGTCAAGGGTCCGAGCGTCTCACTGACCCCGGCGTAAATATTAGTCAACCAATGGCGGCGCAGTGCCTTCTCTTGGGCTTTGTTCCACTTCGCGGGCACCTTGCCCTTGTAGCGCTTTCGCAAGTCTTCAGTCAGGTCCTTGTTCCGAACTCCCTCGCCTTGCCCTTTCCAGGCCTTCCAAGAAAGGGTCGGATCCTTGGCCGGATTGGTGGTCGACTCGATACCGAAGTGATCCCACCCCATCTTACCTGAAAACTGGGTAAAAGCATAACCCGTCACCTTGTGGCCAGGCTTGAGACCTACCTTGGCGGCGGGAAACTCGAGACGCACCCACTTGCCCTTTTCGGGCAACGGACCCATGTCGACTCGCTCGTGAGTATTCACCTTTCCCCAAGCGATCTTTTCGTGAGCTCCCCAAACAACGCGATGATTCCAGCCACCAACGTAGAATTGCAACATGACGGCCTCCGGTGGGTTTTCGGGATCAAGGTAGCAATGAACGAAGAATTTTCCGCCGCGAGGGATAGCCAAGGGAGTGCCTTCGGAGAACACGTCTTGGCCCCTGGCGTTCTTGGCCGTACGAGTGATGGCACTTTTGCCGCTGAATACCGGGCCTTGCTCCTTTGTGATTAACTGAAGCGGCGGACCGTTGACCTGAAGCTTGCCTTTGGGAAAACCATCCTCGAACCACAAGGTTTCCTTGCTTGTGGGTTTGGGCAAGGGATCGAGCGACGCGGGGTCGACATACTTAATCTTGGCCACCTCGGCAGCAACGCGCTGGTTGATCTTTGCAATCTCAGCATTGAGGTCGGCGAGACGTTCGTCGGCGTCGGGCATGGGAACTCGGAGAATGGGCGGTGTGTTGATTTTGTTCCCATCCAGCGCTGGGTCAGCCGCACTGTGGAAAAAGGAATACATGGAGTAATATTCCTTCGTGGAAAGCGGGTCAAATTTGTGGTCGTGGCACACGGCGCATCCTGCCGTCAGTCCCATCCAGACCTCCACCGCGGTCGAGGTACGATCCACGGCGTAGCGATAAATCCATTCCGCCTTGATGCTGCCGCCCTCCCCCGTGCTAACGTTGCAACGATTAAACCCGGAAGCGATGCGCTGGTCGATGGTGGGTTCCGACAAGAGGTCACCAGCCAATTGCCAGCGGGTGAAGTCGTCGAAAGGTAGGTTTTGGTTGAAAGCGCGCACGACCCAGTCGCGATAGGGCCACATGGAGCGCTCGTTATCGAGGTGAAGGCCATGGGTATCGGCGTAGCGGGCGAGGTCCAACCAATAGCGGGCCATGTGCTCCCCATAGGTTTCCCGTCCCATGAGTTCGTCTATTAGCTTGTCCCATGTCTGGGGCGACTTGCCCGCGAGGAAGGCATCCACCTCGGCGGGCGTTGGCGGCAAGCCGATCAGGTCAAGGTACAATCGCCGGACCAAGGTTTCCGGTTTGGCGGTGGTCGCCGGCTTCAGTCCTTCCTTGCCGAGGCGATCCTGAAGGAAGGCATCGATGGGATTCTCTGCTCCGGCGATCTGGGGGACCTCATGATTAGCTGGGGCCACGAAAGACCAATGCCCCTCGTATTTAGCGCCTTGCTGAATCCAGCGCTTGAGAACGTCCTTGTCGGCTGCGGTCAATTTTTTGTGGGACTTCGGCGGTGGCATGACCTCATCCTCATCCTTCTCATTGATGCGAACCCAAAGTTCGCTCTGCTCCAAGTTGCCGGGAACGATCGCCCGGACACCATCGCGTTCGGTCAAAGCCCCTTCGATTTGGTCGAGTCGCAGCTTGGCCTTGCGCTTCTTGGCGTCTTGCCCATGGCAGGCGAAACAATTCTCGGATAGAATGGGCCGCACGTCGCGATTGAATCGAATGCCGTCATCAGCCGCGAGGGACCACGGCAAAGCGACGAGTGAAGCTAGCATTCGAATGTTCATGCCTGAATTGAAAAGAAATGTTAGACCGAAGTCGCTATAAAACTAACCTGTAAGAGAGGAAAGCTGAATACCAGTATCGTTGTTTAAAGGGGATGAGGCTTTCCCTACTTGCTCCAGACATGAGATCCATTCACCAACTCCTTATAATGGGTTTCCAGTCGCTGCTTCAGTTTGATCAACTTTTCGGGATGAGAACGGGACAAGTCCTCGATTTCCCCGATATCCTTGGAAAGGTCGAACATCTGGAAGTCGGACAAGGTCGCCCCCTTGATTTGCGCCTCGTTGCGAGCGTCCACTTTGTTAAGCTTTCCGATATTCAACTTGGCCAATACTTTCCAATTGCCGTCCCGCATGGCTACACGTCGCTTGTTGAGGGCATTGTAATAGACCCAGACCAAAGGCTTTTTTCGAGTGATCGGCTTATTCTCCAGAGCGGGCAGGAAGCTTGCCCCATCAAGGGCTAGATCTTTCGAGGGCTGGGTTCCGGCCAGTTCGCAAAAGGTGGGAAGGAAATCCAAGGCCGAGACAGGCTGACTGCTCACCTGACCTGGCTTGATCCGGGCGGGCCAATGCATAATGCCCGCTACCCGGAAGCCGGCCTCGGTGGTCCATAGCTTCATTCCCCGCAAAGGTTTCGGGCTACCGAAGGACCTGCGCGATCCCCGACCATAGCGAAGGAGAGTCTCCGGTCCGTTGTCGGAGGTGAAGACGATCAGCGTATTTTCATCAAGCTCCATGGACATGAGCGCCTTCATCAACTTTCCCACCGCCGCGTCCAGGTTGGTGACGTTGGCGAAATAGTGGGCCTGATCGACATTCTTGGCCACCCCTTCGTATTGGTCGACCATTTTCTTGGGCGATGCCACCGGCTCGTGCGGTTCGTGAAAGGCCACGTACATAAAGAACGGTTGTTCAGAATCCTTGGCCTGCTGTTTCTCCAACCAGATAACGGCCTCGTCCATAACGAGCTGGCAACTGTATCCCTCCATCGGCCCGACCGGCTTTCCGTTTCGGACGAAGTTGCGTGGGTTCTCATGGGACGGACTGGCGTTGTTCTGGGTCCCGAACCAATGATCGAAACCGGCCGCGTCCGGCTGTGGTTGCTGCGGACTATTGAATTTCCCGTTGCAATGCCACTTACCCGACATGCAGGTAGCGTAACCGGCCTTTTTCAAGAGTTGGGGAATGGTCACCTCGGAAGCCCGCATGTGCACGGATCGTCCGCCTGGTATCCAGTCGTAGACCCCCGCTCGATTCGGACTGCGCCCGGTCAGCAAACCGACCCGGGAGGGCGAGCAAACCGGAGCCGTGGAATAACAATCGGTGAACCTAATGCCTCCCTTGGCCAACCGGTTGAGGTGAGGGGTCTTGATTTTCGGATGCCCGTAGCACTCGAGGTCCCCGTAGCCCAAGTCATCGCAGAGAACGACCACGACATTCGGCCTGTCCTCCTTGGCATGGACGGGAAGGCAGCCCAGCAAAGGGCCGAGCAAGACGAGAAAAAGAATACGCATCGAAATCTTCATCCCCGGATGCAAACTTAGAGCGAAGGAAACGTCGCTACGAAATTTGCGAGGAAGCAAACTTTATTCGACGTACCGCCCAATGCAGATTCGTCTATTCCAAATGATTTTTCGACGGGCATCCTACCTTGCGAGTTTTTTCATTCCGACCGGGCATTGGAGAATTATCCTTGATTATCCCGCGAAATTTTCAATGAATCGTTCCCTCTCGCCTTCCCCCCTTAACCCTTAAACCCTTTTTTCATCATGACCCTTAAAAATAAATCCAAAGTCGAAATCGGCGTCGTACCTACTCATCTCATGTTCGTCGGTGCTCTCGCTCCCGACGAATCCGGCAAACTTCCGCGCACCCGCTCCGGGGATCTCAAGATCGTGTCCGGGATGCGCCTGCTCTGCCGAACCTCACCCGTCAAATTAAACAATGTGCAAATCACCTTGTTCCCCGGGACCGACCCTAAGGATTTGGATGACCTATTCAAAGGATTGCGCGGTCTCAGGCTGCAAGTTCACTTAATCATGATGGTCGGCGGAGCCAACCCGCTCAACTCGAAGGACGAAGATGCCGTAGTCGACATGCTCAACTCCGGCCTCGAGGTGGCCAAGAAGTACAAGGTCAAACATGTTTCCTCCACCTCCTTCGAGGAATGGCTCTCCGGCAAGAAGCTCAAGGGCAAGGCTTTCGACGCCGCAGTTAAGCAAGTGGTCAAGTTGCATGCCCGCTGCTATAAGGAATCCGCTCTAGACAAGAGCATGATCGAGGCTTGGCACATGGAATTCCTGCGTGGGGTCGAGTTCCAAAATTTCACCAACGCGGCCAAAGCTGCCAAGGTGGTCAAGGCTATCAACCAGAAGATCAAGAAGAAGTTCTTCAAAGTCATGATCGACGCCGCACATTGCGGGGATTCCGATCTTTCCATTGCAGAAAACGAAAAGGTCATCAAGGACTTGGCAAAGAACGACGCTCTCGGGATCTTTCACGCCTCCGCCAAAACCACCCGCGGGTGCCTCTCCACCGACGACGGCTGGATCGGCGCCCTCCTCGCCGCCTATGCCCCGACGGGTAAACTGAAGCATGTTTTCGTCGAGCTCTTTCATCATCAGGATCCTGCCCTCGCTCCCCTTCGCAAGGCGGTGAAGGGCCATGGGGTCAACACCACCGACGGTCGCACCTACAACAGGATGGTGACAGACGGCGTCATCGAGGTCACACACCGACTGAACAACTTGGCCGCACGCAAGCTGATCGCCTGATCAAACACACTACCCCCAATCTCTCATGACGCTCAAAGCGTCCGCAAAACGGAAGCCCGCAAGACCTGCCAAAGGCTCCCTTTCCGGCCCCTTGCTTACCCGGTTGCACTCATCCTTTGAGATGAACGAAGCCGACCGGGCCCGTTTCAATGCGATCACCCATTCCGATCTCAATGAGCTCGCCCTCAGTCATGAACTCAAAGCCAAGGACGACGGGCATTTCAGCCACCGAGTCACGACCAAGGGGATAACCAATCAAAAGTCCGCCGGGCTTTGCTGGCTGCATGCCTCGCTTAATCTTCTCAGACCCAAGGTGATCAAGAAACTGGGCTTGGAAAATTTCGAGTTCTCCACCGCCTACCTTCAGTTTTGGGACCTTTTGGAAAAAGGGAACCGTTACTTGGAGGGCGTCATCACGCTTCGGCAGGCCGACCCCCTCGATCGCACTTGGAAAATGCTCAACCAGTGGGTTGCCGGAGACGGGGGTTGGTGGGGATACGCCAAGACGTTGATCGAGAAATACGGGTTGGTTCCCGCCTCCGTCATGCCCGAGACCAGAAACAACAAGGACACGAGAATCATGAGCAAGGTGCTGGCCGAGCTTCTCCGCTCCAAGGCTGCTGAAATCCTGAGGGAGCATGGCAAGGGATCAAAGGAGACCGCCCTAAGAAGGATCAAGGAGGAAGCCATGAAGGACGTTTATCGATTCCTTGTCCTTAACCTCGGAAAGCCCCCAACCGAATTCGAGTGGCGCCACGAGAAGGAGAAAAAAGGGAACGAAACGGCTAAAGCAAAGAATGGCGTTAAACAGGATCGGCTCACTGCTTGGAAGAAATACACCCCGCAAAGCTTTTTCAAGGAAACGATCGGTCTCGAGCTTTCCGATTACTACTGTCTTTTCCATGCTCCCGACAGGCCCTTTGATAAGCATTACGTCTTCGATGAGCAATACGGTACCATAGGTACGGATGAAATGAATTTCGTGAACCTCGAGATCGAGCCCATCAAGAAGATTTGCCTCAAGGCAATCCTGTCCGATGAACCGATTCCGTTCGGGGTGGACATGGGGATCGACCAATCCACCAAGCACGGATTGATGGAGCACAAGCTCTTTGACTACGAATCTCTCTTCGGTATCGAGATCGAATTATCCAAACCGGAACGCAAGCGCCTGTGTGCTCAGCGAGCCGGACACATGATGGCCATCATCGGGACCGACCTCAGGAAGGGTGTTCCTCAAAAATGGCTCATCGAAAACAGCTGGGGTGACGACAAAGGCCAAAAGGGACTGTGGACCCTCTTCGATTCATGGTTCGACGAGCACGTCGACCACGTCATCGTTCACAAGCGACACATTCCTGCAAAAACTCTCAAGATATTCCGAAAAAAGCCGATCAGGCTGCCCATTTGGTACTGGGACTAATTAATTATTCCCCGATCGAGGAGAAGTGGGCTCAACACTCCGCAGTGAAGGATTCCCCAACAACCTAGACGACATCACCAGCCGACACGTTCTCTTCGAGATGAGAAGTCGAAGTAGTACCCGGAATGACAATGATGTTTGACGAGCGTCCGAGCAACCAAGCCAAGGAGTCTCTGGCGGGAAGAGGTGCTCCTGACTCCATCGGTTGAGCTCCAAGCGGTCCCCAAGGGAGATAGGCTATCCCCTTTTCATTCGTGTAGTCGACCATGGTATCGTCTTCACGTTCTGCTTGGTTGTACCGATTTTGAACGGATGCGATCGAAGTAACGGTCAATGCCTTGTTCAGTTCCTCTTGATTGACGTTGGACAAGCCGATGAAACGAATCTTTCCTTCGCATCGCGCCGAGTCCAATGCACCCACAGACTCCTCGAGGGGAACCTTAGGATCGACTCGATGCAGTTGAAAGAGATCGATACAATCAGTCTTCAGGTTTCTCAAGGCAGTCTGAACTTGCATAAGCAAAGTTTTCGGCGAACCGTCCACTACGATCTGCCCCGGAGCGGGCTTGTCGACACCTCCCTTGGTCGCGACAAAGAGTCCTGCAGGAGAAGGGTAGAGTGCATCGGCAATTAGCTTATCCGTCCATTCAGGACCATAAGCATATGCTGAATCGAAGAATTGAATCCCCAGCTCGACTGCCCTCCTCAAAAGTGCCTTGCCTTCTTCCCATTCAGCATATGGTCCGAAGTTACCCGGTTGACCAGTAAGACGCATGGAGCCGAAACCCATGCGATTAACGGTGGACTCGCCTCCGATTGTAAAGGTCTGTGATCGCTTAGTGTCTTCACTCATCAAAACAAAGAACTCAAAATAAAAGATTCAGGAAATCCTCAAATATAAAACGAAGTCTCCATCTTAGTGTCATTAGGGCGTTGAACGCATCGTAGTCTTCAAGAAGAAAAAATTCTCTTGCGGTCACTTTCTACTTTGCGACTTAGATAAGCGAGGAATAAGTTAAGATCAATGAAGCCAAAACTCATGATGCTTCTGGCCATCAGCCTGCAAGTGTCGTTGCCGGGGGCGGACAGGCTCGAACCGTCGCCCGACGGCGATTTCGTAGACGAGGTATGGGGCAAGGTGGGCGAACTTTCCTGCTTGAAGTGTCACAACAGTTCGGGCGAAGCGGAGGACAGTCGATTCATTCTGCGGGAAACGGTCCTCTTGGGAGGCGCGGAACTCCAAACTGCCCAGAATGCAAATTTCAAGGCCTTCTTCAAAATGGCCCGGATGCGCAAAGAGGGGCAATTGCCGCGGTTGCTTTTGAAACCAATCGGAAAACTGAACCATGAGGGTGAACAAGTCCTGAAGCCCGACTCCACGGGCCATGCCATCCTCAAGGCATTCGTCCACCGGATGGAAGGGAAATCGGTTCCGGAATCCACCGCCGAGAAATACAAGCCGCGATCCTTTTTCGAGGGCGTCACCATGATCGGGAACGAAAGCTTGCTACGCCGCCTCACATTGTCGCTGACCGGCCGTCTGCCGACCCCAAAGGAAAGACAGGCCATCAAGGAGAAGGAATTGGCTGGATTGGACGCGACCCTCGACCAACTAATGACCGAGGACGCCTTTTACGGGCGCCTCAAGGAAGGCTTCAACGATATCTTCCTGACCGATGGTTACGACGGCAACGGTGAGTTGATCCTGTCCTACAATCACTTCGATAAAACGCGTCACTGGTACCAAAAGCATGACTTCAGCCACATAGAGAACAAAAGGGAGCGACAAGAAGCGCTTTGGGATATGGCGCGCGTCTACCGCAAGGCAATCCGAGGCGAACCGCTCGAGTTGATTGCCCACGTGGTACGAAAAGATCGACCGTTCACCGAGATAATGACCGCCGACTACATGATGGTCTCGCCCTACTCGGCCAGAGGTTACGGCATATTCGAGCAGGTAAAGGATCGCTTCGAAAATCCCGAGGACCCCTTCGAGTACGTGCCGACCAAGTTGCCTGCCTTGAAGGCGAGAAATGGCAAGGTGCAGGAATCGAAGACGGGATTTTATCCGCACGCCGGCCTCTTCAGCATGTTTCACTATCTGCGCCGCTATCCCACCACGGAAACCAACCGGAACCGACTACGGGCCCGCATGTACTATCAACACTTCCTTGGCATAAACATCATGGAACTGGCAGACCAAGTCGCCGATGCCGCAGCCATCGACACCAAGTACGAGACCCCGTGGATGGAAGCGGCGGATTGCGTGGTCTGTCACCGCACCATCGACCCGGTAGCCGGCTTGTTTCAGGATTTCTACAATGAAGAAGGCCACTATGGGCAACGCAAGGACGGATGGTTCGAGGACATGTTCGTTCCGGGACTGGAAGGCGAGAACCTGCCCAAGGAAGAAAAATGGCGTTCCCTGCAGTGGCTCGCCTCCCGCACCGCCAAGGATCCAAGGTTCGCCGTCGCGATGACGGAACACGTCTGGTATCTGCTTAGCGGGCGCATAGCCTTGCGTCCACCGCAAGACATCGAGGATCCGCTCTTTACTCCTCGGAGACGGGCATACTCCATGCAACGTCGCGAAATCGCCGAGGTGGCCAAACGCTTCGCCCAAGCGAACTTCAACCTAAAACTAGTCTTCAAGGAATTGGCCAAGTCGCCTTTCTACCGGGCAGACGGACTCAAGGCAGTGGTTGAGCATCCACACCGCAAGGCGGAGCTTCACGATCTCGGCGTCACCCGCCTGTTGGCCCCCGAGCAATTGGAGCGCAAGATCGAGGCCCTGTTCGGCAAGCGCTGGGGAAAAGTGGCAAAGGAAATGAAGATTCTTTACGGGGGCATTAACTCGCAGTCCGTCACCGAGCGCCTGCCCGAGCCCAGCGGTGCCATGGGCGCCATCCAGCGCATCATGGCAAACGAAGTCTCCTGCCTGCACGTCACGCCAGACTTTGCCCGTGAGCCCCCCAAAAGGCGCCTGTTCCCTCACATTGAAAAGGACGTCGTTCCCGGCTCAAACCCAGCCAATGACCTAAAGATTCGAAAAACCATCGTTCATCTCCGGGGTCATCTGCTCGATCGTCACGAACCCATCGAACACCCTGAAGTCGAGCGAACTTTCAAGCTGTTTGCCGACGTGGTGGCGGAGGCTCAAAAACGCAAGGGCATCGACAAGCGAGATACCTATTTCTGCGGACGCATCGACGGCAAACGGATCGAGGATCCTCATTACACCCTGCGTGGCTGGCGAACCGTGGTGACCTACCTTCTACGGCAACCTGAATTTCTCTACGAATAAACGATTCAACCATGCGACGCGACTTCATCAAATTCTGTGGTAAAGCGGGCCTTGGATTAGCCGTGCCCGTTAGCTGGCCCAACCTGTTGCAGGGAAAGGCGAAGGAACCCGACGCATACGAAGGGCCATACTACGTCACCTTCAATGCTTCCGGCGGATGGGACACGACCTACCTGATGGACCCGAAGGGAGTCAATGGGATCAATCGATTGTATAAGGAAGGTGATATCCTAACCCACGGCAAACATGTCTTTGCCCCGACCGCTAAGCAGGTCGGAAAAGGGATGAGCAACGAGGATTTCTTCAAGGCCTATGGCAACGAGTTACTGGTGCTCAACGGCCTGGACTACTCGATCAACAACCATTCGCCCTGCAAGCGATACATGGCAACGGGCAAGCTCGACAGTTTAGCCTACCCCACCTTCGCCGCCCTCGCCGCCGCCTGCCGGGGTCCGGAAACCCCACTGGCGTTCCTAACCTTCGGCAACTACTCCGCCACCGGTAACTTGGTGCCGATGGCGAGGATTCCCTACCTGCCATCGCTCAAGCTAATCGCCAACGCCGACTCCGTCCAAGGAGTTGCACGCAACCTCTACCATGATGATTTCGCCCTCGACTTGATTGAGAAAGCCTTGAGCGAACAAGCCGAATCTGCCCCGATGGCTCATCCTCAATTGCCGCGAGCGGAACGCGCCCAAAGCATGCTCTACGCTGCCCAAACCAATTCCAAGGCCCTCAAGCGAGTCACTCCCTACATCAGCAACAATATCCCCAAAGAAAGATTGGCGAAACAAGCGGAGATCGCCTTGTCGTGCTTCAAGGGCGGGGTCTGTGTTTCGGCCAACTTATCCATCGGCCAATTCGACAGCCACGCCACCAACGACCCCGATCAAATGAGACTGATCCCGGAGTTTCTCGCCGGCATCGACTACTTGATCAAGCGGGCCGAGGAATTGAAGATTCGCGACAAACTGGTCGTCGTGATACAAAGCGAAATGGGTCGCACACCCCATTACAACAAAGGCGATGGCAAGGACCATTGGTCGGTCGGCTCGATCATGTTCATGGGAAAAGGCATTCGGGGCAATCGCGTGGTAGGGGAAACGGACGAACGACAATTTCTCGTACCCATCGAAAACAAGACGCTAGCGATCGACGAGGAAAAAGGCATTCGCACGCGACCCGAACACATCCACCGTGCGTTGCGTGAACTGGCTGGAATCGAGAATCATGCCTTCAGTAAGAAATTTCCGCTGAAGATTCCCGAAGGCGAGAGGCTCCAAAGCCTCTTCGGATAGAAGTTCGCTTACCTGCTGAACTAAACCCTCAAGACTTCTTGGCGGGCAGTTCCTTGATCGTAATGTTCTTGAACTTGACCGGCGCACCGTGCCCGCAGAAGCAAATATGCCCGCTCCGGCGCTTAGCGCCCTTGTGTTTGGGCTTCTGCTTGTTCAATTCATCCAAATTGGCATCCAAGATAACGACTCCGTTTAGTTCCACCTTCACGAGCGGTCCATCAACAGTCACTTTTTCGTGATTCCATTCGCCGACTGGTTTGAGATGACCGCGCTTGGCCGCCTGCAAAGTGTAAAGGGAACCGTGAAACTGATAGTCCTTGAGTTTAGAGTATCTGGGGTGACTGTTGTCGAGAATCTGAAGTTCCATGCCCGAATAAGCCGCGTCGCCGGAACCAGAATAATGAATGCCAAGACCATTGTTGCCTCCGGGAGGCAACAGAAAGTCGAATTCGAAGATATAATTCGTGTACTGCTTTTCCGTAACGAGGTTACCCCCCTTGCAAACGAGCACACCGTCCTCGACGACGTAGTTAGCGTTCTTCCACCCTGCTAGATCCTTACCATTAAAAAGGGAAACGGCTTCCTTACCTTGGGCAAAGAATACGGAGACAAGAAAGAGAGAAATGAGGGATTTGGTTTTCATGATGGAGTTCATTTTTTCTTGGGAGGTGTTTTCTTTTCGGCGGGTTAGCTTTCTAGATCAGGGCTTCTTGGAGGGAAGTTCCTTGATCGTGATGTTCTTGAACTTGACCGGCGCACCGTGCCCGGCAAAGCAAATATGACCACTCCGGCGCTTAGCCCCCTTGTGCTTGGGCTTCTCCTTGTTGATTTCGTCCAAGTTGGCATCGAGAATCTCCAGCCCGTTGAGCACAACCTTCACGCTCGGACCGTCGATCGTCACCTTCTGGTGGTTCCACTCGCCTGCCGGTTTGAGATGACCGCGCTTGGCTGCCTTCAACTTGTAAAGGGAGCCATGGTACTGGGAATCCACCAGCTTGGCATACTTGGGATGCTTGTTGTCGAGGATCTGCAGTTCCATGCCCGATCCCGATGGTCCACCCGTGCCCGGGTAGTGAATGCCCAATCCGTTGTTGCCTCCAGGAGGCAGCAGAAAATCCATCTCGAAAACATAATTGGTGTACTGCTTTTCCGTGACGAGGTTGCCCCCCTTGCAGATGAGGACACCGTCCTCGACAATGTATTTGGCATTCTTCCAACCCGTAAGGTCCTTACCATTAAAGAGGGAAACAGCTTCCTTGCCTTGGGCGAAGCATACCAATGCGAAAAAGGTGGCGATAAGTAGTTTGTTTTTCATGATGGAATTCATTTCTTGTCCGGAAGCGATTTTTTCTTTTTCGGGGGATTCTTTAGAAAGTCAAGGCGACGAGCGAGGAAATGGTGGGAAAGTTCAACGGCTTCCTTACGGTCCTGCTCGTCGTATTCCCAATGAGCTTGGACTACCTTCTCGGTCTCCGGAAAATCGCGTCCGTCATCACCGATTCGCTTGCGCAGTGCAGCCAAGCGATATTTCAAGTCGGACACGACTGCAGCATATTCGGGTTTATCGTACTGGTTGACGGTCTCGAAACGATCCTTGATCAAGTCGTACAGTTCCCAAGCCGGCGGCGTACGGTTGCCTCCCTTGTAGTCGGCCCCGTAATAATAGATGAGCTTGTGTTCCTTGGTGCGAATGCCGACGTGCCCCGGGTTGTCATGGTGGGCCATGTGCATCCAGTAGCGGTAATATGCCTCTTGCTGCCAACCACGAGGTTCCTTGCCGGTCTCGCAAATCGACTTGAAGCTGTTGCCCTGCATGTAGCCGGGCGTCTTAACCCCGGCGAAAGCGAGCATGGTGGGAGCGAAGTCGACGTTGCCCACGATGGCGTCGGTTCGACTGCCCGCCTTGATCGTCTTGGGGTAGCGCACGAGGAGGGGCATCCGCATGGCCTCGTCGTACATCCATCGCTTGTCTTGGTAGTCGTGTTCGCCGAGCATGAAGCCTTGGTCCCCAGTATAGAAGATCACGGTATTGTCCATCAGGCCCTTTCTCTCCAAGTATGCGAAAAGTCGCTTGAGGTTGTCGTCGACCCCTTTCACGCAACGTAGGTACTTGCGAAGGTATACGTTGTAAGCCATCCGCTGAACTTCGGCGTCGGACAGTTTCTCGGGATCGTAATCGGCAGGATAATCTTGGGGAAAGCGACTAGGCAAGTCATGGGCATAGGAACGACGGGGATTGCGCTTACCGATGGAAGTTCCGACATGGGGCACTAGCTCGTCCTTGTGTCCGCGAGTGGCGATGGACCCGAATCCCTTGGGATGGGAGTTGGTTAGGCTGTCAGGTTGCGGGATATCGACGTCGGCCAAGTAGTCGTCGTAGCGGTGGGCGTGCTCGAAGTAGTCGTGCGGCGCCTTGTAGTGGTGCATGAGAAAGAAAGGTTTGTCATCATCCCAACCCTCCTTGAGCCACTTCAAGGTTTGGTCGGTCACGGCATCGGACGAGTGCATGCCATCGAACTTGATCAAATTCTTGGGCCATGGTTTCTCTCCTCGGATACGAAACTCGGGATCGTGATACTTTCCCTGCCCCGGCAAGACGCTGTAAAAGTCGAAGGCGGCCGGTTCCATCTTGAGGTGCCACTTGCCGACCATGGCAGTGTGGTATCCCGCCTTCTTCATTTCCTTGGCGAGGTACTGTCGCTGTCCCTCGATGCGTCCACTTAGGTCGTGAGACCCACAGGTATGGGCATACTGCCCTGTTATGATTGTTGCCCGACTCGGTGCGCAGATTGCATTCGAGCAAAAAGCGTTCTCGAAGAGCATCCCTTCCTTGGCCAAACGGTCAATGGTCGGCGTAGGCTTCAGCTTTGCCAAACGACTTCCATAAGCTCCTATGGCTTGCGAGGTATGGTCGTCGGACATGATGAAAAGGACATTGGGCTTAGCTGCATGTATGAATGCAGACAGGAATAACGCAGTAAATAAGAAGGAGGTAAATTGAATCATTAGCTGAATAATTTAGGTGTATTCAAATAAGAAGAAAACATTCCTTTAGGTAAAGCGAAAGTCAGCGAAAATGGAATCTTAGGCTTGGGCTGCAAGCCTAAGAGCAAAAAAATCGGGCAGAAATAAGACGTGGCCACTCAATCCTCAATGCCCGGAATGGAGTCATCGGGGCGAATCTCATCACCTTGCCAGATCACCTTACCATTCTTGTCTCGAGTCAGGATCCGATGAGCGCTGCCGGGGGCCGGCTTTCGATTCACCTTAGGGAGAAAGGCTTGATGTTCCTGAATAACGCGGGAGTACTTGGTATTCTTGGCTAAATTCTTCCACTCGTGGGGATCCGTGCGCATGTCATATAACTCTTGGGAGCCGTCAGCATATTGAATGAAACTCCAATGCTCCGAACGAACACCGTGATTATCATGATTGTGCGTGGTGATGGCCGGCCATTTGCGAGAAGAGGAAGCATCCTCCAGTTGGGGAACAAGGCTATGCCCCTCAAGCTTTTCGTTTTTCGGCAAACCACAAAGCTCAATCAGTGTTGGATAAATATCGAGTAACTCGGCAGGCTTGCCGCAAAGCTGAAGAGGCTTCACGCTAGGACCGGCAAAAACGAGAGGGACGCGAGCCCCGTCATCCCAAAGGGTGTTCTTACCCGTAATGTTTTTCTCTCCGAGATGCCAACCGTGATCACTCCAGAGAACGACGATCGTGTTCTTCTCAAAACCATTCCTCTTAAGGGCAGCGAGAACGCGCCCGACTTGCGAGTCCACGAAACTAGTGCAGGCAAGATAAGAGCGAACTAGATTCCGCCACTGACCGACCTCCTCCAACCACTTTCGCCGAACCTCGGGCAAGTACCAGTGGAGATACCATGAGAAACGAGGAGTGTCGGCTCGATCCTTTCGAAAAATCTCAGGCAGGACGGAATCGTCGTCTGGATAAAGATCAAACCATTTTTGAGTCGCGTAACACGGAACGTGGGGGAGAAAAAAACCAACTGACAGGAAGAAAGGCTTTTTCGGTTTGGCATCGAGTTGCTCAACCGCCCAAGAGGCAACCTTCCAATCCCCCTTGTCTTCGTCCTTATGTGGAAAAGTCCCCCAGTCGACAAGCCTGTGATTTCCGAAAGGAGTAGTCACTAACTTCTTTTGCGGAAAGGGGCGCCCACTCGCTCCGGGACCGAGAACGTCAAACTCCCTATCCGTTTTCTTGCGACCATGACCGCCATGATAAATCTTACCTGTGGAGTAAGTAGTATAACCACCATGCTTCTTGAGATATTGCGGCAAAGTCACGTAATCCTTTAACTCGGGTAGAGTTCGAAACCATGGGGCAAGGCCATAAACGCCAGTGGTGGAAGGGCGCAACCCCGTCATCAGGCTAGTACGCGAAGAATTGCAGAGCGGGGACTGGCAATGGGCATTAGTGAATGCAGTCCCGCGGGCCGCCAATCGATCGATGTGCGGAGTTTTCACCATAGGATGGCCTCCAAGATAACCGATCCAGTCGTTCTGATCGTCAATGGCGATGAACAATACATTCGGCTTTGCGCCCAAGGCAAAGACGGGAATGGCAAGAAAAGAAACGAGGGCGAGAAGGAAAAAAAGATGCATAACTAAGACGTAGCATCTTGCCCCTAAATTTCAAGGGCTTAGATTAAAGCTTTTCGCATTTGCATTTTTCAGAAAAAACTGCATGTTTATTTTTTTATCGTTCTATCCTGAAACAAACCTCGAACACTTAGATAACCCTCAAAGGTATCCGCGTAGTCACAGTTTGCTCCAAGATGAGCGTTTTCTAGAAACACGAGATAAGACAGATAAAATGGAAATATACGTAGGAAACCTCGCATGGACAGCCTCTGAACAAGATATATCCGATGCATTCGCTGCACACGGAGATGTTGAGAAAGCAACCATCATAGTAGACCGTGACTCCGGCCGATCCAAAGGATTCGGCTTCGTCACAATGAATGACAACGATCAAGCAAATACCGCTATCGAAGCCCTTAACGGCACTGATATGGGTGGACGCGCACTAAAGGTTAATGAAGCTCGACCTCGCGAAGAGCGCCCACGTCGCGATCGTAACGACAGTTGGTAAAACACTAGCCTTCAATCATTGCCGATTTAAATCGGCAATACAATCAGCAAGAACTTCCCGCTGGATTGCGGAAAGTTCTTTCTGGCGTCTAGACATAATTGCTTACATTGGAGCAATACGGCGAGAACCCATGTCCGTAGTCAGAAGAACATGAGCATCAAAGCTACGGGCCAACAATTCATTCTTGGTTTGGGTTTCCGCCGGAGCATCCCATAAGTTATTGTGTTCCCACGGATCGTTTTTCAAATCGTAAAGCTCACCGATCTCCTTCCCGTGATAGACGCATAACTTGTACCGTTCGTCTCGAAACATCGTAGCGAAAGTTCCCCCTCCCCCCGTAAAGTGGGGATCGAGGGCATCGAAGTATTCACTGCGAACAAAATCTCGGTGATGAGTCGAATTCGCCTCTCCCGTTAAGATTGGTAAAAGACTTCTACCCTGTAGGTAATCAGGTTGGCCCGCCTCCGTAAGATCGAGCAAAGTAGCCGTGAGGTCGAGCAACTCAACCAAAGCAGGACTTTGAAGTGGACCAAGAAAACGGTTGGGACATGAAAAAATTAGCGGCACCCGGACCAGACCCTCGTAAAAACGGCAGCCCTTGAACATGAGGCCATGATCACCGAGACTTTCCCCATGGTCGCTTGTGAATACAATCACGGTGTTCTCTATTTCCCCCGCATCCTCGAGAAAACTCAAAATTCGGGCAAATTGATCGTCGATCTGAGCGATCATCGCATAATAGAGGGCTTGATTACGCTTGGCATCGTGCTCCTCAGGCGTTCTGACTTCATCCTGAAAATCGCACAAGGCAAGCTTCTCCTGAGTATTGATGTCGCTCGGGCGAAAGTGCGGACCCGGCATGGAAGCGGGATCGAATAGATCGGCATAGCTCTTGGGCGGAACAAATGGCGGATGCGGGTCGTAGGGGTTAAGGTTTAGCATCCAGGGCCTGTTTCTTTTTTGAGATAAGAATTCAAGAGCCATATCGGTCGTCCAAGTAGTTTGGTGCAACTCGGTTGGAACACGTTCCTCGTGCTCCCGAAGTGAATCGAGGTCACCGCCCTTGGATTTGACCCAATCCGCGTAGTCGTGGCCCTCTTTCCAATCGTCGCGTGGAGCATGACTGAATTTCCAAAAGGAAAATCCGTCATCGATACGAGGTTCAGTACGATGACCGGAACTTTGCAAATGAAACTTACCGACGAGCCCACAATCATAACCACTGTCGGCAATAAGTTTGGAAACAACGGGCGGATACGAAGGGAAACTTTCATTCCCATTTCGAGTGTTGTGGACACGCGAAGGATACATGCCGGTCATAAAACTAGAACGACTCGGAGTACAAATTGGACTCTGGCAATAAGTATGCGTGAAAGCCACTCCACCATCGACCAAAGCGTCTAAGTTTGGGGTACGCACATGAGGATTTCCTAGTGCGCCAATGGTATCGAAACGTTGTTGATCCGTACAGTACCACAGGATGTTGGGTCGTTTATCGCTCACAATAAGGTTTTTTTAATGCAGAAAGAAGTCAAGAATTGGTAAAGAATAATAAAAAAGTGAATTATCATAAGGTAGAGGACGAATTCCGTACTTTGCCAGCTCGTAAGGGAAGTAAGACAAGGGTAACGGCCAACAACAAAAACACCAAGGAAATTGGCCGAGTAAAAAGTTCGAGATAACTTCCTCCGGACGCACCCAACCCAGAGCAAAGATTCTTCTCCGCCAAAGGAGCCAACACAAAACCAATTACAAATGCGGCGAGAGGCAACTGGCCTTTTTCCATAAGAAAGCCGACCACTCCGAAAACAAGCATGGTCCAGACGTCGAACCAACGGTTGTTGAGCGCAAATGAACCGAGAATACAAAAGACGAGAGTTACGGGAATGAGAACATTGGGTGAGACCTTAGCGAGTCGAGCCACTCTTCTTGCTCCCAAGGTCATAAAGCCGAATGTTAAAATGTTCGCAACAAGAGCAGCGCCAAGAATTGCATGAACAGCGTCTGGGTTTTGACGAAAAAGGAGTGGTCCCGGCTGTAACCCATGTAGAAGGAGGGCGCCAAGAAGTATGGCGTCTATCACGCTTCCCGGGATTCCAAGCGATACTAGGGGAATAAGAGCACCACCGACCGTAGCGTTGTTAGCGGACTCCGAAGCGATAATGCCTTCGGGGCTACCCTTACCGAACTCTTCCGGTTTTCGAGAAAAACGTTTGGCTGCCGAATAAGCCGTCAACGAACCGATGTTCGCACCTACTCCGGGCAGAGCGCCAATGAACGAACCTATGCAAGAGGAACGAAAAAGGTTTCCGAGATGCCCTTTCCACTCGCGCAGGGAAAGCCAAGGTTTATCATCGCCATCTATCCGTTCAATCGAACTAGAATTCCCTTCCTGAAGATCACGCAAAATCTTGCCCAAAGCGAACACGCCGATGAGAACCGGCAAAAGACGAAATCCCGCATCCATTTCGACAAAACCAAAGGTCAGCCGAGGTTCCCCTGAGGCTGGGTGAGCTCCGGGCAATGCGCAAAACATACCGATAAACCCAGCCAACCATCCCTTTGCGGGAGAACTTCCGCCAACGCCCGCAATTAGCGCAAGAGCAAGCAGAGTCATGGAGAAATAATCGAAAGGACCGAGCTTCGTAGACAAATCCGCCAGCGGTTCCGCAAGAGACCAAAGGAAGAGCCAAGAAATTACCCCGCCGACAAGAGAAGCGCCAATACCGAGCCCCAAGGCGCGACCGGGTCGACCTGACTTGGCCATGGGGTAGCCGTCGAGGGTGGTCATTACTGAAGCGGGTGTACCGGGAATACGAAGCAGGGTCGCCGTGATCAGACCACCGCTAACTGAGCCCACGTACATCGAGGTGAGAAGTATGAGTGCATGGGCGGGTTCCATCGAAAAAGTGAGGGGGAGCGTAAGAGCAATGAGCATGGCTCCCGTAAGACCCGGGATAGCTCCAACCGTAATCCCGAGAAAAGCTCCCAATGCCACCAAACCAAAAGATAAAGGTGAGGCGAGAGGCTGAAGAAAATCAGGCATCTAATTATGGCAAATCCACGCCGAGAAAACTCGAAAACAAGGCCTCGCAACCAAATGCCAAGACAAGAGCTGCCATCGACCACGCCACGAGCACACGGCTTCGCCAACCTGAAAGACGAACACCCATCAAAGTAACGAAAAGAAATGTCGCGAGAGTGAATCCCAGCACGCCTTTTTGCATAGATAACAAATACATTACAACTAGCAGGCATACTCCAAATAATCGTCTGGAAGGAATTGGGAATAAGCGTTTTAGAGAGGTAGACCTTACCCGCCTACGATCAAAGAATACGGTCAAGCCAAGAAGAATAACCCCTCCGCCTACCCACGCTACGAAAGGAGGTTGCGGAGACTTCACTCCCTGTCCCACTCCACGAAAAAGCCGTTCCCTAGTCGCCAAGAAAATATTCAGTTCATCCCCTGTGAGAAAAATAGGTTCGCGATGTAATTCGGCAAATTTCTCTCTGACATACGACGTGTTCATACCCTTTTTGAAAATTTCAGCCAAAGCTGAGACGCGCTCTGGAGGAGTATCCTTGGGAGCCCACCAAAAATGGGTAAGATCATTCAATACATCAAAACCTTGCTCAAGTGCAGTGCTTGTTTCGGGTAAAGCCGAGTGACGCTCTTTGCCCAGATAAGCAAGAGCACGAACACCTGCTTCTTTAAAGCGAAGATATTCGGCAATCGAAAATGATGTAACGTCGACATGCCCGCCGAGAAGTGACGCCAACCTATCGGCCCCCCCTCCAGTCTGGGAGTAGCGAAACTTAGCTCCATCAAACCCTTTCTCAACCAATAAGCCCGTTAGGTGACTGGGAGCACCTAAATTTGCTCCAAAGACAACGGTTTCCGGTTCATCGCGTATCGTTTCCAACAAAGTTTTAAGCTCGGCGAAAGGGGAATCGCCTCTAACCGCTAAGACCACGCCGTCACGACCTGTGGCGGCAATGGGGACAAACGACTCGTACCCATAGTTAACTTTCCCGAATTGCTTTGCAGTAAATATTCCATCGTGAA
>CAJQSI010000067.1 GCA_905612515.1 uncultured Opitutales bacterium | reverse complement strand
ACTCGGCCAAACCGTCGACCTCTCGGCCCCCGTCTTCGCTCGCCTCGCTCCCATCGCCGAACGCCTAGGTTTACCCGAGGACTGGCGCCCCAAGCTTAAGCCGAACCCCGACGAGACCGCCGAACACCCCTTTCCCGACCTCGACGACCTCGGACCCTTCCGCTGGAAACCCGCTCCGGCCTCTCCGTGGAAACTTCCCGATTCCGCCGGCAAGCACCTCTCGCTCGCCGACTATCAAGGCCGCCCCGTCGTCGTGGTCTTCTACCTCGGTTTCGGTTGTCTCCATTGCGTCGAGCAACTCCAGACCCTCGCACCCAAGGTGGACGCCTTTCGCCAAGCGGGCCTCGAAATCGTCGCCATCAGTACCGAGTCCCGGCACGAACTCGCCAAAGCCCTCGCCTCCTACGAAGAGGAAGGCGACTCCATTCCCTTCCCCCTCGTCGCCGACCCCGAACTCTCCACCTTCCGGACCTACCGGGCCTACGACGATTTCGAAAAAGTTCCCCTCCACGGCACCTTCCTCGTCGATGCCTTAGGCGACGTCCGCTGGCAGGAGGTCAGTCACGAGCCCTTCACCGAAATCGACTTTCTCCTAAAGGAGGCAAAGAGACTTCTCGCCAACGACTCCGCCAAGACCGAGGTCGGGGCCAAGTGAATTGAACAGGTTTGATGACCTTGAGAGTTTGGTGGAGGTGGCGGGAGTCGAGCCAGACACCTGTTCGCGCCCTAAATCTCTTCAATCTGGCCTATCCAGCATTATATAGAGCCAGAAAGGTCTTGATGGGTTTTGTTTGCTCAAGGATCTCGATAGTCTGAATTAGGGAATAAGAGGCAATAATGGGCCTTTACTTGTCAGGAATTTGTCAGGAGTCGTTGGGGGAGGGTCCCCGTCTCTTAACTGCGGTTGCGTCTTTCCCTGACCTCAAACTATATGGCCGGCGTATTCATTTTTGCGGCTCTTCGATTGATGTATATGGAGCCAATCAGCATTAATTTGAAGAAAATTGAAAAATTGAGCATGTGAAAATTGGGGACCAAGTTGGTGCCGATCCAGAACGAGTGGCCATCCCTCAGCAACAATTTGAATCAGTGTATTGCGAATTAGAACCTAGGAACAAAGGCCATGCCATATTCCGGCGGAAGTCACGAGCGATCACCTCATCGGGTTGGTGGTATCGCATACCTGAATACCCATGGCGATGGTGGTGCCGGCCATACCATCGGTGACTGAGTTGGAATCAGTCGGACAGGAACTTCGTGAAGGCCGTCTTGTTTTCGACTGGCGAGGTCTTCGGTCGCCCCAGGTCTGCGCGCGCGCCTTTGCGGACCATGACTTCCAGCATCGCTGGTCCCTTCACGGCACGAAGTTCAGCGACCTTTTGGGCTAGGTCGTCAGCACGTTCGACGCGCCACGCTTCCGTGTATCCGGATGCCTTGGCGATTTCTGTGAATGAAACCTGCAAACCCGCGCTGGCCATTCCACCTACGGAGTCGTGTACGCCATTGTTGAAAATGACGTGCTTGAAGTTCGCCACGCCGGCCGCGCCGACAATCGCAGTGCCGCCCATGTGCATCAGCATGGCACCGTCGCCGTCCAGGCAGAACACCTGCCGATCGAGTTTGGCCAGAGCGATGCCCATGGCGATCTGTGAGGCGTGCCCCATTCCGCCGACCGTCAGGAACTCCCGATGGTGGCCGTGGCCGTTGCGCTCCCGGTATTCGTAGAGTTCGCGCGAAATGTGCCCAGTGGTGGAAACGATCGCGTCGCGTTCGCCCAGTTGCGCAGTCACGGCTTCGATGGCCTCCTCCCTGCTCATCTCGAATGACCTGGAGGGCTGATCTTTTGGAGTGTAGGACGCGAACGTGCCCTTTCGGACCAGCAAGGCGACCGGCCGGTTCTCAGCAGCGGCGATTGCGACCAACTCATCCACACTGCGCTGGGCCGCATCAGGCTCCGACTCTAGGACATGCCAGGGGATGCCCATTGATTCGAGCAGACCGACGGTGACTTTGCCCTGCTTAACATGCTGCGGTTCGTCTTTCGTGCCGGGTTCGCCCCGCCAGCCGATCAGCAGCAGCATGGGAATGCTGTAGACGTCGGGGTCGGCCAAGGAAAGCAGAGGATTGATCGTGTTGCCCTGCCCAGAGTTTTGGAGGTAAACAAGTGGCACTTTCCCCGTGGCCAGATGGTATCCACACGCCAGGGCCACCGCACCGCCTTCATTTGCCGCCACCACGTGTTTGTCGCCGGCGTGGTCTGCCAGGTAGAAGCAAACCGGTTTAAGCAGTGAATCCGGCACGCCCGCGTAGAAATCGACACCGCGAGCCGCCAGCCATTCGAGAAAGTCTTCACATGGAATCATGGCTTTGTTCACTATCTTTCAGGAATGAGGCTTATGATGTCCTTGATGGGCATACAGAGTTCCTCGGACTCAGCCGCCCGGCCGTTCCGAAGAATACTTTCGGCAACCTTGACCATGGCCGGATAGGCGCTGCGCAGAAGATGGTTGGCGTAGATCACGATGCTCACACCAGCAGCTAACAGTTCATCCTCTGTCGTTTGGGAATACGTCGACGGCACCACCACCAGCGGCACACGATCAGTGAACTTTGCGTATTCCTTGCAGAAGGTGATGACCTCGTCGGCGGTTTTCTCCTTGCTGTGGATCATGATGCCGTTCGCGCCGGCCTCGATGTAGGCCTTGGCGCGGGCCAACGCGTCTTCCATGCCGGTCTTGAGAATCAGACTTTCGATGCGGGCGATGATCATGAAGTCATCGGTCACCTGTGCTTGCTTTCCTGAGGAAATCTTGAGGGAGAAGTCCTCGATGGTATCCTGAACCTGCCCGGCGCCAGTGCCGAACAGCGAGTTTCTCTTTAGTCCTTTCTTGTCTTCAATGATCACGGCCGAGACGCCCAGGCGCTCCAGAGTGCGGACCATGAATACGAAATGCTCCAAGACGCCACCGGTATCGCCATCAAAAATGATGGGCTTGGTCGTGGTTTCAAGAATGTCGCCGACGGCGTTCATGCGGTCCACATACTCGATGTCCGGCTTGGCCTTTAATGCCGAGTCGGTAAGACTGCTCAGCCAGATCGCGTCGAATTCCCGAACTCGATCATCGCTTTCGATGGCCACGGTCTCAGCTATCAACCCAGTCAGACCACTGTGTGCTTCGATCACGCGAATCAACGGCTTGGCTTCCAACAGTCGTTTCAGCATCCCCAGGCGCATCTGCGGAGTGATACCAACTGCCCGAATCGCCAAACTGAGCGACATGGATGTGATACCGGGCATATGCTTCGGCTCGACCAGTTCCCCTCCCCATTCCTTGAGCGTATCGATGACGCGCTGGCGGGTCTTTCGTAGCACTCCAGTGCTCCAGTCGTGGCGGTGGAATACGTAATCGGGTTTGAACTTCAGCAGGTTTGGCACGTGGTCCAGTGTTTCCTGAGGCACTACCCTGTGGACGCCGACCATGTTCTCAATGACGACCTTGCGCTCCCCGTATGGCATGTATGGCAGGCGTTGGTACCCGGCGACGGCACTGTCGGTCAGCAGGCCAATGACCACCTCGCCCAGCTTCTTGGCCTCCTGGATGATGTTCACGTGACTCGGTGTGATGAGGTCAGCGCTCATCGCTATATAAACTGTTTTAATAGGATCTTCTTTGGAATTCATTAAGCGTTCTTGGTTGTCTAAGCTTTGCGGGCGGCTAGAAAAGTCGTCTGCCCGATTTTGGCGCGAAGCTGTTCGCGTTCTTCTATAAATGCGGCCATGCTACCGTCCTTGAGCATGGATGTGACTTTGTCGAGGACCTGCGGCAGCTCCTCCTCGGTGACCAGAGACCAGGTAGAATCTCCCGCCCGCCAAGCTGTGCTGAGTGGTCCTTTCGGATCCAGATACTGCTTGCCCTGCAACACTTCCGCGAGGGGCACGTTGACCTCAGAGTCGATAAACCCGGCTCGTTTGGAAATTTCTTCGAGGGTCTCGAGCGATGGGAAACGCCGGAGCATCCGTTCGATGGCGGCAGGAATCAAAGCTGCCCACCAGAACCCATCGCGATGCTGTGGGTGACCGCTGGTGTTTATCACGACAATGCCATTAGGCCGCAACACGCGGAAGGCCTCGCGAAAGAAACACTCCACGTTCGGAAAGTCATCAGCAGTAGCACCTTCGCCCTCTCCGTGATCGAGATGGTGAAGAACCTGATTGCAGATGATTGCGTCGAAACTCTCATCGGCATGAGGCAATTCCGTAATGCTGCCCTGATCGATCTGCACATCAGGGTCGTCAGCGAATCGTTTTTTCGCGACCTGTTGCATACCCGCACTCAACTCCCGGCCATGAATCTTGCCAACCCGCCCTTGAAGCCCGGCCAGACAAGTGCCCGTTCCGCAGCCCGCGTCCAGAATCGACTGCTCCTTCAAAGGAGTCGGCGTCGAGGCCAGAAAATCCAGGATGATCGGCAGACCGATCGGGACTCGGGTGTCGTCATAATTTCCGGAC
>CAJQSI010000066.1 GCA_905612515.1 uncultured Opitutales bacterium | reverse complement strand
CATTTTCGGGACGGTCCCAAGTATCATGTCCGAATTCGCCTTCTTCGGGTATGGTGTGGAAAGTCCAGAGCTTTTCACCCGTGCGAACGTCGAACCCGAAGACATCCTTGCGGAATCCTGCCAGAACTAGGACATTCTTAAAAATGGCTCCTGCCGCCCGCACTTCCGGCCCCGGCTTGGCGAATAGGACTTTACCATCCTTGGGGCGAAGGGCGTAAAGGGTTTCGCTCGCAGTGAAAAGAATACGGCCCTCGTGTTTTTCGTTCCCTTCCCAGTGAACCATTCCGCGAAAGGCGGGCTGCCCTCCTTTTTCGTTTCGGAAACTCCACAGTTCCTTGCCCGTGGCGGCATCCAGTCCAACCATTCGCTTGCCGGGGGTCGGAGTGACCAACACCCCTCGAACCACAATCGGATTGGCTTGCACGTTCGCCTTGCCGTCCTCGCTGCGATAAATCCAAGCTGTCTCGAGATCGGATACGTTATCCAAATTGATTTGATCGAGCAGGGAGTAACGGGAGGATGTTGCGTCGCCTTGAGAACGTCGCCAATCGATGAAATCCTGTTTTTTCGGCCACTTTGCCGCAGGTGTCATTTCTTCCGGTTTGGCGGCGGGTATGGTCTTGTAGAGAGGGAGCTTTTCGCGGGCTTTAGCATCCTCAGTAGCCCAGTAGTCGGGTGAATTTCCCGTGACAGTAGAAACCAAACTTAGGAGCAATAATGTGAGATTTGTTCTCATGCTTTCATCGAAGTTGCGGAAACCTAAGCTGTGGGCAAACCAAATGAGAACTCCTTTCCGCTTGTTTCCGAGGCGCTTTCACGCCACCAATGAGGCATGAATATAATTTACCTTGTTGTTTTTTCCTTCCTGGTAACTGTGGGTAGCCTGTTGGCCCGCAAGCCGAACGTGGTGTACGTCATGGCCGACGATCTTGGTTACGCCGAGCTCGGAAGTTACGGACAGAAGAAGATCAAGACGCCTCGCCTTGACCAATTGGCGGCCGAGGGCATGCTTTTTACGCGCAACTATTCCGGTAACGCCGTATGCGCTCCGTCCCGTTGCGTCCTGATGACAGGCAAGCATCCCGGACACGCCTTCATTCGCAACAACGGCGAAGTGAAACCCGAAGGTCAGCGTCCCATTCCCAAGGGAGAGGTCACAATTGCGGAGCTACTCAAGAAACAAGGCTATGCTACGGGAGCTTTCGGGAAGTGGGGTCTAGGCGGACCCAGCACGGAGGGCGACCCGGTCAACCAGGGGTTTGACCGTTTCTTCGGTTACAACTGCCAGCGACATGCCCACAGTTACTATCCGAACTATCTTTGGAGCGACAAGAAACGCATCGCCCTCAACAACGAACCTCCTGTGCCTGGTCATGCGGCGCTCGTCAAGGGCACCGACCCTGCCGACCCCCGCAGTTACGATGTGTTCAAGGGCAAGGATTATGCCCCCGACCGCATCAACGAGCAAGCCCTCGCCTTCATCCGCAAGAACAAGGATAAGCCGTTTTACCTCTATTATCCAACTGTCATCCCTCATGTCGCCCTGCATGTGCCTGACGAGGAACTAAAACCTTACCTGGCTCAAAAATGGAACGATCCCCCGTTTTCCCGACATCAAGGTTATGGCTATACCCCGCACTATACGCCGCGAGCCGCTTACGCCGCCATGATCACCCGCATGGACACCTATATCGGACGAGTCATCGACTTGATCGAGAAATTGGGACTGACCGACGACACCATCGTGGTTTTTACCTCGGACAATGGAACGACGCACCTCAAACTGGAGGTGGACTACGATTTCTTCAACAGCGTGGACAAACTGCGTGGACTGAAGGGTTCGCTTTATGAGGGCGGCATTCGCGTGCCGCTTATCGTGAAATGGCCCGGCAAGGTCAAGCCATCCTCGAAATCCGATTTGGTGACTGGTCTCGAGGACTGGATGGCCACCATTCTAGATTTGATAGATGCCGAGAATCTTTTACCCGACGATCGCGACGGAATCAGCATAGCGCCCACCTTGCTTGGCAAGAAGCAAACCAAGCGCACCTTTCTCTATCGTGAGTTTTCCGGTTACGGTGGTCAGCAAGCGGTTTGGCAAGGAAAGTGGAAAGGCATCCGTCAAAAAATGCTTCGCAAGGGAAAGAATCACGATCCGCTCAAGATCGAACTTTACGATATGGAAATTGATCCATCTGAAAGCACGAACCTCGCGTCCAAGCATCCCGAGGTGGTGGAGCGCATACGCAAGCTCATGGCCGAACAGCATGTCCCATCACCGCACTTTCCCATGAAGCCGATCGACTGACGCTCGTATCAAGCGGCGACCAGTGAAGCCATTACCTTGGTTACAACTCATTTTTGCACCAGAAAGTGCCTTGGGGGGTATTTGGGGGTAACCTATCGATTGTAGGTGAATTGTTAGTTTTGGTGCGGATAGAGTGACCAAGTCTTATTTTGGACACTGTACATGTACAAGCCGTCGCTAGTCGGGCGACAATACAACCACCCATTTTCTAGATAGGAGTAAGCCCATGGATAGGCTCCAAACCAATACCACCCTCCTGGGGGAACATAAGACGACGACTTTGTCTCGTCGTTTCCCGAAGATGTTGGCTCGGGGTCGGTCAAATCGGGAATACCGTCGGAATCATAGTCGTTGGTGTCCGTTATGAAGACCTTCCAGTTCTCGAAGTCCACCCAGTTTGTACTTGGGTTGCCATCCTTAAATGTACTGGCACCCGAATACTGACGTCCCTGCCTGGTTAGTCTTAAACTATTAAACTTCAAGGTTTTAGAAACGCTGGTAATGGTATGTCCAGCAAATGTCATTTCATCCTCTGATTCGACAGTGTAGGAACCAGTTCCAGAAAATGAAGCAGAGGTACCATCGGAATAGGCGCTTGTCGTCGTAGTGGTTTGTGATCCCGCACCATCATAAGCAACAGTGCCGGATTTGTTGATTACATACCATGAACCATTGAATGGGTATGATTGGCCATCATCGCCGCTAAGACTGCCGGAATATGTTCCCGCATGGTTCCCTGCGCTCCGCGTAAAAGTAAAAGTGACTGGATGACTTCCTACCCACTCTGGTCCCCCAGAACTCCATTTTGAGTCAAGTGTTCCCGAGACAGTTATGCTAACGGATTTTTCCTGCTGAAGAAAATCCGGTACCCCGTTTAAATCGCCATCAACATTTGGAATCGAAAGGTTGAGTGTGCCATGATCATCCAACCCAGCATCATCTTGGGACAAATAGTCTGCCCGATAAGTTTGTGAACCCATTTTGTCTGGTTTGACTTCATCGTTTACAATAGCAGTAATAGCACTAACTGCCTGGTAGAGGTTGTTCATCGGAACTATGTGGTGATAATTGTCCCTAGCCCCGTAGGTCGTGAAATGGATAGTAGTTTCCAAAATGGGAAATTGAATTGCCTCAAGTTGAAAAGAATAACAGTAGGCTTTGTTTGTTGCTGTGTTGGTGGACGCAAAAGAGTTCTTCAGGACCAAGAGAAGCAAGCAGAAGAAGTAGAGTTTATGTTTCATTGTTCTTGGATGTGACTTAAGGACTAAAGAGGATGAGTTAATTGAATGCATGCGGTAACTCTTAAAGAGTGGAGGTCAATTACTTTTTTGTGCTTTCATGGATAAACTGCACGGAGTCTACTATTACGTACTTACCTTCGGTGCCACGGGTTGCTATGGTGACGAAACCTTTCTTTCCTTTATCAAATCGGAATGTACCCAACGAGCGGAAGAGTTTTTCGATGGGGGCGTGCTCGCCTTCGTTTATCAGGACAACGGTTTCGCCGTCGGCATGGCGAATGGTGACTGGTACGCCGTTGGCTCTACGAATGTTGGAGTTGTGTGACATACGCACCTCGTAAAGACCCGCTTTGGGCAGGTCGGGGGTGAAGGTGGCGGACTTCTCGCCCTTTCCCTCCTTCATGTCGTGGAGGTAGCTCTTGCCGACGAAGGGCGGGGTGTGCACGGAATGTTTCCACTGCCCGACCAGTTTGGCTTCGGTGTCGTCCACCACGATGCCGGGAAGCGCCGTGGGGTCGGGCTTGATGAAGCGAATCATCTCTGGCTTGTCCACTTGACCGGGTTTGGGAAGAGTGGGGGAGTCGTTGCCGAGAAGAGACTCTGCAAAGCCGATTGTTAGGAGATAGACAATGAGGGAAAGGTTTCTTGGCTTGATCATCATGTTGTTTTTTACGAGCTCAAGTGAACAGCAATAACCCTTGATAGGTTACGAGTGCGGCGAAGTAAGCCGGAACCGTCATGTATCCGAATCCGCCGCAACCTTTACCACAAGCCCGCACTTTCCAGGTTCAAGTTTGTCGAGAGGTATGGCGGAGTCTTTGCCTTGGAACGCAGGAGCATTGTTTGTCATGTGAAATTTGTTGAAAAGAAAAAGTGCAATCCCTTTCTCGGTCAAGTGAGGAAATGATTCCATGAAGCTAAGGCTCCTCTCCCGGTCTGAATAACAGTAGTTAAGGAACGAGAGTTTCTTTCCCCCCTTCTTTTCCGCTTGCGTGAAAGGTTGATTTTGTTTGCCCGTGTTGGGGTATGAAACTTTTCCATCTTTCCGTCGCATTGCTTTCATTCTTTCATTTTGGATGGGCTGAGCAAAACTGGAATAAACACGTTGTTCATCGAGGTGAGCGTTGCAACGTCGCGGTAGCCGCTGACTTCACCGGTGACGGCAAGGTGGATGTGATAGCGAACAGCGGAGGCAAGACGCGTTTGTTCGTGGCTCCCGACTGGAAGCCCGTGGTGATTGGAGAGAACGAGGGGCGGAACTTCATCCATGGCGAAACCTTCGACGTGGATGGTGACGGAGATCCCGACTTCATTGGTGCACGCTACAAACCGGGGTTGGTCGCTTGGTTCGAGCGTCCCGAAAACCCGTTGAAGGATGAATGGAAAATGCGGATCGCGGACGACGAACTAATCGGCATCCATGGCGTGTTGAAGGCGGACGTGGATGGCGACGGAAAGCTAGACCTTCTTGCCAACAGTGGTCAACCCGTTGGTGGATTTCCTAATTCAGCTGCTTGGTTGAAGGTGCCCGAGAACCCTCGCAAAGCGAAGCGCTGGAAACGATTTATCTTTGCCGACAAGGACGCCCCCGGCCTCAGCCATTACCTAGGCTATGGCGATCTGAACGGCGATGGGCGAGTCGACCTTACCCTTGCCGCCAAAGGTTTTCCCGACCCGAAGTTCGGAAAGGGAGAGTGGTTCGCTTGGTGGGAAGCGGGCAAGGACCCGACCAAGCCTTTCAAGAAACACCTTTTACCAGGTATACATCCTGGCGCGACCAATATTCAACCTGCCGACTTGAACGGTGACGGCAAGCTCGACATTCTAGCTTCTCGAGGGCACGGAAAAGGCCTTCTTTGGTTCGAGAACCCTAGCTGGAAGATTCACGAGGTGAACACAGAGCTTCTTTCCCCGCACTGCCTGCAGGTTGTAGATATGGACGGCGACGGCGATGTGGATGCCGCAACCTGCGCCTACGTCAGCAAGGTGGTCGCTTGGTTCGAGAACGATGGCAAGGGTAACTTCACCACCCACGTCGTTTCCGACGACCAAGCCGCCTATGACATTCGGGCCGTGGATATGGATGGCGATACCGATCTCGACCTGCTAATTGCCGGGCAACTCAGCCACAACGTCGTTTGGTACGAGAACCCGCTCAAATAAATCTTCTTACCCTTGCTTTGCAGTCGCGGACCTCCGACTTGCTTATTGCCGGGCAGCTACTTGTTTGGCCCTTTTTGCTTTGGTCTCTTTTTATTGGGCTTCTTCGCCTTGTTCTTGGTAATGGCCCGCTCAGTGGCGATGGGGTCGGCATCGTCGCGTTGCTCTAGCCAACTGAAGAGCTGGTCGCGGAGACGGTTGATGGTTTTCTTGTGTTTGGGGTCGGCTGCCAAATCGTTCAATTCGTGGGGGTCTTTCTGCAAGTCGTACAAGGCGAACTCGGGTCGCCGATTTAGTTTCCTGATGAGCGGATTTTCGAGTGGCGGTCCCTTGGCGGCCTCCACCCAGGAGGCCGCGGGGAATTCCTTGCCCGGTTTGTTCGCCCGTGGCGTTTCGCCATTGATAAGGGCGAGTGCCTTGCTTAGAGACAGGTTTGATGTGATTTGTTCGTGGTTGGGGGACCAAATGAAGGAATAGCGGTCATCCCGGATACAACGGATCGGATAGATGCGGTCGTTGTTGTCGATGATTCCCTTGTTGCTGAATTGGCCGATCACGAAGTCGTGTACCTGAGTCGGTTTTCCGGTCAAGTTGGCATATTGGCTGCGGCCGTCGAAAAAGCCTTTCGTCATCTTTCCCCCTGCGGCATCGATCATAGTAGGGGCGACGTCGCAGAGCCAGAAGAGTTCTTCGGAGACATGTCCCTTTGGCACTATGCCGGGTCCATAGGCCACCAATCCTGTGTGGAGACCGTTGTCGAAACAGGTCCACTTCGCAAAAGGAAAGGCTGACCCTTGCTCCGTGCAGACGAAGAATATGGTGTCGTTGGCCAAATCGGATTCGTCTAAATAGGATCTTATTGCTCCTGCAAGAGCATCGAAGTTGGCAACCTCGGCATAGTAGGGAACCAAGGCTTTACGTAGTTCGGGTGTGTCGATCCAGTAGGGAGGAATGGTTAACTTTGCGGGATCAAATACGGATCTGTCGCCATTTGTGTAAGGGGAGTGGGCATCGTGGGAAGCTATGACGAGACAGAAGGGTTTTTCCTCTTTGCGGCAGGAACCGATGAATTCCTTGGCCTTGCCGAGAAGAAAGCTGTTGGAATCGGGTTTGCTGCCGTCACCTAAGTATTCGAAAGGATACGATGTCCTTGGCCCGATGTGAGTCTTGCCCGTTAGACCTACGCGATAGCCGAGCGGTTTGAGGTAATGAGGCAGGCTCTTCGTGTCGGGGACGGAGTTCGAGTGGTTAAGAAATGCCTTGGTTCGCCAGGCCGTGCGTCCGCTGTAGAGTTCCTGCCTAAATGGGGCGCACATGGCCACCGAAGTGTAGGCTTTGTTAAACTTGACCCCGTCTTTCACTAGCTTGTCTATGTGCGGGGTAGGGCAGTCGACGTTACCATAGCAACCGAGACTGTCACGGTTGATGTCGTCGCCCAAAAGGAAGACGAAGTTGGGTTTGGCGGCATGAAGAGATGGTAGTATCCATGCAAGGAGAACGAGTGTCAGGAGATGCTTCATTGATTCAACCATTCTCCCTTTACTATTTTAAGCCAATCTCAAAAACGATGAATACCTCATATGAATGCAGAGATCGAATGAGATTTGACGGACCCCTCGTTCTGGATTTTTTCTTTGTCCTAGAGAAAAAACTAGCCACCGGCTACTTTTGTAAATAATCGACAGGTATCTAATCTATGTTTTGCTAATTTTTCTGTTTGAGCAATTCTGTCGAATCTCAACACCGCAAACTATGTCAGCAATTACTACGAAAATGAAAAAACTCTTTCCCTCAACTATTCTCCTAGCCCTCGCTTTACAAAGCCTCGCCGCACCGGGAGACGATGTTTATCAAAAAGGTTTCCTTTCCATTGAGGAGTCTCACAAATCGATTGAGTTGCCGGAAGGCTATTCGCTTGAACTCGTCCTGAGCGAGCCTCAGATCGAGGAACCCGTTGCCATGGCCTGGGACGGAAACGGCGTTCTATACGTGGTCGAGATGCGTACCTACATGCAAACCGCTGATGCCACTGGCGAACAGGAACCGCGCAGTCGCATCTCTCGTCACGAGGATACGAATGGGGACGGAGTCTACGACAAGAGCACCGTGTTCATCGACAAGCTGTTGTTGCCTCGCATGGTTTTACCTTTGGACGATCGCGTCATGGTCGGCATTACCAATACCCTCGACCTTTGGAACTACAGGGACACCGACGGCGACGGTGTGGCCGACGAGAAAGTGAAGGTCTTTGAAGGTGGCAACCGTGGTGGCAACATGGAGCACCAGCCCAGCGGACTCGTCTGGAATCTCGACAATTGGATTTACATCACCTACCAAAACGTCCGTTACCGCTACACCAATGGTGAGTTCGAGACCGAGCGTCTCCCGCGTGGCGGTGGTCAATGGGGGCTGACACAGGATGATGACGGGCGCCTTTACTATTCCACCGGCGGAGGAGAAAATCCTGCCTTCTTTTTTCAGCAACCACCAATCTACGGAATGTTTGATGCTCCGGGCCAGACCGAGGCGAATTTTCGCACCGTTTTTCCCATTGCAGCCGTACCGGACGTGCAGGGTGGTCGCCGTCGAGTTGCCGCCAACGGTGGCCTGAACGTTTTCACCGGTTGCGCAGGCCAAGGCATTTATCGGGGGGATCGTCTGCCGAAGGAACTATACGGCAATCTATTCATTCCCGAGCCCGTGGGTCGTTTGATTCGCCGAGCCAAGGTCGAGCGTAAGAACGGGTTGACCGTGCTCAGTAACGCCGATCCCGGTCTTGAGTTCATTCGCTCAAAGGACATAAATTTCCGGCCACTGGGAGCAGAGACTGCTCCTGATGGCACCATGTTCTTCATTGATATGCACCGGGGCATTATCCAGCAAGGAAACTGGACTCGCAAGGGAAGCTATCTTCGCGGTGTGATTGATAAATGGGGCATCGACAAAAACGTCGGAAAGGGTCGCATCTATCGTCTCGTACACAAGGATCACAAACCTGGACCTAACCCGAAAATGCTGGAGGATTCCACCGCCGATCTCGTTGCTCACCTTTCCCACTCGAATGGCTGGTGGCGCGATTCCGCCCAGAAACTCATTATCCTCCGCAAAGATGGAAAGTCAGTGACACCCGCTCTCGAAAAGTTGGCCCGTGAAGGCAAGTCCGCCCTCGGTCGGGTTCATGCTCTATGGACGCTGGAGGGACTGGAAGCAGTCAATCCGGGATTGCTCACGGAAAAGCTTGGGGATGCCGATCACCGCGTCCGCATGGCTGCAGTACGCATTAGTGAGCCCTTTCTCACCGATGGAGACAAGACTGTCATTTCCGGATTCAAAGGACTCGATAAAGAAACTCATGCCGACGTGTCCCTCCAGACAATCAATTCGATCGCCTACAGCGGCTCAACGGATTCCGAGGTGCTCGCGGGCATTCAAGACAAGCTCATAGAGCAACACGCTGACAAGCCGATCCTCAAGAGCATTGCCGGAAATCGCGTAAAGCTCGCTCAGGAGCGGGCCCTTTTAGCCGAGCAACGCACGCTGAACGCACATTTCGGGAAGCAAATGGAACAAGGCGGCGTCATCTACAAGCAGCTCTGCTTCGCCTGCCATGGTGGTGACGGGAGGGGAACGCCCATGGTTGGACAACCGGGAGTGACCTTGGGACCTCCCCTGCCCGGTTCGCCTCGTGTGCTCGGTTCCGGAGGCAGCTTGGTACGAACTGTTCTGCATGGTCAGACCGGTGAGCTCGACGGCAAGAAATATCCAGGTCAAATGCTTCCTCTTGGAACCAACGACGACGAATGGATTGCTGCAGTGACCACCTATATACGCAATAGCTTTGGCAACAAGGGTGGCCCTATAACCAAGAAATTCGTGGCCGATATCCGCAAGGAATCGGGCGACCGCCTATTGCCGTGGACAGAGGCCGAATTGGAGGAACTGGAACCGCCGCTGATTGCGAACAGGAAAAAATGGAAACTCACCGCGAGTCATGGAGCAAACAAACTAGGAGGATGCGTAGACGGAAACGGTAAAAGCCGATACGATACCGGGGCCTCACAAGTTCCCGGCATGTGGGTGCAGGTCGAATTGCCTTCAGTCTGCAAAGTGAACCGCATTCAACTGGATTCAACTGGCTCCACTCGTGATTATCCTCGCGGATACCAAGTACAATCATCCATTGACGGTAAAAAATGGTCCGACCCTTTGGCCATAGGTTCCGGTAAACATCCCGTCACCGATATCATCTTCCCCACTACTCAGGCGAAGCACCTCAAGATCACGCAAACGGGTCGAGTGAATGGCCTTTTCTGGTCCATTCACGAGATGCAAATTTTTGGGAAAGCCGTTCCACTTTCGCTCTGATTCGCTCTGAGGACTTTGCCACCGTGTTCCACGGCATTTTAACGAATGGGTGGAGGCGAATTCTGTCGGTGATGCTCCTTGATTAATTATTTGATTTGCCGTATCTCCACTCCGCATGTGTGGAATTGTTGGTTATTTAGGTAATAGGGTTGCTCAAGATGCGTTGATTGACGGGTTGCGAAGGTTGGAATACCGCGGTTACGATTCGGCCGGGGCAGCTTTTCACGATGGTAATTCTTTTTCCTTGGTCCGGGAGACTGGACGCGTGGAGAATTTGGCTGCGACCCTTCGGCAGAATAATCCGACTTCAACTTTGGGGATCGCTCACACGCGTTGGGCAACTCATGGCGCGGTTACGGTATCCAATACCCATCCGCATCTAAGTCAGGATGGCAAGATCGCGCTTGTTCACAACGGAGTCATCGAGAATTATGGCCCGCTCAAACGTATCCTGGAGGGTAAAGGCATTGAGTTTGCCTCTGAAACCGATTCAGAGGTGCTTTCCAACTTGATTGCTTATCACTATGCTCAGTTAGAGGGAGAGGAAGACCGTTTTACTCAAGCTCTAAGAGAGGCTCTTTCCCAATGTCGAGGGGCGTATGGTATCGCCGTACTCTGCGTGGATGAACCCGGTTTCTTGCTTGGAGCTCGTCGAGGCTCTCCCCTCGTCGTCGGTTTGGGGGATGGCGAAACTTTCCTTGCCAGCGACGCCTCGGCCTTTGTCGGTCGAGTGCGTGATGCCGTTTATTTGAAGGATGGAGAGATCGCCCTCCTGCGGGAAGACGGTTTCCGCATCATTACGATGCAGGGCGAGGATGCCCAAGCGGTGAGCCAACCGATCGACCAAACGGTCGAGGACGTTGAGATGGGGGACTTTGATTCTTTCATGGAAAAGGAGATTTTTGAGCAACCTGTTGCTTTGGAGAATACCCTGCGCGGTCGTTTCGGTGACGATGGTACGACTGCTAAACTGGGCGGTTTGGAAGGACATGAGGACGAACTACGTCGTTTGGATCGCATCGTGTTCGTGGCTTGCGGTACGGCCCGGCATTCTTGCATGGTGGGTGAATACCTGATCGAGCGGTTGGCCCGTGTCCCCGTTGAAGTGGAGCATGCATCCGAGTTTCGCTACCGAAATTCTCCCAAGGCTGGACATACCTTGGTCATTGCAGTCAGCCAATCGGGTGAAACCTTAGATACCCTTGAAGCTGTTCGGGAAGCGCGTACGAAAGGCCTTCTCACGATTGGTATCACCAATGGGGTTGGCTCCAGCCTTGCCCGTGAAACCGATGGAGGAGTGTATCAACGGGTCGGAGCTGAAATTGGTGTGGCATCTACCAAAGCTTTCACTTCGCAAGTAGCCCTATGCGCGATGTTGGGATTGGCTCTAGGCCGTATGCGCGAACTTTCGCCAATTCAAGGTCGTGAAATAGCGGAAGCTCTCCAACACATTCCCCAGAACGTTCAGAGCATCCTTCAACGAGGAGAAACCCTCCGAGAGTTGGCCCAGAAATATTCCGAGGCAGAGCACTTGCTTTTCCTTGGTCGTCAGGACCTTTATCCGGTGGCCCTTGAGGGTGCTCTAAAGTTGAAGGAGATTTCCTATGCCCACGCAGAAGGTTATCCTGCGGCCGAATTGAAGCATGGTCCGATTGCTCTCATCAATCCTGAATGCCCATCCATTTTCCTCGTCGAGGAAGGAGAACTGGGAGCCAAGACGATTGCCAATATGCAGGAGGTGAAGGCTCGGAACGGTCCCGTGCTTGCCATTGTACCCGAAGGTGTTGAAGTGCCTGATGGGGCAGCCGACGATGTTTTTCGCGTACCTGCCGTGCACGAGGTGGTTCGTCCACTTGTGGCGACCATACCTCTGCAGCTTTTCGCCTATCACTTTGCCCGCATTCGCGGTCTCGATGTCGATAAGCCCCGCAACCTCGCCAAGTCGGTCACGGTGGAGTGAGCTTGGAGATTGTTATAGGCATGCGCGTTCACTTTGGTATCCTTTTTTCTTTCAGTCTGCTTTGCTTAGGTTGCGAAACTTCGAACAAGTCGGGTGAGCTACAGTTAGCCGACTTCAAGAGCGACGGCTGTAGTCTCTTCGTCGACGGAACCTTCAAGGACAGGGAACTGTGGAAAGGTTGCTGCGTCGAGCATGACGTCGCCTACTGGAAGGGCGGTACCGCTGAGGAACGGAAAGCGGCTGATCTCAAGTTTCGGGAATGCATACGGAACACGACCGGAGACGAGGCTTTGGCCCTGCTCATGTACGAAGCGGTGCGAGCAGGTGGTGGTCCTTATTTTCCAACTTGGTATCGATGGGGTTATGGATGGCCGCAAGGCCGAGGGTACAAGGCCCTAACTGATACGGAAAAGGCGATCGTCCAACGGAAGCTAAGCGAGTATCGCACTAGAGAAGCCAACGCGACTTACTGAACGCATGCTTGCTTAAGGATGTTTCCCTAGCCAGCTAGCGGAATATGTTCAGCAAACCTCGTAAAACTTCCCTTCCGCGAAGTCGATGTCCGGAATCCATCGACCGATTCCGTGCTCCGCGGAATCGATTGATCTCGGTTCCTGTCTCACGGAAGCAGCTTCAAGGCGAATGCCCGTCGCGAGTACGAATACGAGAAAGAGGGCGGCAAGAAATGTCTTCATACATTCTAATGCGGCTCAAACCTCATCAAGGTTACGTTCCGGTGAACAATTTTTATTTTGCGAGTTGGTATACGCGGACGTAGTCAACGAGGAGCTGGGCCGGGAATTTAGTGTTGGCGTCCGGCGCACCGGGCCAGTTCCCACCGACGGCAAGATTAAGGAGGAGGTGAAATCGCTTGTCGAAAGGTGCAGGGAATTTGCCGCCCTCGGAGGACCATTCCGTTTGGGTTTGCCAAGACTTACCGTCGATTGCCCAATGAATCTTTCCTTCCTCCCACACGATGGAGAAAATGTGAAAGTCATCTGCGAATGTCCCCGAAGATAGCTTGTGCGGTTTGCCGGAATGTTTGTTCTTTGGCCACTTTCCCCCGTAATGAAGGGTTCCTAGATAAGTGGAGGGTTCGTGCCCGACCATTTCCATGATATCGATTTCCCCGCTGGATGCCCAGGTCCCATAGGTGCTGTCGGTGGGAAGCATCCAGATGGCAGGCCATATGCCTTTGCCTATTGGTAGTTTGGCCCGTATGTCTATACGACCGTAGCGCCAATCACCTCGGTTCTTTGTACGTATGCGTCCGGAAGAGTAGTCACGTCTGACTCCTGCCTCGGCATGTCCGTCCTTGCGAGCCTCGATGATAAGGTTTCCTTTCTCCACTCGGATGTTTTCGGGGCGATCGGTATAGATTTGCATCTCGTTGTTGCCCCCTCCAAAGGCGTTTACCTCAATTCCCCATTTTGAGTAATCCAAGGTGGGTCCTTTAAATTCGTCAGACCAGACTAATTCCCATGACTTTGACGGATCAGAGCAAAGTATAGACGAGGCAGACCCTAGGATGAAAAATGCCGTCAGCGAAACTTTTAGCGAGTGAAGATGTAGATGCATATGAATGTCTTAGGGTTTTGTTAAGAAATCGGAAAGGCTATTTTGGCTCATATGTGAGCTGAATTCACTTTTACAATAACTTAACTGAAGAACGGGCTGATCTCGTTCAGTAGGCAGTCGAATGAGTCGTATTTCGAAAGCTTCATCTATGTTGCCGTTTGTTAATCGCCCAGGGCTTTATCCTGGCGAATCAGGGTTATAATCTACGTTAATATAGAGGTTGACGAATTCCGCATTTTCAGATTAAATGTTGATCCCAGTGAAGCTGATTGTGGTGGTTGGTCTTGGATTTTCTCCGGTTATTGCCGGTCCAGGCCCCCTTTGGCCTCAAATCCTAACAAGGAGTGTTACATGAAAGATGTTCTGACGCAGTTTAACGAATGGATTAAGGTAATCACGCAGGTGGGACTTGGCTTAGTGGCACTTGGAGTTGTCGTCGAGATTGTCTTCGGGAAGGGGGCTATTTTCGGTAAGAGTGTCGTAGCGAACTTGACGGAGATCGTTGGTGATATTGGTGGCGAGGAAGGATTCGTCGGTCTGATCGCAATATTAATCATAATGGGAATTTTCCTGAAACGGACATAGCTAGCTATGCCGTGACTGGGGATAACTGAAACAAACTACTCAAACTATTGAGGGGGATATAAACATGGAAGACGTAGCAAAGAGATTAAATGACATAATTGGCGGTTTGACGCAGATTCTGATCGGAGCGATTGGCTTGTTGGTCGTCGTTCAGGTGGTGTTCGGTGCTGGTGACGACGGAAGCGCTCGCAATATCATAGGGAACATTACAGGCGTTATAGATGGTTTCGTCGGAACAGATGCGAGTCTGGCGAGTCTAGTGGCCTTGCTGATTATTCTAGGGATTCTCTCTAGAAAGTAGCGAAGGGATAATATTCTCATTCGAAAAGAGGGGCGGGCAACCGTCCCTCTTTTTTGTGCCTTGGCTACTGCGGGTCAGCGAATATTCACGACTCGTTTACGCTCCTCGTATTCCCAGCTTACGGTCACTTTCTGTCCTACCTTGATTGGGGCGAGTTGTTGGAGTACTTTCTTGTCGAGACCACCTCCGGCGGAAGGGTTGCCGCCGCGCCAGTGTGGGAGGTAACGTTCCACGGGACCTTTGCCGAAGGGTTTCAAGTCTATTGAGTTTTCGCCCTTGGCGACTATCGTTCCTGTTATAGTGCCTTTCTTGGATTTCGGCGCCAGTGTCTTCACTTCGACAACTCGAGCCCGTTCCTCAAATTCCCATTTAACACGTACGCGATTGGTGGTAATGAGATTACGGATTTCCTCGAGCATCTTCTTCTCGAAACCTCCGCCGTCTTTTGGTAGCCCCCCTCGCCAGTGCGGAGTGAACCGCTTCGGTTCTTTGGCTCCGTCGGGCAACACGGTTATGGAGTTCTTGTCTTTTGAGATGAGTATGCCCTCGACGACTCCATTTTCTTCACGAGCATCGGAGGCGAGGGACAAGGAGAGGACCGTGAGAATCGGGAAAACGAGTTGTTTCATAATGAATTGGTGGTTTGTGAACGGAGTGTGGAGAGTGAGACTTGTGACACATTACTTAATGTGCCGACAGTCTGGTATTACTTTTGTAAGTTTCAATTCTGTTGAAGTTTTCTTACCAGTCGTCAGTGCGGAAGGGGCTGGCGGGGAATCCTTCTCGATTGTAGAGGTTCGCCCCTAGGGGATTGGCCGAATAGGCGTAGCGTACTGCCACGGGTTTCGAGACATCCTGGTGCGAGACTATTACGGTATCGCCATCTATGACTGCATCGGCCCAGACCCAGTTCTTGTCCTTTCCTGCGATGGCAAAGCGTTGAAGCTTCGCATCTATGACTAATTCCTCAGTTGGTTTTAGCCCTTCTTTCTGACCTATGATGAGACCTGCCCCGATATGTTTGAAGTGAATGTGGGCTTTGTCTCCATCTATTTCGAGTTTCTTGTAAAGTGGACCACTGGGAACGATTTCCTTGTCATACGCGTTGGCCAACCCCCATTGGGCCAGACGTTTGCCTACGTCCTGTTTGTTTTTTGGATGAATGTTGCCTGTTTCTCCAATGTCGATGATTACGGCCATCCCAGAATGGGAAATGTCCAAAGCTTTTCTTTCCGCATCCCTTATGCGAGCGTAACCGTCTCCACCTCTGGGTTCGTTCTTGTCGTTCGTGAAGTTTGCCAATTGGACCCAGTAGAACGGGAATTCTCCCTGTCCCCATACTTTGCGCCAACCTTTCACCAATCCATGCTTTTTGTGATAGTAGGTTTCACCTTCGTTGCCATTGGATTCGCCTTGGTACCAAATAACTCCACGAATGCCGTAGGGGACCAGTGGGTGAATCATGCCTCTGTAGAGACGAGTCGGATCTTGGTGGCTAGTGCCTAGACCAACGTATGTCGAGGCAGGTTGCTTGGGAGGGAATTTTCCGATTTTGACGGCAGTCTCGGCTTCTTTTGCCCACTTCTGGATATTATTGATGGCAGCAAGGTGTCTAGCTTTGCCTTTAACCGTTGCGGGGTCGACAGACTCAATGTGGTTAAGCACCCCTTTGGCGAAATCTTGTTTTTCAATGATGCGAAAGCCTTCGGTCGGAATCCAGGGCTCGATGCGAGTTCCGCCCCACGAAGAGTTGATCAAGCCGATCGGAACTCCGAGTTTCTCGTGTAAGGTGCGGCCAAAGAAGTAGCCTACTGCAGTGAAGTTTCCAGCACTGGCGGGAGAGCATACCTCCCAATTTGAATTAAAGGTGATTTCATGAGAGTCCGAGGGGATCTTCGGCACCTTGATGTGGCGAATGTGAGGATAGTTGGCGGATTCCTTTTCTTCGGTGGGATTCAATGCACCGTTGACTGTCCATTCCATGTTCGACTGCCCGCTGCATATCCAGACTTCGCCAACTAGCACGTCCTTGAATGATAGCGTGCCACCTTCCCCTCCTGTTACTTTCAACACCCTTCCCTTGGCGTTTGCATCAAGGGGATCCAAGTCTGTTCGCCAGTATCCATGCTTTTCAGCTTTCGTTTTCTTTTCTTGGTCGGCAAAGGTGATCGTGATTTCTTCGCCGGATTCGGCCCAGCCCCAAATAGGAAGGACGAGATCCCGCTGGAGCACCATATGATCTCCGAATACCGCGGACAGACCGATCTCGGCTTGTAGCAATCCCGTAGGCAAAAGGAAGCTTAGGAGCGTTAGTGATTGGAGAAAAGTGAATCGAGCAAGGTTCATGGATTGATTTCTTTTTTGAGTGGGAGCTGGGGCTATTTGTTCAATATTAAATCGGTCAATCCTTCTCGAAGATATTGTCCTTTGGGCCATGGGCATGAAGCGCAACGCATGAACAAGACAGGAGTGGAAGTAGGTTCAGTCCGGTAATCATCCCGCTTATGGTTCCGTTTGCCGGATCTTTGGGCAAGCTTGGAAACCATGGAAACGTACTTTTGGCTAGGAAAGGTTTTCTTTTAGGAGTATGTTATTAAATGGATAGCCTTGAAGAATGTTTCTCCTTTCCTAACCCTGTTTTAGCTGGTCTCGGTAGGAGATGAGATCATGATTCGATAGACCATGCTGAACATTTTCGACGAGAGCAATTCTCTGAGCCGAAGAAAGCTCCTCGGCATAGGCAGTCTGGGTTTAGGTGGTTTGTCCTTGGCTTCTGTTCTTGGAGCTAAGCTCGAGACTTTCGCTTGACCGACGTCTACGGTAAAGTCATCACCGATATTTTTGCATAACCATTTCGATTCTTTACGCTCCCCATTCATCGCAGAAAACGTTT
>CAJQSI010000065.1 GCA_905612515.1 uncultured Opitutales bacterium | reverse complement strand
GTGGAGCTTACAAAGACAAGGGCGAATACGACAAGGCTATCGGCTACTATGAGAAAGCCTTGACGATTCAACTCAAGACGCTGGGGGAGGAGCATCCCAGCGTCGGTGGGGGCTACTTTATCATAGGTGTGACCTACAACGCCAAGGGCGACAAGCCCAAGGCTTACACTTATTGGCTAAAGGCGAAGGCGATCTATCTCAAGAAGCTAGGTGCGGAGGATCCTCATACGAAGATGGTGCAGTCTTGGATAAGACGGCTGAAGTAGCGGCAAGCTTCTGGGGGTTGCCCCACTTACCCACTCACTCCTCCTCCCTCAGGTTGATGAGGTACGTCCGATTGCTGTTTTTGTTGCCTAGGTTGGTCACTTGATCCACGGGAAGCTTGCTTCGGTTCGTCAGTAGTTTTAATGGATTCCTTGCCTCGCGCACGCGCGAAGGGTTTTGAATCTCCCAGAGGACGCAATGCATCTAATCAACTGAACCGCACTACGGCACACGACTGAAAGCCAGTGGCAATACGCGCGGACGCCTTCCGACAGGGGCAATAAATCAACTTAGACGGCCCTACCCTGTTGCAAAATACATTGCCCCTATATGCAAAAAATTGCGTTAGGGGATTGATGAATCATAGGAAAAAGCGCAGATCCATCGGCACACCCCACCCCCCCTTGCCACTTTTTTAGACAGTTTTAGACAGAATTAATGCGTTTCTTGCCCCAAATATGCCCGAATATGCAGAATCAACAAAATGAGCAGAGAATAGAGCGAACTCCTGAAAAACCGCCAAAACCCCTGTAAGTCAGTGTATCAGAGGATGTGCCCGGAGCGGGACTTGAACCCGCACGACCTTTCGGTCAGCGGATTTTAAGTCCGCTGCGTCTACCAATTCCGCCATCCGGGCGTGAAAACAAGAAATGCATTTTGCCTGAAAGACACCATCGAGCCAAGGTCATTTCACTTTGACTCGTCCGAAGGTGGCTTTTCTTCGGCTTTTTCGTGAGGATTTTCTTTGAAGGACGAATCGCCCTCTGATTCACCGTCACTATCGAGTTCAACGTTTTCCACGGATTCAGGCTCTAGGTAAGATTCGTGCTCTTCGGCGAAGTCATCCCACTTTCTCTTTTCCGAGAATCCGCCCGTTGCCGCCTTGTCTCGCAATAGGCGCTCGGAACGCTCGATTCGGCGCTTCCGCTCGGAGTCTCCCTGAATCACCTTCATGATGATGAAGGCAGCCGCCAAGACGATGAGAATTACGACTTCGATACCCACTCAAGCGGTCTCCACGTCCAATGCGCCATCCTCCAATACGCCCTTGGCCTTGGGAAATAATTGCCACCCCTCAAAGATCATCCATACCTCCAATGCAACGGTGGCCAGGCCGATTCCGCCCAGAAGGTAGTCGGGCTTGTCCCCGACCAACCACCCGGGAGCGGAGAAGAGCTGGTGCAGCATCGCCCAAAGGGGCATGATCAGCATGAAGATCATCGGGATGACGAGAAACCACACGGGCTTCCCTCGGCGCCACAAGTAAAAAGTTATGACCATGAAGGACAAGCCCGCCAAAAGTTGGTTGGTGGCTCCGAAAAGCGGCCATAGGATGAGCCCCCCCTTCCCTGCGTTGGCAAGGGTCCATTCGGATCCGCTGGGTGGAACTGCAGCCATGGCTCCCGCAATGCAGACTGCAAAAATCGTGGCGCCGTGCTTGTTCTTCAACCAAGCGAAGACCCCGCCATTCTCAGGGCTCAAGGTTCGCCCAAGCTCTTGAATGACGTAGCGTTGAAGACGGCAAGCGGTGTCTAAGGTGGTGCCGGCAAAGGAAGCCACCAGCACCCCCATCAGAGCCACCGCCACTCCACCGGAAAGGCCCAAAGCCATCAAGAAATTGGCAGAGCCATCGACAAACGCCCCGACCTTGGCCCCCAATCCTTTGGCCGACCCCCAAGAGGCGTAACGCTCGGCCCAGGCCGCCTCGCCGATTAGCGTTTCGCCACCGGCCGTTGCCACGCCCAAGCCGAGCCCGGCTCCACAGGCGAGAATGACCAAGGTGGCAAGAAACCCCTCGATCAACATGCTGCCATACCCAACGAAACGGGCATCGGGCTCGCTCGAAATTTGCTTGCTGCTGGTGCCACTGCTCACGAGGCAGTGAAACCCGCTGACAGCTCCGCAGGCGATGGTGATGAACAGAAAGGGGAAAATCATCGGGGCGCCCTCGGGATGAGCATTAAAGGCGGGTGCCACCATGGTCAATTTGGCATCCCCTGCCCCACCCGCAATTGCCGCAGCAAACAAGCCGAGGACGATAAGGGCCAAAGCCGAGATAAGCTGGAGGGAGTTTACATAGTCACGCGGTTGCAGCAACGTCCAGACTGGCAGAACCGAGGCCACGTAGGAGTATCCCAGCAGCACGACCACCCAAGTCCAGATGGACCATCCGGCCATGGCGGCATTCCATTCCCCAAGGATTCCCACGTCGCCGTAGACGACGGACAGGTACATTACCGCAAGTGCTGCGATGGAAGGCGCCAGCAATCCAAAGCCCTTGCGGTGAAGCATTACGCCGATTGCGATCGCGATGGGAATCTGCACGACACAGGGAAATATGGCAGCCGGATATTGCTTGAAGACGGCCGCGATGACCAATCCGAAGATCGCCAGAACCACCGTCAACGCCATGAAAAGAATAAAGAGGAAGAGCAAACGCACACGCTTGTTCAGCAATCGACCCGCTATGTCGCCCACGGTCTGACCGTTGTTGCGCAGACTGACCACCAAGGCGCCGAAGTCATGCACGGCGCCAATCAGGATGGAACCAAACACCACCCACAACAGGGCCGGCACCCAACCCCACATGATGGCGATTGCAGGACCCACGATCGGCCCCGTCCCCGCGATCGAGGTGAAGTGGTGCCCGAAAATGACCGATTTTTTCGTCGGCACGAAGTCCACCCCGTCCTCCAGTTTCCGCGACGGGCAGATTGCCTTTGAAGACAAGGCGAAGATCTTGGATCCCAACCAACGACCATAAGTATGGTAGGCAACGACGAAGCCAATACCCGCGAGCAATGCAATACAGAGAACTTCCATTTCCACAAAGGTAAGATTCCAAAGCGCTTTGGCAAGAACGAGAATGGAGTAAGTCGAAGGTAATTACACGGTTGCCCTCAGTACTTCTCGGTTCCCGTCGCCTCAGTGCGTGAGGACAGTGATCTGAATAAAAAATGAATTCTTAATCTTCTGGAGTTAAGCGCTTCAGGAAGATTAATCCAAAATAATTCATATAAAACGCATCATTTTGGCAAATTCCGCTAATAGAGTTAATAGCTTTATCAACTTGTCACATGCGCGTGCATATTTAGTAATTAGATTCCATTTTCTCGTGCAAATTAAATACAGTCTTTCCGGCACCGCCCGTGCAGTCGCTCCGAAATTGAATTAACAAGATGTTCGCGAAGAAAAACATACTTCTCTTGTTTCTAGCGACTTTCTTCGCCACTTCGCTCATTTTCGCGGATAAAGGAAATAAGGGTGGCACCGAGGAAGAATCCGCCAATTCAGAAGAAGAAAGCTCGGGCGAAGAACCTGTCGCCACAAACGAGGGAAAAACCAACGAGAACGCCGGAGGAAACGAGTCAAATTCGAGCAAGGCCAACGAAACCGCGGGCGAGGGCCCTGGTCAC
>CAJQSI010000064.1 GCA_905612515.1 uncultured Opitutales bacterium | reverse complement strand
GTAGCGGCAACCGAATCTCCACCCGAGGCCGAGGTATAGACTATGGCGGTCGAAATGGTGGTGGGGAGGATGGCGAGGAATAGGAATCCGGGAGCCCATGGAACTGGAATCATCCCCGAGACGACTAACCCCAAGGCAGCCAGGGGAAACAAGACGAAGGAAAAAATCTGTATGAAAAGATGAAGCCGCCAGTCACCTATTCCTTGCCGTAATTGGCCCAAAGGCAAATTCAGCCCTTGCAAAAGGAAGATTAGCGCCACGGCTGCCTTTGTCGTGACTTCGGGCTTCAACGGCCCATCCAGGTCCCCACCCTCAGGCCAGTACAAAGCCACAGCCAAGGCTCCTAGAAGCCCGATGGTGAAACCCTGTCCTTTAGGAAAGACTCGCATGATTTGACGATTTCCTGTTTTTGATGCCATCCCCTTTCTTGCGCAATTTTGCGTTTCTACCAATCGTGAAAAGAATTACAATTTTCATTAACTTTAATAATGTCGACTGGACGAGCCATCACTTTTGATGCCGCAGGCACGCTGATGCGGCCTTGGCCTTCCGTAGGGAGCGTCTATGCGGAAGCCGCTCGAGGTCGAGGATATGCAGCCGAAGACAGGGAGATAAACGAGCGATTCTATCGCGTTTTTTCGGAGACGCAGTCCGCCAAGAGCACATTCGAGGGAGACGAACAGGGTTTCTGGCGTATGATTGTGGGGCGCACTTTCGAAGGATTCTGCCCAAAAGAAATTCACGATTCCCTGTTCGAAGAACTCTGGGAAACTTTTGCCGAAGGAAAATGCTGGCGGCTTGCCGAGGGAGTTGTCGAAGCCCTCCAAGTTCTAGGAACGCGTGGCTATCGGCTCGCGGTACTTTCGAACAACGATTCCCGTCTTCGTCCCGTTCTTCGCGACCTCGGCGTAAGCGGCCTATTTGAAGAGCTGTTCATTTCCTCCGAGATTGGTTTTGAAAAACCTTCGCAGGAAATTTTCCAAGAGGTGGAACGAGTGCTAGGAACCACTCCCAAGGATATGTTTCATCTCGGAGACAGCTATTCACGGGACGTGCAAGGGGCCTTGTCGGCAGGTTGGCGCACAGCACTTTACTCTGGGAAGAAATGTGAATTGCCCGAGGACATATCACGGATAGAGAGTTTTCGAGAACTTCTCGATCTTTTGCCATGAAAGAGATTGAGGTTCTCGATGCACTGGCTAGCTTATCCCATCTGGATGGGTCGTTGATGGTGGGCACCGATGGAGGAGGAGGTTATGTCGCCTATCTGGACTTCATAGAAACCTTGACCCTCGATTCGACCAATAGCTCCAAGCAAATCGGCAAGCTGGCTGAAGCGGTTTCGCCTTCGGGACTTTCCTTTTCCGGCTGGGTGGGATTCTTCGGATACGAATTCCTAGCCAAACATGCAGGTATTCATCTTAGGGCTCACCGCGACATTTCGGTTCCGGAAGGTTTTTTCGGCCGCCCGCAAACGATCTTGCGATTGAGGGAGAGTCTCCTATCCATCGAATCCACTCTCCCTGATCGCGAAGAGGAACTGGCCGCCAGTTTGGCAGATCCTGTGGGGCCGAAACCCTTGGCGAATACCGTGGAGATCATTTGCAACCTTTCCTTCGAAGATTATGAGAAGGTATTCGCCACTGCTCGAGAAGCCATTCTCGACGGGGAAACCTACCAGATAAAAATTTCCCAACGTCACGAAGCCCGAATCTCGATCGATCCCATAGACGCTTTTCGCCGTCTCCATGCCGCCAATCCTTCTCCCGAAGCTTTCCTCGTTCGCCAACCCGACTTTGCCATCGTCAGTTGTTCCCCGGAAACGGTAATCGATAAAACGGGCGATAAAATCGTAACTCGCCCCATTGGCGGAACTCACGAACGACGATCCGGTATTGGCGACAACAAAGCCATCGCCCGTTTTCTAGGCGATCCCAAGGAGGTAGCCGAGCACAACATGCTGGTCGACCTCGAACGAAACGACCTTTCCGCCGTCTGTAAATCGGGAAGCGTTCGGATAGCTCGGTTTCGAGAAGTGGAGACCTATGCCCACCTCTTTCACCTCGTGTCCACGATCGAGGGACGGCTTCGTTCTGATTGTGATCTTGCAGGCATCCTTCGGTCCATGCTTCCGGGCGGCACCATCACAGGTTGCCCAAAGATTCGTACCATCGAGATCATCGACTCGCTCGAACCCTGCTTTCGAGGGCCATACGCAGGCAGCTTCGGCACTATCGGGGACGATGGTTCAATCCGTCTCAACCTCATCATTCGGGCCCTCCTGATTCTAGAAGATCGTTGCTTTGCCCAAGCGGGCGGCGGCATAGTCGTGAATTCCTCTCCCGAATACGAATACAACGAAAACGGAGTAAAGGCCCGCGCCTTGCTCGACCTGTTGCGATGATCCTCCTCGTTGACCACAAGGACTCCTTCACCAGAAACCTCGAACATCTTCTTTCCGATTTTGAGGAAGTCGTGGTGCTCGATCGCCTTGAAGCTGCCGAAGTAGCAAATTCAGAAAAATCTCGGATGGTCGTCTTTTCACCCGGTCCCGGAAAGCCGGCGGACTATCCGGAAACTCAGGCGCTTTATCACCAGCTGCGTGGCAAAAAGCCAATCCTCGGCGTTTGCCTGGGGTTTCAGCTTATGCTCGAAGAGGAAGGAGCCAGCATCGTTCGACAACCGCAAGTCCTCCATGGAGTGGAAACCGAAATAGAGACTGACCCCGACTCCGTCACCTATGCCGGCATCGAGCCCCCCGTAAAGGTCGGTCGCTACCACTCGCTTCAAGTAGAAGCCTCAAGCCTTTCACACCTGCCGACCGGCATTCGGATCACCGCTCGCGATCGCATCCGGAACGTCCCGCTCTCCTTCGAGGATTGCGAAAGACGCCTCTTCGGCATGCAATACCATCCCGAATCTTTTCTCACTAGTCATGGTCACGCCATCCTCGCCAACGTCATCCACTATTGCATGGGATAGGGACGGCGCTTCCGTCCCTGCTCCTGAACCATGGGGTTGCAAGGGAGCCTTCACTACCATTCGAGTGGAAGGCACCCCTCCCTGCCCTCTCTTTCTCAATACTCACCTCGCTCGCTTGGAGAAATCCGCATGCCTGCTCGAGGTCAAAGCAATCGTGTCCCAAGCGCAGATTCGCGAACGGATAACGAACTTACTTCACTCGACACAAATTCCTCCTCCATTCCTCGTTCGCGTTTGCCTCCTCGAGGATTGCCTCGCTCTCTACTC
>CAJQSI010000063.1 GCA_905612515.1 uncultured Opitutales bacterium | reverse complement strand
CTTGATCTCCTGTCATGGCCCCGAAAGTAACGTGGACGCCACCCGAGGATAGGCTTTGGGCGAGGCGAACGGCACTGCAACCGCCCACTGAATTCAAGGCAAGACGACAGCCTACTCCGGCGGTTAGGTCGTGAATGGCGGTCGGAGAATCTTCGTCGTCTATCAAAACTTGCTTGGCGCCTAGCTCGTTTAGCGGTTTACGAAGTTCTTCGCGTCGAACGAGGTTTATGACGTTTACGCCGAGACGTTTGGCGAACTGAATGACGCTGGTTCCGACGGCGGAATTGGCGGCGTTCTGGACGATCCAATCGTCGGGACGGAGGTACTCGAAATCGTTCAGGAGTCGCCAAGCGGTAAGGGGATTGAGAACACCAAGGGCAAGTTGCTCGGGCGGAACAAGCGAGGGAAGCAGGATCAAGTCTTCCGCTTTTGCGGAGGAATATTCCAGCCAAGTACCCGAATGTTCAGGCAGAGAACAAATCTTGCCCATGAGCTTTTCCTCGGTCTTAGGCCCAACGGCGACTACCTGCCCTACCCCTTCGCGTCCGCCAATAGCCGGAAGGTCGCGAAGGTTTCCGTAGGAACCATTAATCAAGCCCATGTCCGATGGGTGGATGGCGGCAGCCAGCATCTCGAGCAGAACTTCACCCTCGCCGAGCTCGGGCACCGGGATCTCGTCCAGTTTCAGAACTTCGAGCGGTTCCCCCCGCTCATGGTAGCGCAGGGCACGTTGGGCATCGGGAATCACTTCGCCTCCAGCAGACCGATTGCCTTCATCCACTCGCCGGTCCGAGCAGGCCAAGTGACCACGGGATGATCGGAAGCTCGCAAACCGTAGCCATGACCACCCTTGGGATAAACATGAAGCTCGCTCCCCTTGACCCCGGCCCGACGTAGGGCAAGGTACATTTGCACGCTGCCATCGGCCGGGATACGATCATCTCCCGCATGGGCAAAGAAGCATGGGGGAGTATCCTTCGTTACCTTTATCTCGGGTTCCAGCTTCGACTTCGTCTCGTTGTCCACGAGGTATGCAGGATAAATAAGAACACCGAAGTCGGGTCGGCAGGACAGGTCGTCCGAGGCATCGATTCGATCGTAGGTTCGCTCGTCGTAGTTCGTGAGCGTCGTAGCCGTCAAATGCCCACCGGCGGAAAACCCTAGAATGCCGATGCGCTTGGGGTCGATTCCCCAGTCCTTGGCATTAGCTCGAACGATGCCCATCGCTCGTTGGGAATCCTGAAGGGGAGCCTCGTGCTTTTCACGGTTTTTTCGACGGGGAACCCTGTATTTCAGAAGTATGCCTGTAACGCCGATGGAGTTTAGCCATTCGCAGACCTCGGTACCCTCCAGATCGTAGGCGAGGATGCTATAGCCACCACCTGGACAAACTAGAACTGCAGCTCCGTTGGCCTTGCTCTTGGGAGCGGGGAATACCGAAAGGGTTGGTTTCGACACGTTGCCAAGCCTAATGATTGTCTTGGAACCGGGGCGATGGGGCTTGGGGGCTTCTTCACCTACTTCGCCCTTCACTTCACCGGGGGCGTCGCCGGGCCACAACGGCATCGCCTTGATTGGATCTAGAGCCTGGGCAAAAATTGCCGAAAGAATCCAGAACGAAAACAGGCATGGGAGAAGAGCGAAAGGAGATTTCATTTGGCGGAGATTGCGATTAATTGGGTTCGGGTACGAAAGAACAATTCACCATCGGAGATTGCAGGGGTGGACAGGCATATTTCACCCAGAGGATTCTTGGCGAGAATTTTCAGCTCGGATGTACCCGCTTTTATCACAACTACGTCTCCGACCTCGCTGACGTAATAGATCTTTCCGCCTGAGGCCACGGGTGAACCGGTAAATCCACCGAATCCCGAGCCAAGACGGGCTTGAAAGACCAAGCGCCCAGTCTTCGCCTCGAAACAGGCAAGCACGCCGTTGTCGCGGCAATTGTAAAAGTAATCACCGTACACAATCGGGGTCTGCATATAGGCACCGCCACGATTCACGCTCCAAGGGACCTGCTCACTTGAAGCCTTTCCGTCTTTCAAGGAAACATCGCCACGAGAATCCAACTTGATGGCGTAGATGGGGGCCGATTTCCCATGGGCATTGGTGATGAAGGCGAGACCGTGCCCGGTAACGGGTGTGGGCACGGGGATATCGCCGCCGCCACGAAAGCGCCAAATCTCTTTTCCCGTCGCGAAGTCATATCCCCCGATGTGACGGTAGCCGTTCAGGAGCACCTGCGTCTTTGCTCCCTCGCCATAAACGGCGGGACTACTCCAGGCCGGCAGGTCGTTTCTTGGCTTTTTCCAGAGGATTTTGCCGGTTTCCAAATCGAGGGCGGCCAAAAAGGAGTTTTTCAGCACGTCGCATTGGAGAAGAACCACCCCTTCATGAATGATGGGCGAACTGGCGAACCCCCACTGGGCTCTGGGCACCCGAAAGAAGGCGGCGTCGAGAATGCCAAAGTCCTTTTTCCAAAGCAGGGTTCCGTTGAAGTCGTGACAATACAATCCTTCCGAACCAAAGAACGACACCACGCGCTTGCCGTCCGTTGCGGGAGTGCAATTGGCATGGGAAGACTTGGTGTGGCGCTTGTCCTTGGGCACACCCTTGTGGCAAACTCGTTTCCAGATCACTTTGCCGGTCGACTTGTCGATGCAGTAGAGGACCCATGCATGCACGCCGTCTTTCTCAACGGGGGCGATCTCATGATAAATGCCGATCTTCAAGCTATCTAGTTTTTTATCACTGATGGCAGTGGTCAAAAACAAGCGATCTTCCCAAACGATCGGACAAGAATGCCCCAGCCCGGGGATAGGCGTCTTCCACTTCAAGTTGCTGGACTCGGGAACGTTCCAAGTAGTTGGAGTTGCAACGCCTTCGGCAACCCCTGATGCCCCCGGACCTCTGAATTGAGGCCAGTTTACGGTATTCTCGGCTTTAACTTGAGTTAAGGAGAGAAAGCCTAGCAAGCAAACTCCTCCTAGCTGAAAGAGTAACGGCTTGAATGAAAAAAAGTGTGCCATAGAAGAAGAATTTACCTTGAAGAAGTTCCCGTAAAGACCTTGATGTATAGAAGAAATACTTCTTATCCAAGACTCCTATTCAATACGAAGCGATGAAGAAAATCCTGTACCTGTTGTTATTTGTTAATGCATCTTCAATCCTGATCGCCAAGACGGTCTACGATCCGATTGCCACCCTAGTCGCCGTAGGTCCGATGGGCGAAGGGAATGAAGCGGCCGCCAAAGCTTGGCCGAAAGCAGCTGCCCTTGGAGCGGAAGCCCTGCCCGAGTTGCTAGCGGCCATGGACAAAGCAAGCGGCATTGGCCAAAATTGGCTGCGGGCGGCAGTCGACACAATCGTCCAGCGAACCCTCAAGGAAGGCAAAAAGCTACCGACCAAAGAATTGAACGATTTCCTCGCGAACACCAAGCGCATTCCTGCCTCCAGGCGCTTAGCTTTCGAGCTGATCCAAAAGGTTTCTCCCAAGCGAGCCGCCAAGCTGATTCCCGGCTTCATCGACGACCCGGCTCCGGAATTACGACGTGACGCGGTAGCCCTGATCATCGAAAAAGCCGTCGGCGAATCCAACGAAGACTCTGCCTGCTCCCTCTATGAGAAAGCCTTGGCGGCCGCTCGCGACGTCGATCAAATCGAACTCACCGCCGAAGCATTGCGAGAAAAGAATCGCGTGGTTGACCTGCCAAAAATCATGGGATTCCTAATGCGATGGAAGGTCATTGGACCCTTCGACAACACAGACAGAGAGGGTTTCAACGTGCCCTATCCCCCCGAAAAGAAAATAGATTTCTCCGCCACCTATGACGGGAAGAACGACAAAGTGAAATGGACTGACTTCTCCACCTCCGACCAGTTCGGGAAGGTCGACATTAATCTAGAATACGGAGAGCTGAAGCAAGTCGTGGCCTACGCCCACAACACCTTTCAACTTTTCGAGGCTCGCGAGTTGCAATTCCGACTGGGTTGCAAGAATGCATGGAAGGTCTGGCTCAATGGAAAGCTTCTCTTCGCCCGTGACGAATACCATCGAGGACAGCGGATCGACCAGTACGTCTTCTCGGCCAAACTCAAGAAAGGGAAAAACGAAATCCTCGTTAAATTTTGCCAAAACGAACAAGAACAAAGCTGGACGAAGCAGTGGGAGTTTCAGCTTCGCTTAACTGATGCATCGGGCACCGCAGTACTAGCCGGAAATAGATTGCCCACTCCTACGGCTCCCGCCACAAAGCGCTGACCCTCAAAATAAGAAACTATGAAAAACCTTTTTACGATTTACATTATCTTAATCCTAACCCTTTCCTTAACCAACGCCGACTGGACCTCCTTTCGCGGTTCTGCGGGCAACGGGTTTGGTAATGAACCCGGCCTGCCCACCAAGTTGGACGGAAATAAAAGCATAGCTTGGAAGGTGGAACTTCCGGGTAGAGGTCTCTCCAGTCCCGTGGTGGTAGGGAACAAGATTTTCCTGACCGCATCCAGCGGACCTCGACAAGAAAGACTCCATGTAATTGCAGTCAACGCCGAGAACGGCGAAACCTCTTGGGAACGACAGTTCCAAGCCACCGGGCGTACGGTCTGCCACTCAAAGACCTGTGTTGCTGCTCCCACTGCAGTAAGCAACGGGAAAGTGGTAGTGGCCCAGTTCTCCTCGAACGACGTGTTCTGCCTAGATCTGGATGGGAATCTCAAATGGGTCAGGGGACTCACCCTGGACTATCCCAACGCGGCGAACAGCTTGGGAATGTCGTCCTCACCGATAATCGCCGATGGCGTCTTCGTCACCCAAGTGGAAAACGATGCCGACTCCTTTTCCGCGGGACTTGACCTTGGAACTGGCAAGACCCTCTGGCGAAAATCTCGCCCCAAAGGAGCCAACTGGACCTCCCCTACCGTGCTGAAAGGCGCAAAGGGAGAAGAACTCGCTGTCCTCCAGTCCGGTAAAGGTTTGCTCGTAGTGGAACCAAAAACGGGAAAAGATCGCTGGAATTACGCAGAAGGAGCTTCCACAATACCTTCGACGACCGTGATGGGAGACAGCCTGTTCATTCCCTCCAACGGTCTCACCGCAGTCAAATCCCGCGAGGACGGTCGTTCCCACACCCAGCTTTGGCGAGCCAACAAACTCGCGCCGGGGACGGCCAGCCCCGTAGTATCAGGCGATAAGATTTACGTACTGAACAAAGCCAATGTTCTGACATCGGCCAACCCCTCCAACGGTGAACTCGGTTGGCGTCTTCGACTCAAGGGACCTTTTAGCGGGTCACCCGTCGCAAACAAGACGCACTTCTACGTGTTCAGTGAAAATGGATTGGGACAAGTGGTCGACCTCACCGGGGACGAGGGGAAAGTGGTCTCCACCGTCGATCTCAAGGAAACAATCCTATGCACACCCGCAATTTCGGGCAACGCACTCTACCTTCGTTCCGACGCCCACCTATGGAAGTTCGGCGGATAAACTTACCTTAAATCCGAGTTTTCAACTCGGGGATTCGTTTGCGGAGGGCTTCCGCGCCTTGACTGGTCGCTGAGCTCTTCCAGAGGTAGATTTCGCGCAGACTCTTGCACTTGACCAGTTTGCGAAGACCTGCGTCACCAACCTCAGTTCCACCCAAGTTGAGATAACTCAAGTACTTCAATGGCGCCAATCCCTCGAGATTGGCATCGGAGATCTGGGTATTTCTCAGATCAAGGCGCCTAATGCGAGGAAAGGTTTTAATAGTCGCGAAACATTTGCTCGTCACTTGGGTGCGGGCAAGATCGAGCTTGCAAAGGTGCTGACGAAGAGGCGCCAACTTGGCGAGATCGTCGTCACCAGAGCTTGCCGACTCGGCGAGGAAACGCACCTCTAGCAAGGGGTTGCCGATCCCGATGGGGCGAACCAGAGCTCCCGTACTTTCGCGAACTCTACTCAAAACATCCTCGGATAGTGGCTTCAAGCCCTTGGCCATCTCATCATAAAACTTGTGGTGAGCAGGAGAATATTTAACTTTAGCCTTAACCGACTCGGCAAACTTTTCGGTTCCGTCGGTGGCGCCTACCCATGTTCCGAAATCGACACCTTGGGCAATCCACTTACGAATCACTTCCTGCTGAGATGTGGTGAGAGGATCGCCCTTGGGCGGCATCACGTCGTCGTCATCCGATGGAAGCGTAATTCGTTTGTACAAAGGACTTTCACTAGGATGATTGGGGGCAATCACCTTGCCGTCGTCGCTACCATGAAGGATGTGAACTACGCCGTCCAGACGGAGACCTGCCTTGGGTTCCTTCAACTTCCCGTTTTGCTCGTAGGGCGCCTTGTGGCACTCGATGCAGCGATCCTGCAATATGGGCAAAACCTCCTTTTGGAAGTCTATTTGCGCGGACGCCGTAATAGCGAAGGAAGATAGAGAGAAAAACGGTAGATATCTATAAATCACAGAATTCAAACTAACGATAATTGAGTGCAAGACCAGTTTCGTTTGAGCAGTTTCGTTAAAATCTTAAAACAAGGAAGCTCAAGATTACGCTTGGAAAAGAGAGCAACCCCGCATTTGCTGAACCACCTTTTCGACAACAACCCAAGAACAACAATCATGAGCAATAAAACCCTTTCCCTTTCGGTCTCCCTCATCGTGATCCTATGTATCAACGCCATGCCCTCGGCATTTGCAGAAAAGGGTTTCTCTTGGAAGGACGAACCCGGCAAACACGTCGACCTGCTCAAGGACGGAAAGAACATCGCCCGCTACGTTTACGAGCGCATGGATCCAAAAGATCGCGAACGTACCTATAAGCCATTCCATCACGTCTACCAGTCCGATGGCAAAGAGTTCCTCACCAAGGGCCCCGGTGGAAAATTCACCCACCATCGCGGCATATACTTTGGGTTCTCCAAGTGCTCCGCGCAAAACAAGAACGGCAAGAAGGTTGGAGTCGACACCTGGCACTGCAGAGGCGGTTACCAAACACATGAAAAGTTCCTCGCTCAAGAAGGCGGAGACAAGGCCGTCCAAAAAACGGAGATCGCCTGGCGGGTGGATGACGGCGCCGTGTTCGCCACCGAGCATCGCCAATTGACTTTCTCCCACCGCGACGACGGTTCACTGCAAGTCGACTTCGAGTCCACGCTCACCACAACACAAGACAAAGTCGGCTTCGACGGCGACCCCCAGCACGCCGGCTTTCAGTTTCGCGCTTCCAACGAGGTGGCGGAAAAAACGGGTAAGAAAACCTACTATGTTCGCCCGAACGGCGGCAAGGATGCAGAAGGCAAAACCAAGAACTGGCCCGGCAACAAGGACATGAAAGATCTTCTATGGAAGGGGCAAAGCATCGTAGTTGGAGGGAATCGCTACTTTACCGTCTACCTGGATCACCCATCCAACCCGAAACCATCTTTCTACAGCGAGCGCGACTACGGGCGTTTCGGTTCCTACTTCAAGACGGAGATCACCCCGAGTAAATCCTTGTCCGTAAAATACCGCCTCGTGATCAAGCAGGGCGAGAGAACGGCCGAAGAGTGCGCATCCCTTAGTAAAGAATTCTTGAAGTGAATTGATTTCATCTTGGCTTCTACATGAAGATTATTCGGTTCCTTTCATTCTGTTTCGCTTGGTTGCTGCCGATCGTGGTAAGCGCCGAGGGCAAGCCTCCCAATTTCGTGGTCATCTTCTGCGACGACTTGGGCTATGCCGATCTCGGATGCTTTGGCGCCAAGCAGATCAAGACTCCCAATATCGATCGCATGGCCGCGGAGGGGATGCGCCTGACGAGTTTCTACTCCACCTGCAGCGTGTGCTCTCCCTCGCGATCCAGTTTGCTTACGGGATGCTATCCCAGACGCGTGAACATGCACGTAAACCACGAGAACCTCTGCGTACTGTTCCCCGCGGATCGAAAGGGATTGAACCCGGAGGAAACCACAATAGCGGAAACGTTGAAGGCCAAGGACTACGCCACCATCTGCGTGGGGAAATGGCATGTGGGCGATCACCCGAGCTTCCTGCCCCACAAGCAGGGCTTCGATTCATATTTTGGTATCCCCTATTCAAACGACATGAACCGCAAAGAGGTACCGTTGCCCCTTCTTAGAAATGAAAGAGTGATCGAATCTCCCGTCGACCAACCAATGCTCACCCCCCGCTACACCAAGGAAGTCGTAAACTTCATCTACAAGAATAAGGATAAGCCGTTCCTTGTTTATCTGCCCCATACTTTCCCCCATGTCCCGCTTTTCGCCAGCTCGCGATTCAAAGGTAAATCCAAACGTGGTCGCTATGGGGACACGATTGAGGAAATCGACTGGTCAACGGGGGAAATACTCAAGGCTCTCAAAGACACGGGAGTGGATGAAAACACTTTGGTTCTATTCACCTCGGACAACGGTTCACAGCAAAAGGGCAGCAACTATCCCTTGCGCGGACGAAAAGGCCAAACTTGGGAAGGCGGGCAACGCGTACCCTGTGTGGTGAGGTGGCCGGGTAAGATTCCCGAAGGTTCCAAAAGTTCCGAGATCGTTTCCACTCTCGATCTCCTTCCCACCTTTGCCAAGCTAGCCGGAGTCCCCTTGCCCGAAAAGACTATCGACGGGCATGACGCGAGCAACATTCTGCTTGGCGAAAAAAAGGCCAAGTCCAAGCACGAGGCCTTTTACTATTACCAGATGGATCAGCTTCAGTGCGTGCGTTCGGGGAAATGGAAACTTCACCTCGCCCTCGACGCCAAGAAGCGCAACTGGGGCAAACCCGAAGGCAAGACACCCCAACAGCTTTACGATCTTGATGCCGACGTCGGGGAAACCAAGAACGTATCCGTCGACCATCCCGAAGTAGTCAAACGATTGCTTGCACTCGCTGAAAAAGCTAGGATGGAGCTAGGCGACACCAATAAATCGGGAAAAGGTCAACGCGAGGCGGGTTTGGTGAAGAAAGCTTCGCCCAGGCTCTTGCAGGTTCCCAATTGAGGGAGTCGCCTCTCGATTCATGACTCCACTCCTGCTGGCCTTCGCCGCGGGAACCCTTTACGGGATTTCCGCCCTTTTCTGCAAGAGAGCCCTGGATACGGGCGCGGGCACTTTTCGTTCCTTGGCCTACTCGAACTGGCTCATCACCCTCATTTTCATACCCTACCCGTTTCTTGCAGAGCAAGCGTTCACTTATTCGACGCTTCAAAACGGCTTCCTCATCGGCGTCCTCTTCTTCGCCTCGCAAACGGCCTGCTTCCTCGCCTTGCGTCGTGGCGAAGCTTCCGTAATCACGCCCATCCTTGGATCGAAATCACTTTTCGTCGCGGTATTCCTTGTTCTTCTCGGCTTCAAGGATACCCTGCCCTCTGAAACTTGGTGGGCGGCCGGACTCGCAGGAATCGCCGTGGGTCTTCTTGGTTGGCCCGCCAAGAACTATCGGCCATCACTTGTCGGCCTCGGGCTCGCCATCATCACCGCAGCCGGATTCGGCCTCACTGACGCGCTCGTCCCGCACTTCGCCAAGACTGCCGACCCCTTTCATTTGCTCTTTGTGATGGTGGCGACGGTCGGTCTCCTCTCGTTCTTTCTCTTACCTTTCAGCAAAGGACGCTTTCTCGGCTGGCGGAAAGAAGCCGACAAATGGCTCCTCCTGGGCAGCGTTCCCATGGCCATTCAAGCGATGCTTATGTCAATCGCCATCGGCTTTTTCGACGTACCCACCGAGGCTAACGTCTTCTACGCTTCCCGCGGTCTATGGAGCATTCTTTTCGTAGTTTGGTTCGGAACCTTCATAGGAATAAGCGAGGGGAGAGCCCCAAAGGGAGTGCTCGTTAGGCGTTTCCTTGGAGCCGCTCTCCTAATCGCAGGAATTTGGCTGGCGCCACCGAGCCCTTGAAGGGTAAATCCTGGCCTCAGTGCATTTCCACCGAGCACGCACCCAAACCACCACGATAGTAGTTGAAGCGAACGTTCGGGTGTTCGGCCAGAAGCGACATCGGAACGGCGCTGTCGGCGATCCCCTTTGAAATCATCAAGGCGGTAAGGCGTTGCCCCAGCGGGTTGTCGTGCGTGCCCGCCTGCCAAATAGAGACCCGTTCCGCCTGCCAAGTTTCTTGCGGGCCGACCGTAATCGCCTGTTGCGGAACCATGGTGACGTTCCCGCCCCCGGAAGTACGTGCGTTTTGGGAAAGGGTAATGGGATGCAATTCGACAACGCGGGTGGCCAGCTTACGGTATTCTTCCGGACTCGGCGGTTCGTCCGCATGGGCGCCTTCGCGACGAAAGGGATCGTTGAACGCCCAATGCTTCACGTCCCCCTGCCCTCCCTGCATGACTACGCATCGGACACCATTCCAGCTTTCGCGAAAAGCGGAAACATCCACCTTCGGGAAATGAAGATTTTGCTCGGGTGGGCGAAGATCCTCACGGATACGATCAAAGCATAATTCACGATCCGCTTTTTCAAAGGATAGCGGGTGATTCGCAGGCACCTCTCGACCAGCCTCAAACCACTCGTCCATTCCCCAGAAATGAGCGTCCTTTAAGGAAATCTCGAGTTCGTTGACCAGTCTGGCAACCAAAGGCAATTGCTCGGTCGGTCCGATGGGTCCACAGATGCCGGAGGGATTGTCGGGCGTAGCCTGCTTCCAAGCCTCGACGTACTCCAGAGCCTCAGCCAAGTAAAAATCCTCCAGGGTGTCGTACATCCGCACCTCGAAACCGGGGCGAGACAATTCAAGCAAATCCTTCTCGGTCAGCTTTGCGGCGTTGTTGATCAAATCATCCTCGAGAGTGGTGTAGTCCCACCAATCGGGAGCTATGCAACTGAGTTTCCTAGGCATGATCCAAGTTCCTTTCGTATTCCTCGTTAATGTAGCAAAACTCGCCCAGAGCATCAGCAAGCGGATCCATGTCCTCCGAACTAAAGCCAAGGTGGTGGTGTCGCCGCCAACCTTCGCCGCGTTCGAAACGCCCCGACAGTTTTCCCACTTCACGGTCTAATTCTTCCATTTTGGCCAGATAAGAATCCAGGCCTTGGCTTGCATCCAACCAAGAGCGTTGGCTCTCGTGGGCGGCAAGTGCGCTGAGCTTGAGTTCGGCAACGGAAGTGACGTCCACGAACAAACCGGCATCTACTCTCTTTCGCAGGTTGTCGCGTAAACCGTAGGGCATGGCATGATAGAGGGACAGTTCATTGAAGGGAGGCTCTGTCGGGGGATCTGTCTCAAAATTGGGCATCGAATGCGTAAACGCGGCCGTCACGGCCAGCCGGGAAACGTTTTCGTGGTCCTCCATGTAGTCTTGAGGAGAATGCGTGAGCACGACGTCGGGAGCCACCTCGTGAAGGATGGCGGCAAGCTTGCGCAGGTGCCCTACGTCATAGAGGATTTCCAAGTCGTTGGAAAAACCGGGATGCCATGTAGCGCCAAGTAATTCCGCAGCCCGTTGGGCTTCATCGCCACGAACTTGGGCCGTTTCCTCGGCATTCATCTTTTGGCTTCCGCAATTTCCGGAGGACACGTTCAGGTAATGAGTCTCCCAACCGGCTTGCTTCAACAGAAGGAGGGTCCCACCCATCATGAACTCGACGTCGTCGGGATGAGCCGCGACGGCTATGGCGACTTTTGAACTCACGCCTGCATCCTAAAGGGGACGTATAACCGAGATACCTCGGTAATAGTCGAGAAGAGTCTCCAGTGAACCTACTCCGCCACCCATTCCGCTCTGCTTGACGCCACCGTAGGGAACGCCATGCACGACCACGTTGTGACTGTTTATCCAACCATTGCCGGCGACGAAGGATTCGGCGACTCGCTGGCAACGCCCGAGGTCGCTTGACCAAACGCTGTTGGCCAGACCGTAGGGAGTGTCGTTCGCTTTGGCCAATGCGTCTGCCTCGCTATCGAAGGGCGCGAGATAAGCCACAGGGCCAAAAATTTCCTCGCGAGCGGCAACGTTGTCGAGCGAACCAGCAAGAAGCGCCGGCTTCACATAATATCCGTCAGGGCGTCCCTCAACCTCGGCGGCCCCACCCTCCAAGACGACCTCAGCACCTTCACCAATACCTTTCTCAAGGTAGCCGAGCACGCGACTCTTCTGCTTCTCGCTCACCACGGGTCCCATTGCGGATCCTTCATCGGAAGGATAACCGATGACTACCTTTTGCATGCGCTCGGACACTTCGTTGACGAATTCGTCGTAAACAGGTTTCTGTACAAGCCAGCGGGTGGCGTCACAACAGACTTGACCCGTGTGAAAGGTAATGGCTTCAACAAGCTTTTGGGCGGCCTCCGGAACGTCGACGTCGTCAAAGACCACCGCAGCTCCCTTCCCACCGAGCTCGAGCTTAACGGGAACTAGATTACGACCACATTCGGCTGCCACCAGACGCCCGACATCAGGTGAACCCGTAAAGGACATTCGGGAAAGCTTTGAGTTTGCTGAAAGAGCTGCTCCCGTAACTCCACCCAAACCGGGCACGACGTTCACTACGCCGTCCGGAAAACCAATTTCCTTAACCATACGGGCTAGGTAAAGCGTGGTGAGCGGAGTATCCTCGGCGGGCTTTACGACCACCGTGTTGCCTGCGGCCAAAGCCGGAGCAATGCCCCAACCACAAAGAAGAAAAGGAAAGTTCCATGGCACGATGCTCCCGCAAACGCCCCACGGATGCCGTGCGTAGGCTGCCTCATGGCCTTTGACAGCAAGTACCGTCCGCAGTTGCATATTCTGGGCGAGGTCCGCGAAGTAGCGCATGGTATCGATGAAGTTCTGAACGTCGTCCTCGGCTTGTCCGAGAATTTTCCCGCAGTCCATGGACTCCAGGTGAGAGATCAAGGGCTTCCTCTTCTCCACCTCGTCGGTCAAGCGGTGCAGGTAAACGCACCGCTCGTTAACCGGAAGATCGGCCCATTCGGCATTCTCGAAAGCTTGGCCGGCCAACTCCACCGCCCGATCAACGTCTTCGGCTTGTAGGTTATGTACGTCGGCTAGTTTTTCTCCGCTTCCCGGATCATATACGGGAAAGGTCTCTCCACTCGAGGAAGCCAACTCTTCTCCGCCGGCAAAACCGGAGATTGGGCCTTGCGACAAAATGTCTTTGATTTCAGCTTGGAGAGATTGTTCGGAACTCATGCGATTAAATTATTGCTTGGGTTTGAAGTATGGAGGGCATGTGGACACAATATAGCAAGTAAAGCAAAAGCTAGGTCAATCCGATTGACCTTCAAGGACAAAGCTTAACCGAAGCATGGTTTTGACTGGCCAAACACTCCTGAACCGACAACTTCGCGAAATGAGCAAATTCTTAATCTTAGCCTGCGCAGCTTTCGCCGCAAACGGATTCACTTCACATGCTTACGCCGAAGATTGGCCTGCATGGAGAGGGGCATTGGGGGACGGCACCGTCAGCGACCCGAAAGCACCCGTCGAGTGGAAGTTACCTGAGAATCTCGTTTGGAAAACACCGATCAAGGGCAAGGGGCACGCCTCGCCGATCATCATCGGGGATCGAATATACGTCGTCGCAGTCATAGAGGAAACGGAAACGCGCGAATTGCTCTGCTTGGATCGAAAAAGCGGGAAAGAACTCTGGAGGAAGGTAGTTTTGAAATCCCCCTTGGAACGGGTCCATCGCCTAAATAGCCGGGCTTCCAGCACGCCTTCCTGCGATGGCGAACGCATATACCTAAGTTTTCTGGACCAAAACCACATGTTCGTCGCCGCCTACGATCTCGACGGAAAGAAACTGTGGGAAGTTCGCCCGGGCGTGTTCTCCAGCATCCACGGCTATTGTTCTTCGCCCGTGCTCTGGAAAGACAAGGTGATCGTAAACGGCGACCACGACGGTCCCGGCTATCTCGTTGCCCTCGACAAGAAGACCGGCAAGACGATATGGAAAACGGATCGCCCCAACAACACGCGCAGCTACTGTACACCACTGCTGCGAACTATAAAGGGGCGCAATCAGTTGATCCTTTCGGGTAGTCTTTGCGTCGCCAGTTACGACCCCGATACTGGAAAGCAGCACTGGATCAGCGACGGTCCCACCCAGCAATACGTCGCATCCTTGGTCTACAACGGCGACCTTCTGTTCATGACCTGCGGGTTCCCCAAGCGCTTCATGCAGGCCATTCGTCCCGACGGTTCCGGAAACGTAACCAAGACTCACGTCGTCTGGCAAACGACCAAGGGCGCCTCCTACGTTCCCAGTCCGGTTGCCATCGGACCCTACTTCATCGTGGTGGCCGACAGCGGCGTAACCAGTTGCTTCGTGGCCAAAACAGGGGAGAGATTGTGGATGGAAAGGCTCAAGGGCGGACACAGCGCATCTCTACTCAAGGCAAACGGCCTTGTATACTTCCTGTCGGACCAAGGCATAATGACCGTCGTAAAACCGGGACCAACATTCGAGATCGTGGCCGAAAACGTGGTGGGAGAGAAAACCTTCGCCACGCCCGCTTTTTCAAATGGACGCCTTTACGTTCGTGGCGTAAATCACCTTTTTTGCATCGACGGTTGAACGACCTATCCACCCCAACAAAACAATGAAGAAGCGTACATTGATCATAACATCATTGGCCCTAGCGGGTCTGGCCATTTTGGAAGCCGCCAAGCCCAGTTCGGCAATCACCGATCCGGGCGAAGCCGCCAAGGATCCCGACTTCGCAGTCCAAGGCGAATACGCCGCATCTGCTGCAATCGGCAAGGACTCCGGCGGGCATGGTTTACAGGTGGTGGCGCTTGGAGACGGGAAATTTCAGGCAGCGCTCTACAAAGGCGGTCTCCCCGGCAGCGGAGCCGAGAACAACGAGTTCACCTTGTTCAAGGGTGAAACAAAAGGGGGCAAGACCACCTTGAAAGCCTCAGGCGGCGAAACCGTGGTCATCACGGGAAACACGGCGACCGGAATTAAGGGCGACGAAAAACTGTTCGTCTACGACCGCGTGGAGCGCAAAAGCCCGACCCTCGGCAAAGCCGCCCCCAAAAACGCCAAGGTGCTCTTCGGCGGCAAGGATACCGACCGCTTCTCGGCCGGCAAGAAGCTGGACGGTGAATTGCTCAAGGAAGGCGTAGTATCAATGGACTCCTTCGGCGACTTCACCCTCCACCTCGAGTTCCGCACACCCTACAAGCCGAAGACCAAGCCCGGCAGCCAGGACCGCGGCAACAGCGGTGTTTACATATTCAACAACTACGAGACACAGATCCTCGATTCATTCGGGATCAAGGGAGAGTTCAACTTCTGCGGTGCCCTATATAGGAAGAAACCTCCCGCGGTGAACATGTGCCTCCCTCCCCTTGCTTGGCAAACCTACGACCTCGACTTCACCACCCCGCGCTTCAAGGACGGAAAGAAAGTAAAGAACGCCCGCATTACCACCCGCCACAACGGCGTGGTCATCCACGACGACTTCGAACTGGACAAGGGAACCGGAGCCGGCGGCGGACGCCCCGAAAAGGAAAAGGGCCAAATCCACCTCCAAGGGCACGGCAACCCGGTTCGCTTCCAGAATATCTGGCTAGTGGAAAAGTAAGCAGGCAAGGGCCCCCGGACTTTCATGTCATTGCGAGGAAGGTCGTAAGACCAACGCGGCAATCCAGTCGGCATTGTTTCTTGAGATGTCCCTCACTCCCGCTGGATTGCTTCGTCGGGATTCAATCCCTCCTCGCAATGACAGAAAAGGCTATTTCCCCGTCTGCCGCAAACTGAGGCGGAAGCCCACGGAGTTGAACCGGCCGTCCGGCACGTTCCTGTGCCGAGACGCGGAACGCAGGTCCTGGGCGAAGTAGTACCAAGCACCGCCACGATAGACGCGATAGACGCGAAGCGAGCCAGTCGCTGGTCCCATGGGGTCGCGGACCGTACTGCTCGGGTAGTCGCCGTACCAGTCGGAGCACCATTCCCAAACATTCCCGTGTATGTCGTAAAAGCCCCACGGGTTGGCTGAGTAGGAGCCCACATCGGTGGTTCGTTCGAGAAAGACACCTGCTTCCGCTCCCCCGTAAGGTTTCGTTCCATTGAAGTTGGCCTGCTTGCTCGACAGACTGTTGCCAAAGGAAAAGATCGTGGTGGTACCCGCTCGGCAGGCATATTCCCACTGGGCCTCCGTCGGCAACGAATATTCCCAACCATCGGGCAATCGTCCCGCCTTGCGTTCGGCCAAAGTAAGCTCTTCGCAGAACCGCACCGCCTCCGTCCATTTCACTTGTTCGACTGGACGATTTTCGCCGAAGAACTTGCTGGGTGAGGTACCCATGACCTTCTTCCACTGGGCCTGCGTGACCTCGTATTTGCCCAAATAAAATCCTTTGGCCAGCGTCACTTGATGCCGGGTTTCGTCGAAATACTTTTTTCCTTTTCTGTCGAGCTCACGCCCTTCCTCGCTCTCAGGACTGCCCATCATGAAGGTACCCGGCTCGCACCAGAGCATTTCAATCGATGCCGTCGGCACCGTCCAGGGTTGGCCGGGCGTGAAGGTGGCGGTGGAAGTGGTCTCGTCGCCATCATCGCCGAGAAACAGGTAACCGAGCAAGCTGCAGGCAATGAGGAGAATGGAGGCCAAAGCCACGGCGAGGCCCTTACGTCGGGGCTTGAATGGAGTGGTGGCATCGGTCTGGACGGCCTGCTCAACGGGTTTGGTGGTTGCGTGAGTGGCCTCGGCTTGCTGGGTGATGGGAGGTCTTGTTCTCGACCTGGCCGGTTTCTTGCCGAGAAGTTGCTCCAGACTGTTCTGTGTTTTCTTTTGGTAGCGGTCTACTGGGAGCTTGTAGCGCAAAATGGTCTGAAGATCGCCCATGCGGAGCCGGAGACCGAGCGGCAGTTCCGTTTCCTCCAGATGAATGGCGAGAAAGGGCTTGTTCTCGTTGAGGGCCAAATTGATTTCGTTGCGGCAATTGACCGAGGCGGTGGCCCGCGGTGAGACGAACACGAGGAACACGGAGCAATCGACGACCGCCCTGGCGATTTCCTCGGGCCACTCGTTGCTGGCCTCGATGCCTTCGTCGTACCATACGTTGACTCCGGCCTCGTGGAGTCGCGTGATCTCCTCGTAGACCACGGCGGCGTCCTTGTGGGAGTAGCTTACGAAGACATAGGGTTCGTCCCCTTGGTAGGACTCGAACGGCGGCACGGTGGAGACGTTCACGAGATGATCGCCGCCGGGCAGCATGATGCCCGGGACGTCCTGTATCGTGACCCAGTCCGAGCAACCCTCGAACCAGGCGGCGTCGGAAACGGTCAATTGCCCGGCTTCGAGCCAAGCCTGGAGGTTTTCCAAGGTATATGGTCCCGAACGTTCACCGTCCTGATGCAGATAAATTTCCATACGGTTAGTTCAAAGAGATAAACCCGACAAAGGTAAACAGAGGAAAAGTGAGGTCAAGAAAACGATTCGGACAACTTGCGACTTCCTCGAGTTCGCTTACTTGGATGAACAATAGGTATTTTTAGGAAGTGAACCCTGAAGCACCTTTAGTTCGCCATCCATCGGTCGAGATTCTCGGCCACGAAGACGTCGTCAGTAAGGTGCGGGTATGCCTCGGAAACTCTCGTTAGGGCTTCGGCCTGTCCGGGAGAGAGGACTTCGTCGGGATTCAGACACCAAGTTCCTTCGAGCAGACCTTGGCGTCGAAGAATTTCGTGGACGCCGGGAATACAGCCATGGAACGCATTGTCGAAATCGAAGAGGAAGTGGTTCATCTCGGTGACTTGGGAGGCTAGTTCGGCGAAATCGGCGGGATCGAAATTTTCGGTAACTCGAGCTTGCTTGATCAATTCCAAGGTCTCGACGGCGGCCTTTGTCCAGACAGCCCAGTGCCCGAGCAGACCTCCCGCCATACTTTGAAGCTTAGGTCCGTTAGCGGTAGGGATGAGGTAACCCTCGGTCAGGTCCTCGATGATGAAATTGTCGTTGCCCGTATAGAGGATGACTTCGTCGCCGCGACCGGAATCCTCGATGCCCTCGATGGCTTCTTGGGTAAGTTCGCGGTCGAAAGCTGCCATCTTTACGGAGACAAGATTCGGGATGGCGGCGAATTCCCGAAAAAACTCCCGCGACAACAAACGCCCCCCGATGTCTGGCTGAAGGTAGAAACCGAAGAGAGGGATGACTTCGGCTAAGCGGCGAGCATGGGCAAGCAGGGTAGCGTCGTCGGCATCGGGAAAGGCGGACAGGTTGAGCAATCCCAAGTCGTAGCCAAGTTCGCGGGTCAGTTCGGCGTCACGCAAGGCGTCCTCAGTTTGCCCGCAAACCCCGGCAACGCGAACGATACGCCTTCCCGTTTTCTCCTCATGCTCGCGAATCGTTTCTGCAGCAAGCTCGAGTACCGGACGAAGCAGGTCGTACTGCGGTTCGCGGATGGCAAACTGAGTGGTGTGCACGCCCACGGCCAAGCCGCCGACGCCGGCATCCAAATAATACCGAGTGAGGGCTCGCTGGCGGCGCTCGTCCAGCTTGCGTTCGGCAGTAAGGGCTAAAGGATGAGCAGGAATGACGATGCCGTCGCGAAGAGAGTCGACAACCACTTTGTCAGGCATGGGCAAATCGGCGGACATGTTCAGAACTTTCCGTCGCGAGCCTCGAACTTGGTTGGCTTGCCCAAGGTGGAATGACCGACCTTCAACCAGTTGGCGACGGCGGCGACAGCCTCATCGGTTGAAGCAAGGGGCGGTCCAAATACGCGGTGAGACTTGGAAGCATCGTTCAGCAGTGCGGTGGCGGCAGGTTCTCCGGTGAAGACGGGGTCGATGTCGAGGGCGAAACCCAATCGTTCCGACAAGTCTCGAACGGCAAGCACTTCCGCCCCGGTCACGTTGACGATGGCGGCTGGAGAGGCGGAGAGACCGAAGGCACGAAGGGCGTGCTCGTTCGCATCGCGTTGCCAAATGAAGTTGAGGTGACCCATGGAAAGGTCGATGGGCTCACGATCGAGAATACGGTGAGCGAGATCCACGAGCACGCCATAACGTGGTTCCGCGGAATAATTTAAACGAACGATGGTTACGGGAATGTCGTTCACGCGAGAAAAATGCTCAAAGGTTCGTTCGCGACCGAGGAGAGACCACCCGTACTCACTCACGGGTTCGGTGGGTGTTTCCTCGCTTGCTCCAGCGGTGTCCACGGAAACGTAGGGATATACGTTGCCCGAGGAAAAAGCCACGATACGAGCGTTATAAAAGCGTTCCGCAACAATGGCGGGAGCCTGCGTATTCATGGCCCAGGCGAGGGAAGGGTTTGTGGTTATTCCAAACTTCATCCCGAGCATGAAGACTACGTTCGCCGCCTCCGGCAGTTTGTCCACGGATTCGCGATCGAGAACATCTGCCGCAAATGTCTCGATCCCATGCCTCTCCAAGCTTTCACGGGCTCGAGAATCAGAAAATCGCGATGCAGCGCTTACGCGAACGGGGTTTCCCGCTCGATCAAGAGCCTTGCGGGCCATACGCGCCATGGTCGGGCCCATTTTGCCTCCTGCCCCAACGAAGAGCCAATCGCCGGATGCTTTGGCAAGTTCGGTAACAAGAGCTTCGGATGGCTCGGACAGATGGTCTTCCAAAGCATCGAGGTCGGCGAAACCTTGCTCGGGAATTTCAATCATGAATCGTTAGGATAGGCTTCGGCGCCGGAGCAGAAGCGGGTCGTCACCCTTGCTTCAGGATCTGCACCCAAGTCGGGCCCTTGCCGACTTCGTAGGTCTTGAGCGGCTTCAGTTTCCCCGTGCCTTGATCGATCCGGAAGACAGTGAGCTTGTTCGCCCGAAGACCGGCGGCTACGAGAAAATTTCCCGTAGGATCTACGTTGAAGGATCGTGGAACTTTCTCCGTACGCTCTTGGCCGAGGGAAGTGAGACGGCCCGTCTTTTCATCGATGGCGAACATGGCCACGCTGTCGTGCCCCCGATTCGAGCAATAGAGAAACTTCCCCGAAGGATGCACCTCGACGTCGGCGCAGGAGTTGCGTTCCTTGAAGTCGGCGGGCAAAGTTGACAGGGTGTGAATGGGATGGATGGCTTCGCTCTTTATGTGACAAGCCGTAACGGAGGAGCTACCTTCGTTTACCACATATACGAACTTCCCGTCCGGATGATAAGCAACGTGTCGCGGGGATAATTTCTTTTCGGGCACGTACTTCGCGAACTTGCTTGGACTCAGCTTGCCCGTCTTCTCGTTAAAAATGAACTGGTAAACTGCGTTTGGACCAGTGTGAGGGACGAGGACAAGTCGATTGCGATGGTCCGGCAGGATGCAGTGAGCGTTCTTTTCGGTAGCGATGGTTTGGATGGCTCCCTCTTTTACGGAACCGTTCTCTCTTAACCGATGCACGGCTACTTTGCCCTCGAAGTAATAGGCCGAAAGCAGAAACTTGCCCGAACGATCGGGCGAGAGGTAACAAGCCCCGCCTTGACCGGGAATCGACGTTTCCGAAATCAGTTTCACGGAACCGTCCTTGGGAGAAATCGAAAAAGCCGACACCTTCTCCGCCTTGCGCCTTGCGACATAGAGAGTACGTTGGTCGGGACTCACGCACATGGGGGCAGGCTCCCCTTCCAATTTGAGAGTCTGGCGTAGAGTCAGCTCCCCCGAGATTTCGTCCATGTCGAAACGCATAAGCGAGTCGTCATGGCGATTGGCAAGGTATAACCTAAGATCGGCCCAAGCTTCACCAGTTGAAAGGGGACCGAACAGAAGGGAAAGGAGGAGGAGGGATTTGCTCATTCTCGAATTTGGTTTGAGTTTCATGGGAAAAAGTTGAAGGGGAACTTGGGTAAGGTCAATCCGCGTCAAGGCATTCACGCACACGTTGCTCCAAGAGGTCGACAATTGCCGGATGCTCCCCGAGCGGTTCCGTCAAAAACGTTCGTAAATCGTCCCTGTCTCGTCGCACCTCTTCGCAAATCACCTCGACGTCGCCCCCGGTTCCCGCATGCCTTCCAGGAGAAAGAAAAAGCAAGGCGACCACGACGTCGCCAGCCGGCACCATTTTGCGATCCTGCAACAAGTTCGCCAAGAGGGGGTCATTGAAGTCGTATTCAGGTTCGGCCCGGCGCTCCATCGAGCAACTCGCAAGACCCCCAACCTTGTCGCCAAGCAAGGACTCCGCAATCTCGGCTACCCGCTCGCGAACCTCGTTCACCCCTTTTGCGGGGGTCCCATGATCGACAAGGGCGACAAAAAGACGTCGCAATCCCTCCCGTTGCACGACCTCCCCCACCCCATCCCTAATCGCCGAAGCCAAAGACTCTGCTCCAGCCCCATCTCCAAACAAAGAAGTGGCTACCTTAACCTTTAGGCCTTGATAGTTTTTATGAAAGACTTCCAGTTTCTTAGGCAGCCAATCCACGATACCGAGACTAGGCCCGAGAAAAAAAGGCAGGATAAGGAAGTCTCGATGTCCCTCCTCTAGCAACTCCTGCATCGACTCCACCAATACACGAGCGGGTCGGCCACCCAAATGCAAAGCATCCACTTTGTCGGAATGAAGCAGCCCGGCGGCATGGAAGTCCAAATTCGTACGAAATGCCAATTGCTCGGACACTCGTCGAAGGGCCAGAATGGCTTCCGGTTTCAGGGAACCGTTGTCGACTAAAATACAAACCGGTGATTTCTCGAACGTTTTCTCGTTGACGAAGTCCATTTAAAGGGGATAGTTGATTTCCCCAGCTGAGTTATGGGAATGACTTGCTTTAAAATTGTGGTGGAAAGTATATATTATGAAAAAAATAAAGTTGTTGGTAGTATGTGGAATTTGGGTCGGGTTTTCGTTTGGTTGTTCCAAGAAGGAAGGACCAAATCCTGAAGACACGGTGCTCATTAAAAGCGGTGGGCGCAACACTTTCATGAATGGCGACGGCACTGGGGGAGGATTGGGAGATGGCGACTGGGCCGCTTCTGGCGAATCATTTGAAAATAATTTCGAGGGTGACGGTCTTAAGCCTCAAGACTCATTATGGGAAGCCCCTGGTGCCATCGAGCTAGCCGAAAAGCCATTCGAGGCCATTTACTTTGGATTCGACCAATACAACGTTGGCCAAGACGAGAGACCCAAACTGCAGCAAGTAGCCGAGTTCATGCAAATCAATCGTGATGCTCGCATCCTTATCGAAGGTCACTGCGACTGGAAAGGCACACCGGCCTACAACATGGCGCTTGGCGATCGACGAGCATCCAGCATCCAGCAATACCTGATCGACCTTGGGTGCGACGCCAATCGCATCGACGTAAGGTCCATGGGTGATGTGGGATCGACGCCAAATGCAAATTCCTCAACGGCAAGCTTAGAGCGGAAAGCTCAATTCCTCGTCCAAAAGGACAGCTAACTTCATCAAGCCATGAAAATATTTAACGCATTCTGGCTCATTCTGTTAATTTTCTCCTTTGCTAGCTGCAAAAAAAACACAGATCCCGACACAACTTTGAACCGGGGTGGATCAGGCAGTGAAAACGGGGGGGTAGGATTTAACACAGGTGCTGACGAATTCGCCCAAGGAGGCCCCCTGATCAACAACCCTCTGAACGATGATATTCTGTCTCAGCGAAATCCCAATCTCGCAGCATTTAGCGACCCGGATAACGTGATACGCCCGTTCGACCCTGTTTTCTTCGGTTTCGACCAATACAACCTAGCCGCCGCGGAACGCCCGAAAGTCAAGGAAGTGGCCGACTTCATGAAGAGTTCCCCCAAGGCCAGTGTAATTATCGAAGGATACTGCGACTGGAAAGGAACTCCCGAGTACAACAAGTCCTTGGGAGACAGACGGGCCTCCACTGTTAAGAATTACTTAGTGGATCTTGGGTGCGACGCATCTAGGATCGATGTCATTTCCATCGGGGATGAAAAATCAGTCCCGAACGCATCCGCAAGCAAAGCTAAGGTCGACCGCAGGGCTCAGTTCCTGATCCTAAAGAACAATTAGCCTAGCCAAAGGTTTTGGTTGCCGAGCCAAGATTAGTTTTTACCTATCGGCCAAATCGAGAAACAATTTCTCAAATGCATCTATGGCTTTGTCCATTATGCCTAGGTGAAAACTCTCGTTGGGCGCATGCAGGTTGTCTTCGTTGGTGAAGAGTCCGATCAGCAATGAATCCAATCCCACGACCCTTTTAAGATCACCAATGATTGGAATGCTCCCACCCTCTCGAAGGTAGATGGGATGAGTTCCAAACGCTTCTTCGATACGATTCTCAGCTGCCGCGAAAGCTTTCTTGAGCAAAGCCGGGGAGTCGAGATCGGCACCCGGTTTACCGGGGGGAATCACGACGTAGGGATCGCCGCCACCCGTGACCTTCACTTCGACCCTAACCTGCGGAGGGCATCTACTCTCGATGGTTTCCTTGACCAAGCTCGTAATCTCATCGGCCGTTTGGTTAGGTACTAATCGACAAGTGATCTTGACGAATGCCTCGCTGGGAATGACGGTCTTGGAACCTTCTCCTTGGTAACCACCGCCCATGCCGTTGAATTCGAGAGTCGGCGCAAACCGAAGAGATTCCAAGGGCGAAAAGCCCTTGGGAGGATAAAAATGGTCGATCCCTAGAAACTCGGCGTACTGATTCTCCGTCAAGGGCATCTTCTTCAATTCATCTCGTTCCCAATCTTCCGGATCTTGAACCGAATCGTAAAAACCCGGAACGTTAACAGCTCCATCGGAATCGTGAAGCGATGCACAAATCTCCGCTAATGCCTGCAGTGGATTAAGCAGAGGGCCTCCATGCACACCAGAATGTAAATCCTGCTTTGGGCCTATCACCTTAACCTCAAGGGCCGTGAGGCCCCGCAACCCCGTGGTAATGACCAGTTGCTCCGGACTTGGACTGCCGGTATCCGAAACCAACACCATGTCGCCGTCGAGTTTCTCTTTATGGTCGTTAAGAAAACCGTTGAAACTCGGGCTTCCAATTTCTTCCTCGCCTTCGATCAAGTATGTGATGCGAAGGGGTAGATCGGGATGCTTCTCAAAGACTCGAGCCAAAGCGGCCATATGTACGATTTGCGGACCTTTGTTGTCGGCAGCCCCTCGCCCGTATAAGCGACCATTGCGAATCTCGGTTTCGAAAGCAGGACTGTCCCAAAGGTCGAGTGGATCGGGAGGCTGGACGTCGTAATGACCGTATATAACTAAATGAGGCCAAGAAGGATCCCCGCGAGTGCCGAGAACGACAGGATGGATAGGCGTCTCGACGACTTCGACGGCAAAGCCTAGCTCCTTGAGCCGGGAAACGGCAAATTCACGAGCGGAGCTTACCCCTGTTGCAAAAGTGGAATCAGCGGAAACACTGGCGTGAGAAACATACTCGCTAAGAGCCCGAGCGGGATCGGAAAGAAGAGACATTAGTTTTCGGTTGAAACCGATTAAGGGTTGGGTTTTTCCCCTCGAGATGCTTTTGCTTCGCGATAAAGGGCCAAGGCGCGATCCATATTGCCTTGAAGAAATGTTATACGATTTCCAGAATCGGGATGGGTGGAGAGGAACTGGGGCATTCGGCTCTTCGACTTGGACTGCATTTTTTTCCAAAAGCTGATTGCCGCTCGAGGGTCGTATCCGGCCATAGCCGCGTAGTAAATGCCTCGGTGATCAGCCTCGCGTTCCTGAGATCGGCTGAAAGGCAAAGCCAAACCAACGGTAGCCCCAACTCCGTAAGCGCCTCTCGCTATTTGCCTGTCCGTCTTATCCTCTTTCCGCATAGCCACTTCGAGAATTGCCCCCCCGAGAGCCAAACCCATCGCCTGTGACATTCTTTTGTTGCTGTGCCGAAAGGCGACGTGAGCAATCTCATGACCGATTACGGCTGCTACCTCATCCTCGTTTCCATCCGACAAAACGATCAATCCGCTATTAACGCCCACCTTGCCGCCCGGCATGGCAAAAGCGTTCGGCTCCGATTTCTCAAAAACCACGAACTCCCACTCGGTCCCCTGAATATCGACCTCCGCCACATCGGTTATACGTTTGCCGATCCGTTGAATCATCTGATTGTGGGAAGAATTGGTCGAAATCTTCTCCTTCTTCTTCATCTGATTAAACTGATTGCCGGCCTGCTTGGCCAAGCCTTCGTCGGAAAGAACAGCGGCTCCGCATCCGCCAAGAACAAAAGACCAAGACGCAAGAACGAGAGAACAGAACAAAGGCGCAAGTTTGATAATCATCAGATAAAAGGTTATCCTAATATCAATTTAGGCCGAAATTCCTTTCTCGCAAGGTCTTTCGGAGGATTTCCATCAGTTGAATTATTAGTGGCGGAAGTGACGAGACCCCGTAAAGACCATGGCCATATCGCGTTCGTCCGCGGCGGCGATCACCTCTGCGTCTCGAACGCTACCACCAGGCTGAATCGCGGCACTGGCTCCTGAGTCGGCTGCGGCAATCAATCCATCGGCAAACGGGAAGAAAGCATCCGAGGCCACGATAGAACCATCCAACGACAACCCGGCCTCCCCTGCCTTCCATACGGCGATTCTAGAGCTATCCACCCGAGACATCTGGCCGGCACCGATACCGAGAGTTCTCTCCAGCCCAGCGTAGACGATGGCATTGCTCTTTACGTGTCGAACTACGCGCCAACCGAAAAGCAAGGCTCGCCATTCCTCTTCGGTAGGTTCTCTTTTGGTGGGAACGGTGTAGCTCTTGGGGTTGATGCGTTTTTGATCTCTATCCTGAGCGAGAAACCCACCGGGAACGGTACGAATCTCCTGCAGAGTCTCGGGACCGAATCCGGACCTAGAAATCAGCAAGCGCAGGTTTTTCTTCTTTCCGAATATTTCTTGGGCCCCGGGAGTAAAACCGGGAGCAATGATAACCTCACAAAAAATATCTGCGATTTTTGAGGCCAAGTGTTCATCCATTGTGTTGTTCACGACGATAATGCCGCCGAACGGAGCTTGCCGATCAGTTTCATAAGCAAGATCCCAAGCATCGGTCAAATGGTCGGCGCAAGCGACACCGCAAGGATTCGTATGCTTGAGGATTGCTACCGTAGGACGCTCGAACTCGCCGATCAGGTATGCAGCGGCGGAAATATCGAGAATATTGTTGTAGCTCAGCTCCTTGCCTTGGAGCTGGTCGAAATGCTCCATGAAGGATCCGTAGAGTGCCGCTTGCTGGTGTGGGTTTTCCCCGTAACGCAAGGCCATCGCCTTCTCGGAATCGACTGCAAGAACTTTTGGAAAGCCTGAAATGGAATCGAGATCGGGTTCATCAGCGTCCTTTAACGCTTGCTCGCTCAAGTATTCGGAGATGGCGCCATCGTATTCAGAAGTACGCCGATAAACCTTGAGGGCCAACTCCGAGCGCAAGGCCAAAAGAGCCGCCTCGTCATTCGCCTTGAGCGAATCGAGCACACGATCATAGTCGCCCGGATCGCACACAACCGTAACGTCGCGATTATTTTTTGCTGCGCTGCGGAGCATGGAGGGACCACCGATATCGATCTGCTCGATCGCCTCCGCCAAGGTCACCCCCGGTTTAGCCACCGTTTCCTCGAAGGGATACAGGTTCACCACCACCAACTCGATCATCTCGATGTCGTTCGCCTCGGCAGCTTGGCAGTGTTCCTCGTTGTTCCGCAGACAGAGCAAGCCGCCATGGATCTTTGGGTGAAGGGTCTTCACCCTGCCGTCCATCATTTCGGGAAATCCGGTATGGTCGCTGACCTCGACGGCATCCACGCCATTCTCGCGTAAAAGGCGGGCAGTACCGCCGGTGGAAAGAATGCGAAAGCCGAGTTCATCCACCAAGGTCTTGGCAAAAGGAAGAACTCCCGACTTGTCGCTTACTGATATAAGAGCCAAACGTTGCATCACGCCTCTTGTGCGACAGGTTGGCGAAGGAGCAAGCGTTTTTCGCAAATAACCCTAAAGTTTCCGCTAATTCACCATGAAAAGGTTTGGCGTTACCTATTCCTTCAGTAATATTCGGTTTTTTTAGAAAAACCTTTTGTGACTCAAGAAACCATCGAACTAGAGGGCCTTCGCGTAGTTTTGGACAAACTCGTTCACCATCGCGAGAACGTGAATCTACCCAGCACGCTCTCCCACGCATTCATTTACTTCTTGAGCATTCACAACCTCTCCGACCGAACCGTAACCATTCTCGGTCGCAAATGGGTCCTGAAAAACGACGACGACACCACAACCGTCGTGGAGGGCGACAAGGTTGTGGGCGAAACTCCCGTCCTCGCAACTGGAGAAACCTTCACCTACAACAGTTATCACCTTACCCACATCGGTGCAATCGCTTCCGGATCCTTTCATGGCGTAGACGAGTTCGAAAACAAAATCCGAGTGCGAATACCGGAGTTTCGCCTCGAGATTCCCGACGAAACCCGACCCGACCCGGCCCTTTCGTGAAACTCACGGATCTCAATCCCAGCGGGGGCATAGGCGCCAACAGTCTCCTCGTTGAGGTCGGCCCGTTTCGCTTCGTCATCGACAGCGGACTCCACCCCAAGCTAGCGGGAAACGAGGCAATGCCCAAGTTCTCGCTAGTCGAACGTAACTCCCTCGACTTCATCGTCCTCACGCACTGCCACCTCGACCACTTGGGCTCCCTACCCGTCCTCTCTAGAGAAAACCCGGACACACCCATTCTCGCGACTCAAGCCACCCGTGCCATTGCCCGAAGGATGTTGAGCAATTCGGTGTCAGTGATGAAACGCCAACGCGGCGAACTAAACCTGCCCGAGTACCCCCTCTATAATCGTGAAGACGTTTCCATTCTCAAGGATCGCTTCCAACTACTTGACCTCGAGAAACCCTTCGTATTCGAAAAAGACGGTGACACGCTTGAGGTTACCCTTCACCACGCAGGCCATGTGGTTGGAGCGGCCTCTTGCTCCGTATCCCGAAACGGCAAAAGTATCTTTTTCACGGGCGACGTCCTCTTCAACGACCAACGCATCCTAAAAGGGGCCAAGCCACCCATGGATCCGGTAGACATCCTAGTATTGGAGACTACCCGCGGTCTCACCGCGCGAGCTCCCGAAAAGCAACGCGAAGCCGAAATCGTCCGTGTACTGGAAGACATACGAAAGACCATCAAGCGAGGTGGTTCAGTTCTCATTCCCGTATTCGCGCTTGGCCGCATGCAGGAAATGCTCGTTGTTCTTGAAGAGGCTCGTCGGCGCGGAGCCATCCCTCCCGCACCCGTATTTTGTTCCGGACTCGGCATGGACCTCGTAAACTATTTTCACGAGATATCCAAGCAGAGCCACCAAGTGAACTTCAGCCGAAAGGTGCTGAAAAGCCTTGGAGTACGTCCCGTCGCCCGCCGCATAGAACCGGGACGCGAACCAAACCAACCCGGAATATACCTAGTGAGCAGCGGCATGCTGGTGGAGAACACCCCCTCCTACGCATTGGCCTCGGGGCTACTGGGGAGTGACCGCAACACCATCATTTTCGTCGGCTACTGCGACCCCGACACTCCGGGCGGCAAGCTCCTCACCAAGCAAAACGGACAGGATTTCACCTTCGAGGCAATCGACTACATTACTCCCGTCCGCGCTCGCATTCGCCAATACGACCTTAGCGGGCACGCCGACCGCGAAGAACTCTTGGCCCTCGCCAAAAAGCTTGAACCCAAGACGATTTTCCTTCACCACGGCGACCCCAAGGCAAGGGATTGGTTTCGAGAAGCCCTCGCCGACTCTCCCTCCAACGTCATAGACCCCGAACCACTTAAGCAATATGAAGCCTGACTCCGAAAACCACGGCTCTCTAGAGGAGCAACTCGAACAAGTGTTCGTCCGCCCGTCCGGTCGCGAAACCGATCAAATGCGCGAAGTAAGGCTTGAACCCGGAATCGCTCCTCATGCCGACGGATCCGTGCTCGCCTCCTTCGGCAACACCCAAGTCATATGCGCCGTAATGATCGAGAACAAGGTGCCGAATTGGATGCAACGCCAGAAAGTGCAGGGCGGATGGCTTACCGCAGAATACGGCATGCTCCCCTACTCTACCCTCACTCGGAAGGATCGCCCCATAAGCAAAGGACGGCAAGACGGACGGAACATCGAGATACAGCGCCTAATCGGCCGCTCCCTCCGAGCCGTCCTCGACCTAAAGAAGTTGCCCGAGAAAACCCTCTGGATAGATTGCGACGTTCTCCGAGCCGATGGTGGTACTCGTACAGCCTCCATCACCGGTGCATGGCTTGCCGCTCGCATTGCCGTCAACAGCCTACTTGACAATGGGAAGCTCAAGGAAGATCCCATCCTCGATCACCTTGCTGCCATATCCGTAGGCGTGTACCGGAATCGTTGCGTACTCGACCTCGACTACCCCGAGGACCGCGACGCCTCCGTCGACGCAAACGTCGTCATGACGGGCTCCGGCGAATTCGTCGAGGTACAATCCGCCGGCGAGGAAGCCACTTATACCCGCGCCCAACTCGACGAACTTCTCACGCTTGCCGAAAAAGGCATCGGGGAACTCGTCGACAAGCAAAAGACTGTTCTGACCCCGCAATAATCGATTGCCCACACGGCGACCGGCACTTCCGGAAACAGTCGAGTATTCTTCTTCGCACACACTCCTTTCGGAATTCATAATCACTGGCCTGTGTTCAAGGGTTGCCGGCAATACCTCGGAAACTTACTCCTTTCAGGCAACATGCTAGCTTTCCTGAAATGCATTAAAGGACTTGGTCGCCACAGACTGGTATTGCTTGCTTTGGGAACCCTTGCATCGACAACAGGTCCGACACTTAAAGCTCAGATCGATCTCTCTGCCGACTTGCGCTACCGGGCCACCCTCTTCGAGGATTACGGGCTTTACGAAAGAAACAGGAAAGACACCGATTCATCCGAACTGGAGCACGAGTTCCGGGCCGACCTCTCCTTGGGCCGAAAGCGCCACCTTCTGGAACTTCGCCTTGGCCGCCGCATACTAGACGAAGCCGAGTTCAAGCGCCCCCCCGAGGAAGACGTCCATCGCCTCCATCAAGCCTACTTGGATTTTTCATTTCCGGGTTCGGACACCCTGAACCTTCGCGTGGGCAGACAAGAACTGAGCTACAATCGAGGCATCTTGATCGATGGCGACGACTGGGACATGGAAGGAAATAGTTTCGACGCACTGAAGTTTTATCGGGATGGATCTACGTGGGACTTGGACGTCCTCTACGGCCAATTGGCAAAGGATCGTCACAACCGACTTGCGGGCATAAATCTGGAAAGGACTTCCCCCACCCGAACCATCAATGAGTTCTACCTTTGGTACTTCGGCATAGGAGATGAACAGGACAGCTTGCCCCTCAGCGGGGACCCCGAACTGGAGGTCTACAACTTCGGCACGCGCATGGAAGGCAAGCTTTCCATACCTCTCTTCTACCATTGGATGGTCAACTATCAGACGGGAAAGATGAAGGCAGCCGAGAACAAGGATCTGCAAGCCTACAACCTCGTCGCCAACTTGGACTATTTCGTGGATCACTCCGTGGTGAGAAACATCGGCATCGAATACTCCCTGTCATCCGGCGACGACAGCGGCACGCCCGGACGACACGAAACCTTCATTCCCCCCTTCGCCAACAGACACGTTCGCTCGGGAGCGATGGACTGGATGAGCATGATGAATGCAGAGATGATCACCCTGTATATGTTCGCAGACGTCCATCCGAAAGTGGAGGCCCTGATCGAGTTTCACCAATTCTACCTGCACTCTCAGGATTCCGCATGGTACGTTGCCGACCTTTCTCCGGCATGGTGGTGGATAGATCCCCCTCGCAACGATTGGCCGGGTACAACGGAAGCCAGCAAGGATGTCGGTTCCGAACTGGACTTACACCTGAGGTTCGGGAAAAATCCCAATCGTAGTTTTACCGCTGGATACTCCCTCTTTTTTCCCGGCAAGCTCATTACGGATTGGAGAGACTCCCATTGGGGATGGGGCGAAAACGACACCACCCAATGGGCCTACGTTCAGACTGAATTTAAATTTTAGGAGGAAACCATGCGAAAACAGTTTGCGACATTTGCCCTTTTGCTCAGCTTATTTGGCAGCCTTCTTGGACAGGCGGAAAAAGGGTCCGTGGTCGAAGTCGTCATCGGAAAAGCCGAATACAAATCGGGCGACCAAGTCCTGCCCGTGACAAAAGGACTTACCATTAAGGACGGCGACACCATTGTCACGGGTCTCGGGCAAATGGTGATCCTTCGTCTGGAAAACGGCGGTCAGCTCGTGGTGTACGAGAAAAGCGAAATGACCATGAAGTCGAAGGAGGGAGACGCCGCCAAGTCCATCCTCGACCTAGATACTGGATTCCTCTGGGTGCGGGTGCCCAAGCTGAAGAAGGATTCTTCCTTCAGCGTAGATATGCCGGGCGCCTCCGCGGGGATTCGCGGGACTGCCTTCAGCGCCTCCGTCACGGAGAACAAGGAAAGCCAGGTATGCGTTTGCGAAGGCGAAGTGAAGGTGACCAACCCCAAGGGAGAGGAAGCCGTATTGAAACAAGGCCAACTGCTCAAGGTCGGCTCCAACGCGCCCATGGGAAAACCGGGACGAGACCTAAAGTTTCTCAAGCATCCCGTAAAAAGTACCCTAACCTGCCTAAACTGCCACCAAGGCGGTTATTCGCGGGACGGACTCTACTAGAACCGAGACCTGCAGAGGTCGACAGCTGTGCTGTTTCGACAAAATAATTTGCACAGATAGTACATATACATTATATTGGCAAATGCCATTAATTTGCTTGGCTCTGTTCCTACTGTTAATGCCCGCTCTTTATTTCTTCGTTCTCAACTTGGGATCGGGAAGTATTGAAGATTGCCCAAACTGCGGGAGCAGAAATTCCAATGACGCCGAGCATTGCGAAAAATGCAGGCAATACCGACCTGCAGACGTCCTCTCGGAGAATTACTGGCTTTTGGCGATTGGCAGCGGGTGTTGCTTGCTGGCCATGATCGGATGGATCACCTCGCAGTGATAAACTTTCGACTGTTCGTGCCGCCTTCTCACAAAATCAACGCTTACGACAGGACAATACAATGAATGAAGGCATAGCACTAGATTCCAAGTTCAACCCACTGGACACCATTCTGCGGACTTCGGGCATCGTGGGTTTCGTTTACGTTGTGTTCGGCGGCTTTGCCTTGGCGGGAGGAAGTCCGGCCTGGCTTATACATCCCGCGGAAATCGCAATTGTATTTGGGGTCACCTTCTGCGGCTTGCTGTCCACCCATCAAGCGACCTTCCTCGCCTATATTCCCAAGGCGCTCTTGGCATGCGTAATAAAACCGGAGCCCAATCGGGAATATTGTGAAATCTCCGAAAGCGGCAGGAGATATGCCGCAACCGGTGGCGGCTTGGCCGTAATGCTCGGAATCATAAACACCATGTCCAATCTGGAAGACCCTGAAATGATCGGAAAAAAAGTCGCTACAGCCATGTCCGGGGTGGTCATTGCCGTGTTGGTCTCGCAAGGACTATTCGTATACTTGCGTCACACCTTCGCCGAGAAAAGGTAGAACGGTTCCTCTATTTCATACCTAGCGGCCGATTCACACTTGCGCCGAAAGCTATTAAGCAATCGTCCACGTCGCAGAGGAGATCGAGGGCAGGCGGAGGAACCCGTCCCTGCGAACAAAGATATCTTGAAGACCTTGCGTTGATACTTTCTCCGAATCGGCGACAAGAACGGGTTCTCCGAGTTGCTCTGGAGTTACAGGCAAGAGGACATCTTTATTAGCTAATGGGTTGACGGCGAACAAGAGGCGAATGGGTCCTTTGGATTGGTCGGCGTTGATGAGAAGGGCTGCGGCTTGCCCGTCTTTAGATTGGAAGGATTGGTAGTAACTTTTGGGAGGATGCTCGGCAGGACGTAGAAGCTTCCCCGTTTCGGATAGGCGAAGGGCAATCCAATCGCGAACGTATGCATGGTGCTCGGAATGTTTTTCGAGAAGGGAATAGTCGAGGGCGTTGAGGGCGCCGCGAAGGTAGGTATTTCGAACTCCTTTTTTGGAGCGAAGAAAATCCTGCCCGGCGGAGAGCATGGGAACGCCGGGAGAGGCCAGCAACACGGCGAGGGCGAGGCGATGACGGCGGATATCGAGTGCAGTGGGATTAGAGCCATTTCGGCGAGGTCTTTCCGTGAGACGATCGATGAAGGCGTAATCGTCGTGCGACTCGACGTAGTTTACCGTTTGGGAAGGACGAGCAGAGACGCTACCGGGCGAACCTTGAAGCCAGCGAAGAACGGAGGAGGCTTCACCTTTGCCTCTGGCGTATTGGAGAAGTCCTTCCCGAAGATCGTCTCCCCAGAGAGAATAGGTGGTCTCGCTCATGGCATCGGGGAGGCGTCCGCGGAAGCTCCATGGCTCGGCGATCAGATGCAGGCTCGGCTTTATATCGAGAAGCTCTCGCTCGATCTCGCACAGAAGCTCGATGCCTAGAAGTTCGGCAAGGTCGAGACGAAAGCCATCGACGTCGAAAGTTCGTACAAGGTACTTCAGACTGTCGATTACTAGACGGCGAGCGGCGGACGAATTGGACCTGAGGTCGTTGCCGCAACCGCTGTGGTTTGTCAGGCGACCGAACTTGTCGGTGGCGAAGTATAGTCCCTTGTCGACGCGGGCGAGGTGATTGGGCACTCCGATGTGATTGTAAACGAGATCGAGGATGACGGCCATTCCCTTGCCGTGGAAGGCCGAGACGACTTCTTGGAATTCTCTAATGCCGGATGCTTGCTCGGGGTTTAACGAATAGTGAGAGGCGGGAGCGAAGAAGTTGACCGGCATATACCCCCAAAAGTATTCGTCGGGGGTCTCGGCATCGGGCTCGAGAATGGGCTGCAGTTCCACGGCGTTGGCTCCGAGTTGAGACAGGTAGCAATCGTCCGAGCGGATCCACTTGGCGAGACCGGCAAAGCCGAGTCGCTCGGACGGGGTCAGGTCGAGAGAAGCCTTTGCGAGCAAATCGCGAACGTGAGCCTCGACGATCACCAGATCTTCACGAGCAGGAGAAACAAAAGGCTCGGCAGTTGTTGATCCGACGGTTCGGGGGTCCAAAACGATGCCAGGACCGGTTGGCCCAACGCATGCAAGGGCGTAAGGGTCCAGCACTTCGACGGATTGATTGAAATCGGCGCAAGTCTCTTCATTGGAGCCTCCTACCCGGTAGGCATAGAACCATCCGGAAAGGTCGTTGGGCAGGTTGATCTCCCAAGCTCCCGATTCATCCTTGTCCAGAGAATATATTTCGCTAGGGAAGGAGGAAAGATTCTCAGAGAGGTGAACGGTCACCTCGTTCGCCCTTGGGGCAAAGAGTCGAAAGCGGGTTTCCCCTGATTCCACGCGAACACCGAACCAACCTTCGGGAATCAACCGCTCGGCCAACTCATCAATGGTTTCGGAAGCAAAGTCGGGAGGAATTGAAAAACGAAGAAGATCCCGGTGAAAACGATCCTTTCGAAAGATCAAGTTTCGCGCCCCCGGCATGGATTGCTCGATGTTTGGAGCTTCGTTCGGCGGGTTTAGCCATTTCCCGTCTCCGTTAATGAACTTGAACGGGAACGGAGCCAAACTCGCCACTTCACCCCAAGGTTTCTCAAGGCCGAGGAGTCCGTCTTCCCGAGGAGTCAAAAGCCAATCATCGTTACCGCTGGCCTTTTCCCAGTCGTTGAAGGGCCCTGCCAAATAAGCTTTGGCGCCGGGACGAAGTAAGAAGGGATAAAGGATCGGCTCGACAAGAAACAATGCCTGGTCACCTACGCGAGCATAACCACAAAGAGACCCTCGCTCGGTTGGCGATAGCGGGGAAAACTCCCCTGCCCCATCATCTGACTTCCATTCCGATGGGAAATCAGCAATGGGTTCGCCATTCCAATCTCGATCCAGAGCCACGAGCCCGCAATCGCGAGATTCCCGCCAAATCCGCAAAACCTTATTTGCCATGCCATGCAACAATAGGGATGAGCCAATCTCGACAATCGAAAAATCTTTGCGGATAGGTCATAGAAATATAGTATGGGAGAAAATATGACGTCCCGAAGAAATGAGCGAGTGATGGCGGCCTTGTCCGGAGGAGTGGACAGCGCCGTGGCGGCGGCCTTACTGGTCGACGCTGGGCACGAGGTGGAAGGGGTCTACGTGAAGACCTGGGAACACGAAACGGACGTGCTGGGCGATTGCCCCGGAGCACAGGACCTTGCTGACGCCCAAGACGTCGCAGAATGTTTGGGAATTCCATTTGAAGTCGTGAACTTCGTCGATTTCTATCAAGAGAACGTGGTCCGGCCCATGGTGGAAGGTTACCGAAATGGGATTACTCCCAATCCGGACGTGACCTGCAACCGCCGGATGAAGTTTGGGAAATTGCTCGAGTACGCCGAGGATAGAGGATTCGAGGCTTTGGCCACGGGTCATTACTGCAGACGGGAGCTAGCCGAGAATGGCACGCGCCAGTTATGGGAAGGTCTGGACAAGAACAAGGATCAGTCCTACTTCCTCGCCCGCATCCTGCCAAAGCAACTGACGGCGGCGAGATTTCCCTTAGGCGAAATCGCCAAGCCCGAGGTACGCCGAATCGCCAAAGAGCGGAACATTCCCGTTGCCGACAAAAAGGATAGCCAAGGCATATGCTTTCTCGGTAAAGTGAAGGTGTCCGAATTCCTTGAGGGATTTCTGGATGACGAGCCCGGAGAAATCGTAACTTGCGAGGGGAAAGTAGTTGGCGAGCATCGCGGGTTGCATAGATATACCTTGGGCCAAAGGAGGGGTATAGGAGTGCCGTCAAACACCGATAACGAAAATTTCGTGGTCGTGGGAAAGGATCCGGCTGCAAAAAGACTAATTGTTGCGTTTGAGAGTGCGGATGCCCCGGGACTTTGGGGGACATCCTTTATCGTAGACGATTTGAGTTTCGTTAGCGAACCCGTGACAGGCAGACAAAAACTGTTGGCTAAACCTCGTTATCGAGACCCGTCCACTCCGATTGACTTTCACCCCTTAGGAAACGGATCGGTAGAAGTTACTTTCGAGTCACCTCAACGAGCTCTCGCACCCGGACAAGTCATCGCCATATACGACGGAGAACGCCTGCTCGGCGGAGGTTTTTACCAGTCTTCTCTTCCCGGACGGGCCGACTTACCTCCTGAGAAGGTGCTTTCAGCTTGATTTCACACTGGCATTAAGTCACAAAGTGAATGCTTTCCCATACTTGCCCATGCGTCTGCGTTTATCCAACTACACGAAGAAAAAGCTTCCGTTCAAGGAGGACGAAATACCTCTCAAGACGAAGGAGAAACTTGAAGAGCACCTTCAGACTGCCATATCTTTTCTGCAGACCCAGCAGAATGTATTGAATCGCACTCTGGACGTACTCGAGACAATGGCCGGCTTGGCCGAGGTCGGTGAAGAAAAGTTCCTTCCAAAGAAAAAGCAGCAAGAGGAAGAAGAACAAACAACGGAACGACTTAGGGAGTTGGTCGTAGAGCTCAAATGGTTGGCCACCCTCGAGTTCAACAAGCGACTGCTCTTCAGTGGAGAGAATAAAGAAAAGTCCTTCAAGCTCTTCAAGGGAGCCGGGCCTAAGGCCCCAAAAATCAAACAGCATCCGGTGAAGCATCACGTAGAAGCTTTGGCGTCTGAAAAGTCAGTCGATGCCACATCCGTCCGGAGGATGCTCAACGCACTCCATGAAATGCTTGGGCAAACCGACGCCGCCGTAAGCGACCTTCAAACCAGTTTCACCGCCCTGACCGCCGACCCCGCAGCCAACAAGGAATTGAAGTTCATCGAAGAAAAGGTGGAATCTTGGGTATCCGAAATACTTGCCCGAACGGATGGTATGTCGGTACAAGCCCACATATCATCCAGACAAGTCGATGGTTTAGTGCGGGAACAGCACGGAAAATTTGAGGAATGAACCCGAACCAAGAGCAACCTCGCGATAATCCAAGAAAGCGCGGAGGCTCTTTCTTGGGAATACACTACGTTCGTTGCGGAAGCTACGGCAGAATCTACAAAAACAAAGAAGGTACTGCCTATACCGGTCACTGCCCCCGCTGCATGCACCCAATACGGGTCAAAATTGGATCGGGAGGGACAGGTCATCGGTTCTTCAAGTGCTTTTGCCCATGAGTCGAAAACTCAGCCAAGCTGAACTACTGGGACTCAAGCGCTGGAACACACCCACCATTTACAACGGTTGGGAGCAGATAACGAATAAGGAACGGACGGGAGGGTACGCCAACCTTGAGGACGTCCGGGACTTTATGCCGCAAATGGGGCCTATGGTCGGCTGTGCCGTAACCGCGGTCTTCGAGCCAAGCAACCCAAAGCATCCAATAAATAACCCTGATGCATGGGCAGAATACCGGGAATACCTGGCAAGCGTGCCCGGACCAAAAATCGTGGTCACCCAAGACCTTGATCACCCGGATTGCGCTGGCACTTGCTGGGGCGAGGTGAATGCCAACGTCTGCCGCTCACTGGGATGCGTCGGTTGCATTCAGGACGGAGCCATACGCGATGTCGACGAAATGACCAACGCCGGATTCAAGGCCCTCGCCCGCCGATTGTGCGTCGGGCACGCTTACTCCTGTCCGGTTCGCTGGAATTGCGAGGTGGATGTTTTTGGAATTAAGGTACAGCCCGGACAACTGATCCACGCCGACAAACACGGGTTCATCGTCATTCCCAAGGAAGACCAGAGCCAACTCCTCGAAGCTGCCCGCTTCATGGATCAAAACGAATGCGACACATGGATTTCCGCCGCTCGCGATGCCGCAGGAAAGACAACCGAAGAAGTTCTCGAATCCATTCTTGATGCCGAACGCACTTTCCGTAAAAACGCCAAAGTTCGTTTCGGTGAGGGTGACGAATAAGGCTTAGAGCCCCTCTCTGGGATCAACCTGGGGGACTGATCGCTCAGAATAAAGCAATCATGGAAAAGAGGATAGTCAAAGGCGTAGTGAAGAAAGGACACAGGGTGGCATCCGGCATGGCAGGGGACGATCGTTTTCCAGAAGGGACCTTGGCCTTGCAAATCCCCAGATTCGCAGAGCGAGGACTGGACCTGTCCTCTTACCACAGAGGGACATTAAACGTCTCCATCGCTCCACTCCTATTTCGGATCGGCAAGTCATGGAAGAGCTTGCCCAATGTAAAATGGAGTCCAGTCATGCCTGCAGAAAACTTCTCCTTTTACCAATGTGAGATACGCCCCTCGGGGATAGAATCGTTTGAGAAGGGCTTGGTCTATTGGCCGCACCCCTCGACCAAGCCCGAATTCCAGCAGGATCCATCGGTCCTTGAAATACTAGCCCCCTTTATCGAAGAAGCGAGTTACGGTTCAGCGGTGAATTTGTTGTTCGACCCCGAAGAGATTAAAATTTCGTACTGATTTCAAACGACTCGCTCCTCTCCGCCATCAATGGGAACTTGGGCACCCGTGGTTTTGGAAAAGCGAGGACCACAAAGTTCACAGGCAGCCTCAGCGACGTCGTGCGAAGACACCTCTGTCTTGAGTAAATTGCGACGTGTGTATTCCTCGACAGTCATCCCATAGGCTTGTGCGCGTTTCTCGAGTATTTCTGAAGTCCATAGGTTAGTATCGAAAACGGAGTTGGGGTGCAGAACGTTTACGCGGATGCCGTCTGCGGCCCATTCGAGGGCGGCAACGCGAGCAACTTGAGTCATGGCCGCTTTGGAGGCGGAATATGCAGCAGCGCCCGGACCGGGAGCCGGCACGTTTTTTGATCCCACTACCAGAACGCGACCTCCGTTTGGAGATAATTTCAGAAACGGATGACAGAGACGCAGAAGGCGTTGGTTTGCATCCAAGTTTAGCGCCATGGTCTTGCTCCAAGTTTCGTCATCCAGTTCCTCAAGTCGTTGAGTTGGCGGAAAAAGACCGGCATTCAGGACCAATACGTCAAGACCGCCAAAAGCCTCCACGGTTTTGGCGATTGAGTCCTCTACGAATTCGGAATCGACAAGGTCGCCGACGATAGGGAGATAGTCGATCGCAGGCTCGGCGGAATCGAGGTCGAGACCGACCACCGCGCATCCACGAGATCGAAGAGAGTTCACGCAGGCTCGACCGATGCCCGATGCGGAACCGGTAACGAGAGCGACCTCCCCGGCGAAAACAGGAGGTGTCTCTAGCTTGTTTAGTTTGGCCTGTTCAAGTTCCCAGTATTCCATGCGGAAAAGGTCCAGTTCGCCCACGGGTTCGTACCCACCGAGAGCTTCCGTTCGTTCAACTATGTCGAAAGTATGAAGAGCGATGGCTTCGGCTACGGCACAGTCGCTCGGTCGACGCCCGGCGGACAGGAGACCGAGCTCAGGATCGAGAACGAGACGAGGGGCGGGATCAAGCATGGAGAGGCGTTCCCCGCCGGCAACCTTGGCGGCGTTGCGGCTAAAGGATTCACCATACGACTCCGCGTAGGCTGTCATGCCACGCCCGACCAATGGTGACCGTTTCACACGGATAACGTGGTCGGGGGTAGCGGTCCCTCGCTTGTGAGCCTCCGTCCACTGCTTGTTTCGGGCAAAAGACAAAGCCCTCGGAGAGCGATTGGCCCGTAGCAGCATGGGAAAACCCGCAACCGTGGAAAGAGACTGACGCAAAGCGGCTAGTGACGGAGCATCCAAATGGGATGGCGGTTCCTCAGAGGGAAGCGAAAGTTCCCAAACGCCCTGAGCTCGAAGATAATCTTCCGCTTGGTTGACAAGAGAAATCATCCTTTCGTAGGACTCACGGGCATCCTGTCCAAATGAAAACATGCCGTGCTTGAGTAGCACGATGCCTTCGAGATCGTCTCGACCTTCACGCGCCCAGAGATCGGCGCAATACTTCGCCAAATCGTAACCGGGCATTACGTAAGGAACATAGAGAACGCGATCGGCATAGACGTCACGGACGCGGGCTTCGCCATCGGCGAGGTTTGTCAAGGTAACAACCGCATCTGCATGCGTGTGATCGACATAGGTAAAGGGAAGGCATGCGTGAAGAAGAGTTTCCACCGAGGGCGTGGGAGCGGAGGCAAGAGTGCAATGGGTTTTGAGCTCGTTGACCATCACGGCATCTGTCAGCTCGGGCAATTCCAGTAATCTCAGGCAGTGATCCATGCGGACTCCGGCAAAACCCGGAGGTTCGATCTCGGAAAGATCCCAACCGCTTCCTTTTACATAGAGAAGCTCGACATCATCTCCGAGGACATTTGGCTCGCTCAACTTGACAGAAGTATTGCCACCACCGGCAAGGACGAGAGATTCGTCCGCTCCAAGCAGGCGCGACGAGTAAGCCCGGAGTCCGAGTTCGCCATCGGATTCTTTACAGTCAGCGGCTTCCTTGTCGTTCCAAAGACTTTTCATAATTCAGCTAAGCTTTTTTTCGGGAAAGAGTCCAAGTATGCTTTCTTCATTTGCCTTGCAGATTCCCCGCTCGGTAATGAGTCCGGTTACGAGACGGGCGGGAGTCACGTCAAACGCAGGATTTGCAGCGTGAGAGCCTTGAGGCAGAAGATGTACCGTGGTTTCCACGCCATTGCAAAGTCCTTCGATGGAGCTGACCTCGTTGCCTGAGCGTTCCTCGATGGGAATATCTGTCAGACCATCACTAGCCGACCAGTCGAAAGTAGAGGAAGGAAGGGCAACGTAGAATGGAATATTGCAATCATGTGCCGCAACCGCCTTGAGATAAGTGCCAATCTTGTTGACGACGTCACCCGTGGAGGTAGTCCGATCCGTTCCCGTAATAACCAAGTCGACTTGGCCGGTACGCATCAGATGCCCCCCGGCATTGTCGGTAATTACGGTATGCGGCACTCCATGCTGTCCCAGTTCCCATGCGGTCAAGCGAGCTCCTTGATTACGAGGTCTGGTTTCGTCTACCCAAACGTGCACTGGGATGCCGGCATCATGAGCACTATAAATGGGAGCAGTGGCCGAACCATGATCAACGAAAGCCAACCAACCTGCATTGCAATGGGTTAGCACATTCACCGGAGAACCACCGTTGAGTTCTGAAGCATCACGAAAAAGACGAATACCGTGCTCCCCAATGGATCGACAAGCAGCGACGTCTTCGTCGGCAATTTCTTGAGCAGCGGCACGAATGGCAGCTACCTTTCCCGGGGCATCCGAAACACTTGAAGCAACTTGCAGCTGGCGATCCACAGCCCAAGACAAATTCACGGCAGTGGGGCGAGCACTTCGAAGAGTTTCCGCAAACCGCTTGAACAAAGTCGAGAAACTTGCAGTTGCGGCCGCCTCGCAAGCCGCCAACCACATGCCGTAACCAGCAACTGCTCCAATGCAACCAGCACCACGAACCCACATGTCCCGTATAGCTACAGTCACCTCCTCTACCGTATGCAAGTCGGCTGTCTCGAAACGAAATGGAAGGGAACGTTGATCAATAATGCGGACAAGGACATCATCCCCCTCGGGGATCCATACTGTGCGAAAAAGTTGTCCATCTACTAACATCCTATTTATCTATGAATTTCGAGTTTCGTGAGTCAACGATCAAGGCACTATTTTGAAATTTGCGAACTTTTACTTGTTTTCAGGCGTACGGAACTATACTGAGCCTATTCCGCATTACCTAAAAACATGGACAACCCAACATTCGCATCGCGATGGAACATTGATGAAATCGATGCTCGATACGCTCAATGGATCGAAACCCCCTCCTCTCTCGCAGCCGAGTGGCAGTATTTCTTTGAGGGCTTCCACTTGGGAGTCGACGGAAACGGAGTGGCTCCACCGGTCTCGACTGCCACCACCTCAGTCCCCGGAGATTCTTCGATAAACGTTGAAAAGCACGCCCGTCTTTACGGAGCGATCTACGCGTTTCGATCAATAGGCCACACCCAAGCGTCCTTCAACCCCCTGAAGGAAGTGATTGAAGAAAACCCACGCCTATCGATGGAAAGGTTGGGTTTCGATCAGGGCGACTTGCAAGAAGTCCATTTTACGGGAAATTACCTGGGGGGTGTAAAAATGAGTGTGCAAGAGATCTTGGATCGCCTGAAACTCACATACTGCGGAAACGTCGCCACCGAGTACCTCCATCTACAGTCGACGAAAAAACGGCGTTGGCTCCAAGCCCGGATGGAAAGGAACTGCAATGTCCCCGACTTCGGTAATGAAGAGAAAATTCGGGTACTGCGTAAAATCGTACAGGCTGAAGAATTCGAAAACTTCCTCCACACTCGTTACGTTGGCCAAAAGAGATTCTCTCTGGAAGGCGGTGAAAGTCTCGTCACTGCCTTGGACTCGATCCTGCAGAAATGCCCAGCCAACGGGGTGGAAGAAATCGTCATGGGAATGGCCCATAGAGGTCGCCTCAACATACTCGCCAACGTTCTAGGCAAATCCCATGAATTCATCTTTCGGGAGTTTTCGGAAAATTTCGTTCCCGACGCCGCTCATGGAAGCGGCGACGTAAAGTACCATTTGGGCTATGAGTCCGTCAGGGAAACTTCAGATGGGAGCGAAGTGGGCGTTCATCTCTCCCCAAACCCAAGTCATCTGGAAGTCGTCAACGGCGTGGTCGAGGGAAAGGCCAGAGCACGACAAAGACTGCGTGGCGACGAAAAGAGGACCCGGGTTCTTCCAATCCTCGTTCATGGTGATGCGGCTATGGCCGGGCAAGGAATGGTTGCCGAGGTGTTCAACCTTTCCAAATTGGCCGGCTATCGAACCGGCGGCACGATTCACATCGTCGTAAACAACCAGATCGGTTTTACCACAAGTACCGCAGACGCTCGCTCCAGTCTCTACTGTACCGATGTTGCAAAAAGCATCGAAGCCCCTATTTTTCACGTAAACGGTAACGATGCCCTCGCCGTTGCAATGGTCGCGGAAACCGCCCTAGCCTATCGGCAGGAATTCGGCGAAGACGTCGTCATAGACATCAACTGCTACCGAAAGTACGGCCACAACGAAGCGGATGAACCCGCCTTCACCCAACCTATCCTATACAAGATAATCAAGGCCATGCCGCCCGTATCCGATCTCTTGACTAGGCAACTGATCGAGGACGGGGTTATCTCCGAGGAAGAAAGTAAGAAAATTCACGACCAACTGCGGCGACAATTGGACGCCTCCCTCGAAAAGGTAAAGACGATCAAGAAATCCAGCACCTTCGAGGGATCTCTTGCGGTTACCCAGATTCCATATGACTTTTCCGTCGCAGGCACTTCGGTCTCCAAGAAGGACCTGGCAAAAGTCGCCAAAGCCCTGACCACCCCGCCAAAGGATTTTCGCCTGAACCCGAAGATCAAGCGACAACTCGATGCCAAAAAGAAAAACTTTGCCGAAGGTAAAAACATCGACTGGGGCTTTGCCGAACAGCTTGCCTTTGGCTCGCTGATGCTCGAGGGGACCCCCGTCAGGCTCTCCGGTCAGGACAGCAAGCGAGGAACCTTCAGTCATCGCCATGCTGCGTGGTACGACGCCGAGGACCGCACCCGTTACATCCCCTTGATCAACATGGAGGACAGGCAGGCGAAGTTTTGCGTCTACAACTCGCTGCTATCCGAGGCAGCCGTGCTAGCTTTCGATTACGGTTATTCGCTCGACTACCCAAAGATGCTGGCGATTTGGGAAGCCCAATTCGGCGATTTCGCCAACGGTGCCCAAGTAATCATAGACCAGTTCATAATGAGCGGTGAAGACAAGTGGGGAGCGGTCAGCGACTTAGTCATGCTCCTCCCTCATGGCTTTGAGGGACAAGGTCCCGAGCACAGTTCGGCTAGACTGGAACGGTTTCTTCAAGGCTGCGCGGAAGACAACATTGTCGTTTGCAATTTCACTACTCCGGCTCAGTTTTTTCATGCACTTCGCAGACAAAAGAAGCAAGAATATGCCAAGCCTCTTATTGTGATGACGCCTAAGAGTTTACTTCGCCACAAGTCTTGCGTATCAGATCTGAAAGAGTTCACGGATGGTCAATTCGGAGAATTCCTAGATGATCCCATTCCTCCCAAAAAGGTCGAGACGCTCGTGCTCTGCTCGGGCAAAATATACTACGACTTGCTTGAAGAACGCGAAAATATTCGCACAAATAAGACCGCCATCGTAAGGGTCGAGCAATTCTACCCCTTTAATGAAGATCGGTTCAAAGAAGTTACCGCACCCTATGCCAAAGCCAAGCGCATCGTTTGGTGCCAAGAGGAACCGGAAAACATGGGGGCTTGGAACTTCCTCAGCCCTATTTTGGAAAAACAGCTCGAAGTTCGCCCTGAATACGTCGGGCGGACTCCTACCGCTAGTCCCGCCACAGGCTCCCTCACCTTGCACAGGAAAGAGCAGGCCGAAATCGTGACCAATGCTCTCGGCATTGATTCAAGCACGACCTAACACCTTTTTTATACCATGGCCATCGAAGTAAAGATACCCGCCCTCGGCGAATCCATTTCATCGGGGATCCTCACAACCTGGCACGTCAACGACGGAGACTTCGTCGAAGAAGGCCAAACGATATACGAACTGGAGACCGATAAGATCACTCAAGAGGGAGCGGCGGAATCCTCAGGTTCCATAAGCCTAAAGGCGGCGGAAGGCGAAGAAGTGGAGATCGGGGCCGTTGTCGCCATCATCGACGAAACCGCCACAGGCGCCCCGGCATCCGCTCCGGTCGAAGACAAACAGACTCCTGACGAAAAACCCGAGGAATCCAAACCCGAACCTGCGCCACCTTCACCTGAATCTGAAGACAAGCCTAAGCCTCAAGCAACTGCCCCTCACTTATCTCCCGCCGTTCGTAAAATAGTGGACGAACATGATCTGGATTCTAATGCAATCGAAGGATCGGGTAAGGATGGAAGAATCACCAAGGCCGACGCCCTAGCCGCAACCAAGGCACCCCCTGCGGAAGAAGTGAAGTTTTCGCCACCCGATCCAACGCCTCGCCCTGCTCCCGCCCCACTAACAACACCTGCTACAACCGCCAGTTCGGATGAGCGATCGACCCGCAAGCCTCTCAGCCCTATTCGCCGCAAGATCGCATCGCGCCTTGTGGAGGCTCAGCAGACTGCCGCCATCCTCACCACCTTCAACGAGGCCGACATGTCGGCAATCATTTCCCTGCGAAAGCAACACCAGGAAAGCTTCGTTGCCAAAAACGGCGTAAAGTTAGGGTTCATGTCGTTCTTCATCAAAGCCGTCGTCCACGGACTCAAAGACGTCCCCGAGCTGAACGTACGGATGGAAGGCGTAAACCTAGTTCAAAACCATTACTTCGACATTGGGGTAGCGGTGGGCACGAAGAAAGGCTTGGTCGTTCCTGTCGTGAGGGACTGCGAGAAACTCTCCTTTGCTGAGATAGAACAAACCATAATAAATTACGCCCACGCGGCGCGTGACGGGAAGATCACTCTTCAGGATATGCAGGGCGGTTGCTTCACCATAACGAACGGTGGCATTTACGGTTCTATGCTTTCCACTCCCATCCTTAATCCTCCCCAAAGCGGCATCCTCGGGATGCACGCCATACAGGAGCGAGCTATGGCGGTGAACGGTGAAGTAGTCGTACGTCCCATGATGTATCTGGCGGTATCCTACGATCACCGAGTCGTCGACGGTCGCGAGGCAGTTACTTTTCTGGTAAAAGTGAAGGAAGCTCTTGAGAACCCCGTGCGACTGACGCTCGAAATTTAAACACGATGCCCGAATACAATTCCTACGACGCCTTGATCATCGGCGCTGGTCCCGGAGGCTATGTCTGTGCTATTCGATGCTCCCAACTCGGACTAAAAACGGCGATTGTCGAAAAGAACCCTCGACTTGGCGGCACCTGCCTGAACGTCGGCTGCATTCCAAGCAAGGCACTCCTTCATTCCACGGAGATTTATCACGAACTCCTCCACGGGGCGAAGAAACACGGGATAACTGCCAAAGAGGTCTCCATAGACATTTCCGCCCTCATGAAGAAAAAGGACGGCGTGGTCGATAAACTTGGTAAGGGGGTGCGTATGCTTGTCGAAAAACGCGGCATCGAGATCCTTACGGGCACAGCCAAACTTCTTGGCGACGGTCAAGTCGAGGTATCCGGCAAAGAAGGAATCCAAACCGTAACGGCAAAGGAAATAATTTTGGCCACAGGCTCCCAGCCCGTCGAACTCCCATTCATGCCTTACGACGGCGAACGCATCGTCCATAGCGACCACGGCATCGCCTTCGACTCAGCCCCCGCCAAACTTGCCGTAATAGGCGGAGGAGCTATAGGTCTCGAGCTCGGGTCCGTATGGGCAAGGCTCGGTTCCGAAGTCAACATTATCGAATTCCTACCCGAGATTGCCACCGGATTCGATCCCGAAGTAGCGAAAGCCGCACGACGAATCCTGGAAAAGCAGGGATTAAAATTCTCCCTATCGACCAAGGTGACGGGAGTGGACATAGGAGAATCGGGAGTAACCCTGCGGGCAGAAGGCCCCAAGGGAAACATCACCTTCGAAGCGGACAAAGTACTTGTGGCGGTAGGACGCGCCCCTTGCTCCGACGGTCTTGGCTTGGAGGAAGTTGGAGTGGTCACGGACAAAAGAGGCAGCGTAACTGTGGACGGGGCGTTTCGGACCAACGTCGACGGCATTCGCGCAATCGGTGACCTAATCCCAGGTCCGATGCTCGCTCACAAGGCGGAAGAAGACGGCGTAGCCTGTGCCGAGATCCTCGCGGGGCAATCCGGTCATGTGAACTACGACCTAGTACCGGGCGTAATCTACGTCGATCCCGAGATCGCCAACGTCGGTTTAGGAGAAGCAGATGCCAAGGAACGTAATATCCCGGTTCGTTGCGGAACCTTCCCCCTATCCGCCAACGGCCGAGCCCTCGCCACCGATGCCACGGAAGGTCTGGTCAAGGTCGTCGCCCACGCCGAGACGGATCGCCTGCTGGGCATCCAGATCGTGGCCCGCAACGCTTCCGAGCTCATCGCATCTGCAGTAGCCCACATGGAATACGGAGGCTCCGCGGAGGACCTCGCCCGAACAATTCATGCACATCCCACCCTGTCCGAGTCACTAAAGGAAGCCGCCCTTGCCTCCGATGGTCGCGGACTACACTCCCTCTAGAGATTCAAATGGCCACTTCGTGGTATTCCAGAGCCCATTCCCGCATGAACCGCACCCGATTCGGCACCATCTTGTAGACAATTAGCTCAGGATTATCCACGCTACCCAGATACTGACGAAGAAGCGGATTCTCATTCCATATCGACTCCAACGCCTCACGTTCCTTCAACACCTCCGCTACTGCAGTGATTCGCACTTGATCGTGCCCCTTGTCGAGGTAACATAGCTCCACTTTCGGGTTAGCCTCGATTTCGGCGGTCTTGCCGTAACTTTTCAGATTGGCGACATACACGGTAAAACCGTCCGTTTTCACTGGCGAAACGGGGCGCAACCGAGGTTGATCGGCATCCAAAGTGGCGAGGTATGGAAAACGGTCCTCCGCCACTACGCGCAGAGCCTCGACTCGAGCTTCATCAGCTGAAAGTTTTTCAGGTTCGGGTTTAGGCATACAAGAAAACTTTCTCCACAACACCTATCCGTCAAGCCAAAGCCAAGAAATTGGAAACTATCTCAAAACGGAGATGCAGTAGTCCAGAATTCACATATGAAAAAATAGTCTTTCTCCCAAGCCTGGTTCGTGTAAAGGATTGTCCCAATGACTTTAGTTATTGCAAGTTTTACTTTCACTTTATTCCGAGGCATGAAAAAGCCTTGAATCCTGCTTAAATACTAGGGTTTCCATGGACAAAGAGAATGTCACTGATAAGCCCCCCCCCCGAACCCGAAGACGCGTTGGGGAGTCTTTTGCAGGAATGGCTTGAACCACTGAGCGAAGAGGATCGCGAAGCACGGTTGAAAGTCATCGAAGAGAAGGGGTCAAAGAAGGTGCCGATCAAAGATTTTCTGTATTCAGCAGTACGCCAATTGGTCGAGCGCTACAAAGAGTATGATCCAAACTTCAAAATTTCCGATGATCTTATCGAAGCTCTTATAATTGAATGGAACGCTCATTCCTTAATTCCCCCTTACTTATTCAAGCATGTTGAAGAAATGGACGATATTCATAGAATATCTTTGAGTACCGCCCATTGGCAAAGCAAGAGAGTTTCGGATGATTGTGAAGATCACCATGATGGAGGCATATCCTCAATCGAAGTAATTCAGTCCATGCTCGTGCATCATCCGTTCTGTACGGGATGGACGGATGACAAAAGGACTCAGCACAAAGGATTGCTTCATATTCTCCGGGAGTGGAGGGAAGGACTAAGTCAAATCAAGCATGAAGATCCGATTGAGTTTTATATGGTGACGGAATGGGATGGAGATTTAGGAAAAGAATCTATGGAAAAAATGAAATCACATTTTCGAGAAATTGGCTTTTCGGGATACGAGGAAAAAACTCTACGCGCACGATTGAAGAAGTTTGTAAAGAGTAAAAAAGAAAGAAATTGCTTAGCAAAAGTCTAGGTAACTCTGTTTTTCTTTCCCTCTCAAATCTGCGACCTTATGTGTCGTGGAAAGAAAAACGAATACTAATTTGGCCTTCTTTTCCGTACCTTTTAAAGGATGGGAAATATTAGTCCAGAATTGCAAGGTTAGGGAAAAGGCTCCCTTCATTGTTTTCATAACCTTGCACAAACTCTGTCTGCAAGAGATCTGGCAGGGAAAAGTTAGGGAAGACGATGACGGCAGGGCATGGTTTGCCATCACCGACAGGCGACTGGCCCGTGAATCAAATCTCGCAAAGAAAACCATCGAGCCTGCGATCAAAAAACTGGTCGATTTAGATCTGATTCTAGCAGAGAGGGTGCCGAAATCCTGCTCTGAATACCACCTCAAGCTGACCACCCCGAGTACCCAGATTGTGAAAAAGCCGGGTACCTCGGGTACGACCCCGGGTGACCACTATATAAAGAATATAAACAATAGAAGTAATAACGATTTCATTTCTACAAAATACTAACACTCAAATAGGACTCATCATGGAAAAGAAGAAGTACGACGAACACCAACAAAAGATAACTGAAAGCCGTTTCAATGAAGATGCAGAGGAGGGCGTCATCGGATCTCTTCTCAGCGATCGATGCAACTGGCCCGATGCTTTAATCAAGGCTCGAAACATAGTTGAACCTCGGATGTTCTCAAAAGACAGAAATCGAAGGTTTTTCGAAATCATTTGCTCTTCCGATGATTGTCTCGACGAGATAGGAATCGAGCTGGAGTTGACACCCGAGGACCGGGAGCTGCACCCGGATGCCCTTGCAGCCCTCATGGGGATAACTGATAGGGTCGAAACCCCGAACCACGTGGTGAAGTTCGCCGAGCAAGTTCGCGATGCCTTCAATCGAAGAGATTTCGATCGTTTCAATCGAGAATTTGATGACAAGGACGCAACTGGAGAAATCCCCATCAACGAACTACTTGCCGACCATGCGGAGAAAATCGCCTCCATCATTAGAAAGACAGGCAATCGTTCCGTACGGCATATCGGTGAAATCGTAGAGGACGCTCTCCACCACCAACTTTCCATGCAAAATGGAGAAAATGCTTACCCTGCTATGGGATTCCCCGAACTGGACGAGATCGTCACGGGGATGCGTCCCGGCGAGTTGATTATTATTGCGGCTCGTCCTTCGGTGGGGAAGACGGCTCTAGCCCTTCAGATCGCAATGAACGTCGCAAGAGACGAAGGCATCCCGGTCATGTTCTTCTCCATGGAAATGATGGCTCGAGAACTCGGCAGTCGCGTACTGATCTCCGAGACGCAAATCCCTGTCCGGTACGGCGAATCCTATTCGACTGAAGAAAAGGCGAATCTCGATGCGAGCGCAAAGAAGTTCGTGGAGATTCCTCTCACAATAGATGACTCTTCAAAGTTAACGGTTAACGACATTCGAATGAAGGCAAAGTTGCGAACCGATCCTCCCGGGTTGATCGTCGTCGATTACGTTCAGTTGCTGAAAGGGCGAGGAGTATCAAAATTCGAACAGCAAGAACACCTCCTGCTGGAACTGAAGAACTTAGCACAGGAGTTGATGATACCGCTCATCTGCCTTTCCCAGATAAATCGAGAAGGTGCATCAGATCCGGGTTTGCAAAACCTCAAGTATGCGGGAGAACAAGATGCGGACGTGGTAATCATCCTACAACGTCGAAACGAAAAAGAGCAGGAGAGTTCGCCGACAGAGGAGATTGCCGTCAAAGTGCTGAAGAACAGGAACGGTACGAAAGGAGCTGTTTGCCTAGTCTTCGAGAGAGGGAAGATGAGGTTTCGGTGAGGGGATTAGGCGGGGTGGGGCAACCGCTTCATGGCGGCGGGGCGGTAAACCGAGGTTGAGTAGCAGGGACTCCCCTATGGGTTCCCTGCCTTATCGTTTTCCCCCTTTGGAAACCCCCAAGCTCTATAGCTATACCTCGTAATACCACGCTAAAAAAAAGAGAAACGCTTGAAGCGGAAGTATTGGAGAACTAAGCCAACATTGTTGTTCGTAACCGCTTTCTATCGCGTTAAACCACAAACAAAATTCGTTTTGTTTGTCCACGAACCAGTACAACCATTCTTGCTTGTCTCCGTGTTGCCATAGATCGAAAGAAACATTGATAAACCAATCGAAATCCCATTCATCAGTTTTCACAAAGATGGATTCGACAAGGTGGCACATGCCCAAAACCAACCACATCAAACAATTTAAAATGACGGGGGTCGAGAACGGGGAGAGCATTACAATGATCAGCCCCCAAACATAATGCTGCCATTCATGCTTTCCCATCCCACCACCATACCCAACCGCCCAATGGCGTCAAGAGCGCCGCTACCGCATCGAAACGACGAGCGGATAACGGTTTTAACGGTTTTTTCTCAGTTAAGAGAAATTATAAGAATTATACAGAAGTTGAAATAAACCGTAAGAAGGCAGGAAAGGCGGTTCGAGAATCTCAAGAGGCGCGCAGAGAATGGCAGAGGGCATGGGAACTCCCTCGCGGACATGGCCCCGTTAGTCGAGTTCGCTAGGGGCTAGGAAGAGGGCCGAGGGGGGGGAACCCCCTTGACATATCCCCGTAGAAGTTGGTTTATGTCATCACAGTTTGACACTATGTTCTCTTTCTCTACAACTCTCCTTTGCAGTCGTCTCTTCTTGCCAGCGTTGTTCCTGCTTGGAGTTTGCGCGTCGCACGCGGGGCTGATTGCTCACTATAAGTTCGACGAAACATCGGGAACCACCGCGGCCGACTCCAGCGGTAATGGAAACACAGGCACCCTCACCAACATGACGGGTTCGGAGTGGACCACAGGGATGGTCGGCGGAGCGCTGGACTTTGACGGAACGAACGATTACGTGGAGGTGCCTTCTGCCTCCACTTCTTCATTGAGCACAAATTTCACGGTGGCGATGTGGGTGAAACCTGCTTCTTTTGTTGGTGGCAGTTCGAGTGGTGGACCTTTCCTATTTCATAGACCTAAGACTACAACTGGCTCGTTTGAAACAATCAAAGTGGGCCTTAGAACAAGCAGTGTAATCGATTACAAAATTAATAATAACGGTTTGGATTCCCCCTCATCGTTATTGACCCTAGGAAGCTGGTCTCACATAGTTGCTCTTTATGATGGATCAAACCAAACTATTTTCGTTGACGGATCACAGGTTGCAAACACGGCAAGATCGGGAGTGCTGGAGGCATCTACCGCACCTAGCTACATTGGTGTGCAACAGTACAATTCCAGTACTTTTAAACAATTCCTTTTCGGACAAGTGGACGACTTCCGGGTTTACGATCATGCCCTCAGCGCCAGCGAGGTGAGCGCCCTCGCCGCCGGCACCAGCACCGCCCCCGAACCGGCCTCTGTCTTCGCGTCCCTCGGTCTGCTGTCCGCCGCCGGGTGCGGTCTGCGGGAGTGGCGACGGAGGAAGAAGAAGTCGGCCTAGCCATTGGTCCGTCTCGGTCTCCGTCACCCCCCCCTTATCGGTTCCTCCTAGCCCGAAGTACTCGCTAGGAGACCCCCGCCCCTCGCTTTTCCCTTACACAATTAATTTTTTAGTGTACCCGGTACGTTTGCGAGCATGTTGACGCCTCCATTATATATAGTTTGGTATTGAATTGAATAGAGTCCTTAGAGCGCCTCATCCTTTCTCTTTTGGGGGTGGGGCGTTCGCTTTTTCCAAGGACAGATCTAAGCGGCCTTTTTCTTGAGCTTGCGAAGTTGCTCGATCGAGGTGAAGACTTCCTTCTCGCCGGGATCGAAGTGATCCGACTCGATCGACCATCCTCCCTCGACCCTCTTCACATCGTACTCGATCCCGTTCATTAGAACGCATCGGAACTCCTTGCTCTCGCAATCGAGATCGATCCTTTGAACGTTCGCCCGGATGACTTCGATCAATTTCAAGCGGTCGGTCTCCTTCGGATCGATGCGGATCGCTCCGGCTCCGGCGTGGATCTCGTCCTTGAGTTTCTCGACCTCTTCGATCTTGAACTTCACGACCGATTGTTGAGCCTTGAGCTTTTCGCGGATCCCCGAGGGATCGAAGTCCTCGTCCCCCATTGAGTCGAAGAGAAAGGTCTCGAGGCCTTTGATCCGAGTCTTTGCTTCCTTGAGTTGCTCCTCGGCAAGAGCAAGGTCTGCCTCCGCTCCTGCGACCGATCCTTCGACGTTCAAGGCCTGCGTGATCGTGGCAAAGAATAGTTTCTCGAGATGCCATCCGATCCATCCGGCTTTCGCTCCCTTTCTCGTTCCGTTACGAATCCCGGTGGGGATGTAGTTCCAAGTGTACTTTAGTTCACCCGGTTTTACTTCTTTTTTGCCTCCTGTATGGATTTGGATGGTCTCCCCGGTCTTCTTGTCGAAGGCAATCTTCGAAAATAGGTTGTAACCATGAAACGACCTCTTGCCCCGTCTGGAGAAGTTCCGAAAGATAAGTTTCCGAGCCTTCGCGAAGGTCGCTGGGTCAATGATCGGCGGATAATAGTCCTTGATCGGATCGCCCGAGTCCTCCTTCTGCTTCCTGCCTTTCTCGTCTTGAACATAATCATCATTCTCATCTCGAAGGAATTTGCGGAGTTGAATCTCTCCGATGACTTTCCGATCCTTGAGGAGGTCGTTGACTGTGACAATATTCCAGACGCCTCCCGTGCCTCGGCGCAAGTGGTTCAAAGAGGGATGTCCCTCCGCATTCATCGCGTTGCGGATTGCCGTGACTCCCTTCCCTTCGCAAGCAAGCTCGAAGACCCTCCGGACAACCTTGGCGGCCTTTTCGTTGACCTTGAACCCCTCCCCCTCCTTGCGGATCCAAGTCGGCAAGAGGACTTTCGAGGTCGATTTCTTCCCGTCTCGAATTTCTTTGCGTTTCTTTGCCCATGAGGAAGCAATCCGAGCCGACTTGATGGCGCTCTCCTCGTGCGCTCTCGCCATTGTGCAGATCGCCATCAGCACCTCCCCAACGCTATCGAGACTCTTCGAGTCGTAGGTCTTGCCATCGCAGAGGGTGACAACCTTCACCCCACTCGCGAGGATCCCTTCCAGTTGAGCCAATGCCTTGAGGATCCGCTCTCTGCTCAAGCGGTCGAGGTTCTCGACTAGCAGGTAGACGTCCCGGCGAGCAGTCTCGGCTCGAAAGTCCTTCGACTCGCAAAGAGTGAGGAAGTCGCCGAGGTCACCCTTCGCCACATGCTTCCCGGAGAATGCAGAAAGGCCGAGGTCGTTCATCTCACGCTTGAGAGGGATCTCGGGATGAGCTTCGAGCCAACGATCTCGAGATGCGTTTTGCCGGGTGCGGGAGTCTCCCTTGCCTTGAACGACTGAGGAGAATCGGAGATAAGAGATCGCGTAGGCGGAGAGGATCTTCTTTTTCATTTCGTGGGTCATTCTTTTGTGGTTGTTAGTTTAGAAAAGTTTCGCTTCCGTTAATGGGATGTCCGTCAATAACTAAAGATATTGCCCAATGACCGACCACGGGAATCACTCGAATTTCTTTCATGACAAGGAGGTTCTTCTGCTTGAAGACGAGACTCTCTTGACCAAGAGGATAACTGCGCTGCTGGAAAAGATGGGAGCCGAAGTCACCCATACAGCAAGTATGGAGGAAGCTCGACAGTCCCTGAAGGCACTCTCTTTCGACTGCGCTTTATTCGACTTGAACCTCCCCGACGGCGAAAGCCTAGACTTGCTTAAAGAGCAAGCGGTTCCCGAAAACACCTTAGTGGTGCTTATGACGGGGGAAGGCGGAGTGCGTTCCGCCGTGGAGGCGCTTCGTCTCGGTGCATCCGACTACTTGGCCAAACCCTTCGACCTCGAGGAATTGCCCTTGGTTTTCTCCCACGCCGATGCCCATCGGCGCAAAAGACGAATCCGCGAACACGACCGCACGGAAGCGAAGAGAAAGAGCGAAGAACTGTTATTTGACGGAGCTTTCTCCCAAGACCTTGTCATGCTCGAGAAAATACTCGATGCCGACAATCGGCTGGCAAGCAACCTCCCTCCCGTGCTCATCGAGGGTCCCACAGGATCAGGAAAATCCACCTATGCCCGCTGGATTCATGAAAACGGCCCCCGCTCGGACGGTCCTTGGGTCGAGGTAAATTGCTCCGCTATTCCCGACAACCTCGTCGAGTCCGAGCTGTTCGGGCATGAAAAAGGCGCCTTCACTGATGCCAAGGGCGCGCGTATTGGGCTCTTCGAGGCAGCTGACGACGGCACCCTCTTTTTGGACGAAATCGCCAGCCTGTCGAGGGCAGCCCAGGCAAAGGTACTGGTAGCCATAGAGAACGGCAAGATTCGCAGACTCGGTGGAAACAAGGAAATTCAAGTCGACGTTCGCGTAATCACTGCAGCCAACAAAGACCTGAGGGAAATGATCAAGCAGGGCTCCTTTCGGGAAGACCTTTATCACCGACTGGATCTCCTCAGGATAAAAATACCTCCACTCGCTCAACGAGAGGAAGGAATCCTGCTATTGGCCCGACATTTCCTAAACTCACTGACAAGCAAGTACAACCTGCCAATGCCCGATTTCTCCGACAAAGGGGAGAAACAACTCTTGCAGCACTCATGGCCTGGGAATGCTCGGGAACTCGCCCACGAACTCGAGCGAGCCTTGGTCATGTACGACAAAGGCGAAAAACTTAGCTTCAACCTTCTCCCAACCGATGAATCCGACACATCGAATTCCCAAAAGAGGGATTCCGACGATTGGCTGAATACTGACTTTCGCTTCCCTGCTGAAGGATTCGACTTGGAAAAAGCCATCCTGCGACTGATCGAAATGGGAATCGACCAGTCATCCGGGAACATTTCGGAAACCGCTCGCCTTCTCGGCGTCCCCAGAGACTATTTGCGCTACAGGTTGCAAAAAAAAGAAGAGTGAAGGTTGGGAAATAATCCCCACCACATCTCCCGCCATGGGGAATATTCACCAAAAAACAAAGAACAGCCACAAGTTAAGACCAAAGAACAAACTCCCTATCTTTCTATGTTTAAGCGTATTAGGAAAACTTGTAGAAGTGGCATAAACAATGCAAAGGGAATTGGATAATTTATTAATTCAAGTTCAAGTTTTTATGAAAAAATCAATCATCATCATTCTCGCCACAGGAATTCTAGCAATGGGTTCGTTGGCCTTTTCTGAAGAGCGAAAAGCACTTACCGCAGTGCGTAAAGCACCTGATTCTTCCAAGCTCGCAGCATTTGGTAAAAGCCTTAAAGAGGCAATTGCCGCCGGGAAACTCACCGAGGATGAGGCAAAAGCCAAATGGGATAGTTTGACAAAGTCTCTGGGCGACAAGAAAGCAGTTGGAGGGAAAAGGGAATTAGGCAAAGGCAAAAAGCCTCAAACCGACGCCAAGAGACCACTGATCAAGCGCCCCCAAGTCCGACCTGCCAAACCAGAGCTTTCCGACGAAACTAAAGCTCAACTGAAATCTATAAAGAGTGACAAGGATGCACTTAAGGCTGCAATTGGCGAAGAGCTTGAAAAACTTGGACTTGGCAAGGATTCATCGAAAGAGGACGTAAGAGCCGCAGTCGAAACCTTCCGCGAAGCCAACAAAGATCGTTTCGACGCAATCAAAGCAGCTTCCGACAAGGTTCACGAAGCCTTGAAAGCTGCACGCCCCGAACGTAAGAAACGCCCGGAACCCACTCCCGAGATCAAAGCCAAGATTGCCGCAGTTAAGGCAGTAGGCAAAAAGCTCCATGAGTCTCGGAACGACCTTAGAAAAGAACTCAAAGATGCCACGAAAGAAGACCGCAAGGCTCTTATCGAGAAGTTTAAGTCCGACAACAAGGACAAGCATGAAGAACTGAAGGCCGCTCACAAAGAACTAAAGGAAGCCGTCCGAGCTGCGAAGGAAACTGGCGACAGTCGGACCTCCGAGTAAATCTCCTCCACTTTTAATTAATCAAACACCAAAAAAGAATGAAAAAATTAGCATCAGTCTTAATGGCTCTGTCGATGGGCCTCGGTTCAATTACATTTGCCAACGATAAAGCACCTGACAGGGAGCGATTGTTCGGCCAATGGCTCGACAATGAAGGTTTCGTCACTCCTGGTCCGAAAATCCAAAACTGGATCGACAGCGACAAGGATCGCATTGACGATCGTCTTCAAGCGGGTGCCGGTCAGCCGGTTGGAAAGCCTCGCCCTGAGGTTGAAAAACCTGAGAAACCCGATCCGGTTGCGGAATACAAGCATATCGAGCGGTTAATTGCCGAGAAGAAGGAATGGGCCGAACGCAACAAGTTTTCCGAGGAAGAAACTCATCCAGAATCACCACTCGGTAAATCATTAGCCCTGAATCAAGCCGATCTCAGGGTTCTTGAAACTCGTTTGGCCGAACTCAAGAAAATACCTGAAGTCGTCATCTGCATCTTCCCACCACGACCGGAGCCACCAAAGAAATTCCCTCCGCACTGGGGACGTCCTCCTGCCATACAGACTAAAGACCTCCGCCCATTGCCCAAGGGCTTTGAAGGAATGGGAAGCAGCACGCTTTGTGCTTGGATCGAAAGGAACGCCAAGTCGGACTTAGCCAAAAAGGACAGGCCCAAGCCCGAACCCAAACGCCCACCTGTAGTACGTCCACCAGCTCCTCCTCGCCCAGAATTTTCCGATGAGACCAAGGCCGAGTTAGCCGGCATCAAGAGTGACAAGAAAGGCCTAATGGAAGAAATGAAGGCCAAGCTATCCCAACTTGGTGATGATGCCTCTAGGGAAGACGCTCGCAAGGCAGTCGAGGAATTCAAGAAGGACAACGAAGCTCGCTTCGCTGCGATCAAGGAAGCCGCCGACAAAGTACACGAAGAGCTAAAGGCAAAACGTCCTGAGCGCAAGGAACGCCCCGAACCTCCCGCCGCGGTAAAGGCAAAGATTGCGGAAGTCAAAAAAGTCGAGAAGACCTTGCATGTGGCGAGAAAGGCAGTAAGCAACAAATTGAAAGAAGCTCAAGACGAACTAGCAGCTAAAATTGCCGAGGCAAAGGAAAACGCCAACCAAGAAGAAGTCGCTATAAACATTAAAAGACTCGTCGCCGAGCAAGCAACCGCTAGGAAAGCTGCGCTCGACGAGTTCCGGACTGCTCAAAAAGAGAAGCACGAGGAGTTGAAGGCTGCCCAAAAGGAGTTGCGTAAAGAAGTGAGGAACACCAAGGAAGAAGGCTCCAGTCGCACTTCACGCTAACCTAATCATTTAAACAGTTTCGCGAAGGAAAATCTGCCGACCACGCGACCGGCAGAAGAGGAGACGGACCTAGGTTCGTCTCCTCTTTTTTGAGATATTGAGGAGATGTTCGAGCCTTTTCCTCGAGAGACGTTCGCCGCTTCGCCACTGCAAGATGACAAGGCTTACTTCGTTCAGTCTTCTTTTTGCCTGATGAATTCCTCTTTCCAATTTTCTCTAACCATGAGAGAATCGAAAGCTTGAATATGCATTTGAGATTCGTTGCTCTTGCCCCCATGGCTATGCTCATGGGACTGTCTATTCCCCTAGGCCTTATTCACGCCCAAGAGGACGGAAACTTCACGGACGAAATGCTGGAGGAACTACTTTTTGGAGAAGGGCTCGAAGAGGCACTCGAGAAGAAGCCTTCCCCATGGTCGAAAAACTTAAATTTAATGCTCGGGGGCGGACATTCCGACAACCCGCTCCAAGGTCCTCACCTACAAACGGAGGCTGGCTTCGCTGCAGCGAGCGTGGACGCGTTCTTGCTGCGAATGGGAAAGGACGCTAGCGTTCTTTACATATACCTTTACGGCGAGGGCAATTACTACAGTGGCATACCAAGCCTCGACCTGACCGGAATAGCTCTGGCGCAAGCCGAATACTCGGTGACTTCCCCCACCACGGGATTCGGGAGGGGGATACGGTTACGTCACACCTATTACGATATGGTTTTCGATATGTCGGAGAACCTCGATTCCCCCTATTCCTTCATGGTCCAATCGAACAAGAGCGAAATGCGTCCGTTCGTATCGTTTCCGTTGGGAGAAGGCCTCACGGGGACTTTGGAATTGGCCGCCGCCCGAGACATCTACGCCATGAGTTCAGAGGATTACGGAGAAAAGGAATTTCGATCGATCCTGAAGTGGAAAGGCGAAAAGGACAGAGCCATAAACTTTTACATTTTCAGTAGATGGAAAGACTATGATGAACGCCTGCAAAAGGACAGAGATGGATTCTCCATGAACTCCACCTCTGAGACTCGTACGGTGGGATCGGGAATTAACGGATCAAGAACTCTTGGAAAAGAAGATGACTGGGAAGTGAGCCTATCTGGATACGTCCACAAAACCACTGACAATGCAGGCGGATATTACGATTATACGAGCCTCAACGGAAACCTGAAGCTTTCTCACGAAATAGGCCCATGGACCCTTTCGGCAACGATAAGAGCCTCTCATTCCAAATACGATATCAGAAAAACCTCGGCCAGTGAACTTTTCAAAAGAAATGGCATTGCCAACGAGTTTGAGGCAGATCGTAAAATTAATGAGAAGTGGAATATCTTTGCCGTATGGAAAAGTGAACGAGACGAATCCAACGATCCTGACTACGAATACGAGGCAAACGTATTTTCCGCAGGAATGAAATGGTCGAACTGAACCATTTTGTTAAGATGGGTAATTCAATTAAAGGGACACAGGAGGGCTTTCTGGGTTCGCGAAGAACTCTTGCCATAATACTCGCCACCTATGGGGTAATGCTTGCGGTTTTGCTGTTCGACCTCCGCGAACAATTGCGGACGGAAGCTCTCGCTCGCATTGCGGGGGCAATGACCCCACTGGTTGAGGAAACGTTCAAGATGGTTGCGGACGATGCCCTGGTTCGGGATTTGGACTACATCGAGCTCGGAATGAACGAACTTCTTCACGACAGCGAGGAGGTCTTGGAGGAAAGCGCCTTGCGAGCATTGGAAATCCCCGAAGTCAAGGGAGCGATATCATTCGATGACGAGGGAGATGCTCTCGCCTCCTTCAGTGCAATCGAAGATGAAGTTCTTCCTACCGCAGCCGACTTCGAAATCGCCCGCAATACTCCACTGGTCCAGTTCCGAGAGCCCGCCCAACTTTCCATTCTTCATTGGTTGGGGGAGGATCGAGAATCGGGCTTCATCTTATTACAGATGGAAGGCGATCCTCTGGCTGCCGAACGTAAAGCCCTCGACGGGAAACTGATTCGCCAAGGCTTGTTCGCCTTCACGGGTGGCGGCGGTCTCATATTGCTCGTCTTTATATCTTTCCTGCGACGACTAAGGCGTTCCCAAGATGCCTTGGCCGAAAGAACGCAAAAACTGGTGGAGTCTAACCAACGCTTGGCCCAAGCCTGTAAGGCCGCCGGCGTAGGAGCCGTGACCTCCCACTTGATGCACGCCTTGAAGAATCCCTTGGCGGGCCTACGGGACTATGCGCGGGAGCAACGAGAGGAAGGAGGCGATGCTGGAGAAGATGGACGTCTCTTGACAGAAGCCACCGACCGAATGCAAGCCATCATACAGGAAACGCTCGGAACCTTGAACGAGACTGAAGCCGACGAGGTCACCTATTCGTTCAGCCTGACCGAAATCCTCGAGTTGGCTCGCCAACGACTCCACCCTGCCGCCGAAAAGGCTAACGTGAAACTCACAATCGAAAATGTTGCCCCCGAAATCGAATTGGACAACCTGCGAGCAAACCTGCTGCTCCCCATCCTGCTAAATCTGGGGCAGAACGCCATCGAGGTGTCTATCGAGGGAGAGGTGAAACTGGAAGGGAAGCAAGAGGCTGAAAACTTGGAACTTCGCGTAAGGGACGATGGCAAAGGCGTACCCGAACAAATCCGTGAGCGACTTTTCCGACCAGTCCAAAGCTCCAAACCCGGCGGAACTGGCGTGGGTCTCGCAATCTGCCGCGAACTGGCCCATCGCATCGAGGCCGAGGTTTCGCTTGAATCTTCCAGTTCAGAAGGTTCGTGTTTCCTCGTGAGGATCGAAATGGCAAAACACAATTAAACCAGTTACCCACTAACAGCCAATAACTTACGAAACCCAAGACTAATCTGCATCAATTACTTTGCAAGATTTCAACAATTCGGGCTAATATAATAGTTAGAAGCTAGCTTCCCTTTTGTTCTGTCCCCATAATCGCTCATGATTTTAAGATTTCTAATTGTCGCCGCTTTTGCCCTTTCTACAAGCTTCGCATTGGCGAATCAAGCTAACCCTCCTACCAGTCGTGCCGGGGACCCCCCGACCTCCCTAAACTGCACCTCTTGTCACGCGGGTAACGCAAATAACGGAGACAGCAACTTCACCATAGTAGGCCTTCCGTCTTTTTATACCCCGAACCGCACATACGAACTGAGCCTATTACTGGACAAGAATGCCAGTAGTTACGGCTTTCAAGCCATCGCTAAGTCAGGAAATGATAACGCCGGAAGTTTGACCGCGGTATCTTCAGGAATGACGATAGACGGAGGATACGCCGAGCACAACACCCCTTCCACTACGGGTCAATGGACCTTCGAGTGGACGGCACCTGCCTCCGACGTGGGCATGGTCACATTCTATGCCTCGGGATTGGTAGCTAACTCAAACGGAAACAATCAGGGAGATTCCGTCTACACCTTGACTGTAGACATGAACTCAAGCTCTTCCCAAAACATTCCACAGGTGCAAGACATTGTCTGGAGCCAACCGACTCGAGGCGCCATCTATTCATCGCCGACCATCGGCTCAGACGGCACGATATACGTTGGTTCGGGCGATAATAACCTTTACGCTTTTTATCCCGACGGCGGCGTAAAGTGGACTTACCAAGCAGGAGAATGGGTAGACTCAAGTCCCGCTATCGCTGATGACGGCACGATATACGTAGGATCTTGGGACAACAAGCTGCACGCAATTAATCCTGACGGGACGGGTAAATGGACTTTCTCCACGGACAGCTTGGTTCTGGCGGGACCAGCGATAGGTCCCGACGGGACGATCTACTTCGGTTCACGCGACAACTTCTTCTATGCCCTGGAATCCAATGGTTCCATCAAGTGGGAGTATTTCGCTGAGCAACCGATCTCCTCTTCCGCCGCCCTAGGTCAGGACGGCACCATCTATTTCGGTGATGACAACGGGACTTTCCATGCGGTAAATCCAGACGGAACCTCCAAATGGACTTACCTCGTGGATACGATTTCCGAATCCAATAGTTCCATTGAGTCCTCCCCTGCCCTCGACCTGTACGGCAACATTTACTTCGGAAGCGCCAATGGCTATTGCTATTCATTGGAGGACAACGGCACCAACGGCGTCTTGCGATGGAAGTACGCAACTGCCGACAGGGTCGATTCCTCTCCTGTGATCGGTTTGTCGAACGAAGTATTTTTCATGTCTCGGGACGGATACCTGCGCTCGATCGACATCGATTTCGGGGTGACCAACTGGGAAAAGCCGATTGGCGACGTGTTCTACAGTTCGCCGGTCGTAGACAAAAACGGAACCGTATACGTCGTCGGATACCTCGGAGGCGGCGAAAACCATATCTTTGCCATCGATGCGAATGGTTCCATGGACTGGAACAGCAGCATGACAAATCATTCGGTCGTCATTGGGGACGTGGTGGACTCTTCCCTAACCATCGATTCGAATGGCACCCTGTACTTCGGCTCTTTCGACAAGAAGCTGTACGCGGTCAAGGCGGGGTGGGATTTAGCCGACTCGGACTGGCCGAAATTTCGCCGAGACAATCTCGGAACCGGTCGCTGGCCTTCCTACCAGATCGACGCCAATGCCTCCCCGGTAGGATCCGGCACGATTGCCGGAGCAGGGGTTCACAACCAAGGCGCCACCGCCACTCTCACTGCCACGGCCACAACCGGATACACGTTCTCCCATTGGTCAGGGGATTCCAACGAAACGAACGGAACCATTAGTCTCGCGGCCACACAACATAGATCCGTAACGGCGCACTTCACCTTGAATCCCTACACCCTTAGCGCAACAGGCGGAACGGGTGGAAGCGTGTCAGGAGCAGGCGTATTTGATTACGGGACTGTAGCGGCAATATCGGCAACCCCTGACACGGGCTATTCCTTCAAGGATTGGACGGGCGATGGTATCGCCGACCTGAACGCCTCCAACACAACCGTACTCATAACTCAGGATAGAAACGTCACGGCAACCTTTACCATCAATCAACACACTCTGATAGCATCCGGAGGAGTCGGCGGCACCGTGTCCGGGGCAGGAACCTTTGACTGGAATTCCTCCGCCCCAATCACGGCAACGCCAAACACCGGCTATTCCTTCACGGGCTGGGTCGGAACCGGCATAACCAACCCCTCCGACGCAAACACTACGGTTCTAATGACACAGGACAGAAACGTAAGCGCTACGTTTCTCATCAATTCATACTCACTCACCACAAGCTCCGGTTCGGGCGGGAGCGTATCCAGTTCCGGCAATCACGACCACGGCACCCAAGCTACCATTACCGCTACTTCTCAAACGGGCTATACCTTCACAGGATGGATCGGCGAAGGCATCACCGACCTAAACGCTTCCACCACCACGGTAGACATGACGCAGGACCGAAACGCCTCCGCATCCTTCTCTATCAGCCGGTACACACTCCTAGCATCAGCTGTCATAGGAGGTTCCGTTACGGGATCGGGAACCTTTGACTGGAACTCTTCCGCACCAATCTCGGCTTCCTCGAGCGTCGGATACCAATTCACGGGCTGGGTCGGGGTCGGTATAACCAACACTTCCGATGCAAACACTACGGTTCTGATGACACAGGACCGAAATGCAAGCACCACCTTCCTCATAAACTCCTATGCCCTGTCCGTTTCAGCCGTAACCACAGGTGGCGGCGTATCCTCTCCAGGTTCTCACAACCATGGAACCCAAGCGACAATTACAGCCACTCCGCAAACCGGTTACTCGTTCATCGGATGGGGCGGAGTAGGCATTGCCGACGTAAACGCTTCCACCACCACGGTAGACATGACGCTGGACCGCAACGTCTCCGCATCCTTCTCGATCAACAGGTACACACTCCTAGCATCAGCAGTCACAGGAGGTTCCGTTACGGGATCGGGAACCTTCGACTGGAACTCTTCCGTGCCGATTGCGGCGACTCCAAATGCAGAGTATCTCTTCACAGGTTGGTCGGGCACCGGCATCACTGACGTAAATTCCAGCCTTACCACGGTGGTAATGACACAGGATCGCAACGTCAGCGCAATCTTCCAACTGAAAAATTATGATCTTAACGCAACTGCTGCAACGGGGGGTACAGCAACAGGTTCGGGGACGTTCCAACACGGAACCGACGCCAACATTACCGCAACGCCTTCGCCCGGGTATCATTTCACGGGTTGGAGTGGAAGTGGCGTAGCTGACCCCAACTCCACAATCACTACGACCTCCGTGACCCAGTCTCGTTCCGTATCGGCAAACTTCGCCATCAACCAATACAACTTAATCGTTTCCGCGGGACCTAATGGAACAACTATTGGCCCAGGAACATTTTCCCATGGCGCCCAAGCTGCGATAAGCGCCACCCCGGAGTCCGGTTACGAATTCGCAGGATGGCTCGGTTCCGGCATTTCCGACGTAAATGCGTCTACCACCACTATCGACATGACGCAGGATCGAAACGTTTCCGTTTCGTTCGCGATCAGGCAATTCACCCTAATTCTAACGGCTGGAGAAGGAGGATCGACCACTGGTTCGGGAACTTATGACTACAACTCAACCGCCAATATTAGCGCAGCAAGTAACTTGGGTTACGATTTCACAGGATGGACGGGAGCCGGCGTAAGCAATTCCAATGAAGTCAATGCTACCGTGCACATGACAAGTGATCGAAACGTCACGGCCAACTTCCAAGCGAAAACCTATCTTCTAACAATTGTATCTACCGGAGGCGGTGGCGCCACAGGCACGGGAACGTTTGCATACGGGACGGACGCCAACGTTACCGGGACGCCCGCTTCTGGTTACGTTTTCGCAGGATGGGCGGGAGAAGGGTTGGCAGACCTTAACGCATCATCCACCTCGGTCCACATGACGCAAGACCGCAACGTATCCGCCACTTTCACTCCTCAAGTCTTTCAATTGCAACTAACGTCCACCGTCGGCGGTTCCGCCACAGGAGACGGCAACTTCAGTTACGGTGCAACCGCCCCAATCACAGCCGTCCCGGACCTCGGCTATTTCTTCACAGGTTGGACCGGAGGCGGGATTTCAGATACGTCCTCTTCATCCACTAACGTATCCATAACCCAGGACCGAAACGTTTCGGCCAATTTCGAGCTAGTTCCCGCCAACTGGAAAATCGTGCAAACCTTTGCCTCACCCATTGGCTCGGGTTCCACAAGCGGCGGCGGGACCTATGAAGAAAATTCTTCCGTCACTCTCTCCGCCACCCCGGCTACCGGATATCAATTTCTGGGATGGAGTGTATCGGGAGGCACTCTCACCAATCCCCTTTCACTTAACTCGGCAACGGTTGCCCTCGACCTGAATTCAGACGCCAATGCCACCGCCCACTTCTCGGCGCTTAGACACCAGCTTGATCTCGTAGCAACTACCGGCGGTTCCACTTCCGAAGACGGCAATTATTCACATGGAGAAACCGTTTCCATCTCGGTCACCCCCGACACCGGGTACAGTTTTTCTGAATGGGAAGTCAACGGGACCATTGTTTTCGCGGTCACTACCGCCCCTCGGCAGTTCGACTCTTCCGTCAATGCCTTTTTGATCAACGGTCAGGAAAGCCCAGCCCTCACACTCGCCAGGGGCAACACCTACCAATTCATCCTCGATGGCAGCTCAACCGCAAATCATCCCTTTTACTTTAGCACCGACTCATCAGGAGGTGGCAACGGCTATGTTGGCGAATACCTTGACGGAGTGACAAACTCACGAGCAACGAGCGGAACTATTAGCATCACGGTCGACATCGGCGCTCCCTCCACCCTTTATTTTCATTGCGGAAACCATGCCGGCATGGGGAACGTCATCCATGTCATGGATGCTACTTCTCTGATCGATAGCCTCGACATCGGAACCACGACAGTCGACCTCAACGCAAGCTTTGCCCTCAGAGCTAACTTTTCCTTGAATCAGCATGTTCTGACCGTCAATTCCGGTTCAGGCGGTAGTACAACAGGTGGCGGAACATTCCACTACGGAACAGAAGCGAACGTAACCGCTTCGCCTGATTCAGGTTATGCCTTTGCAGGTTGGGCAGGAACCGGGATTGCCTCGCCTACGTCAGAAACTACAACCGTAACCGTGAACGACGACAGGGTAATTACAGCCAATTTCGAAGTTGCCCAGTATGCGCTGTCGCTTTCATCGACACCACAGGAAGGTGGAAGTACCGGAGGCGCAGGAACCTATCCTCACGGAACTGCCGCATCAATCTCAGCTATTCCTTCAACAGGATATCGATTCAGCAACTGGTCGGGAGGTTCCCCAACCGACGAGAATGCAAGCTCAACTACCCAAATGCTCACAAGTCCCGCCACGCTTTCGGCCGTATTCGAAAAACTCCCCTATAGTGTAACAGTCACCGTCTCTCCGATCGGCACAGGTTCGACTACTGGGAGCGGTACGCACTTGCATGGCGATTCATTTACGCTAACTGCCACCCCGGCCTCGGGTTACCAATTCGAACAATGGACCGGAACTGCATTCGCATCTCCCAACTCTTCCACCCAAACCATCTCAGCAACAGGAGACCTCGTCCTGTCCGCCGTATTCTCGCCAAGACCAATACAAGTCAACGTATTTGCCTCCGGTCCGGGAACCGCCACAGGTTCTCAAGCCACCGTCTTTGGCCAAACGACAAATGTCCAAGCATTGCCTGACAACGGAGCTTACTTCTTCGGCTGGCAAGTAACAGGCGCCACCGCCAACGATCCAAATTCCGTCTCCACCGAACTTTTTTTGGGCAACGACGTAGCGGAAGTAAATGCAACTGCATTCTTCGCCGCCAATCCGCACAAACTCGTTCTCTTCACCGACGGCAACCACTCGCCGTTCGGCAGCGGCACTTACGAAAGAGGTTCATCGGTTTCAATCTCCGCAATTCCCGAAGTCGGTCACCAATTGTCAGCGTGGGAACTTAACGGCACCGTTGAGTATGAAGTCACAGTATCTCCTCGCCAATTGTCCGCAGGACAGAGCGCATACTACGTCGACAATCGAGAAAGCCCGGACCTGACCTTGGTTAGGGGAATCACCTATCGGTTCAGCCTCGATGGAAATACCACCGCGGATCACCCCTTCTTTCTAACTACCGGAGATGACAACGCTTCAGGTTACGCAGGCGAATTCCTAAATGACGTCTCGGGATCTCGATCTTCCTCCGGTTTCCTAGCCTTCACCCCCGATTCATCTACGCCGAACGCACTCCGTTATCGTTGTGGAACTCACTTTGGGATGGGTGGGATACTGAACGTGATCGACTTGACATCCCTTCCAACTCCCGCCTCTCCCGCCATAACGATGAATGCGGATTTATCCTTAAGGGCCAAGTTTACTCTTAAAAACCATCTTCTCACTGTTTTGGCGGGAGAGGGAGGAACGGTATATGGAAACGGAACCTTTGCTTACGGGACTGATGCGAACGTAACCGCAGAACCAAACATCGGTTACGTGTTCAACGGTTGGACAGGTCCCAACGTCTTATCCCCATCCTTAGCTACTACTCACATACACCTTATCGACGACACCAACGTCACCGCCAACTTCGTGAAAGCCCAGTACACCTTGAATCTAACCAGCGAACCTCCGGAAGGTGGAGAAGTCGCCGGCGGAGGACAGTTTGAATACGGCGCAAGCAACGCAATAACAGCTATCCCCGCAACCGGATATCAGTTCGCCCGATGGACAGGAGGGGGAACTCCGACGGATGCAAACGCAAGTGTCACGACCGTATCCCTATCCGAAAACACCATCCTCACGGCAACGTTCGAAAAGATAAAGTATGAAGTTCAAGTTACTTCGGTTCCTTTGGGCGCAGGCACGATTTCTGGAACCGGTTTCTACGAATTAGACGAAAATGTAACGCTTGTCGCCAACCCCATCAAAGGGTACGAGTTTTCTCACTGGTCGGGAGCCATCCAGAATGCATCCACTTCGCTGACCCAGAACATTTCAGTCACAGGCAACGTCAATCTAGTCGTAACCTTTGAGCGTCATCCCGACGCAGGTACCCTTTCCTTCGCCCTCGATGCGATAACAGTTGAGGCTGGATGGAAAGAAAGCTCATGGTTCGGCTACTTTCATCAAGCTAGCCCTAATTGGGCTTATCACAATGACTACGGCTGGATCTTCACCCAACCGGAGAACGACTCATCCATGTGGTTCTGGACGCAACGTCTTGGTTGGCTCTGGACAAACAAAGACGTCTACCCGCACGCTTGGTCGCAAAACACTTTTGAGTGGAACTATTTCTCAAGACTGTCAGATGGCAGTTTCGCTTATTACAACTACCTAACATCTAGTTGGGAATCCATAGCCACCACCTACGAGATCATGGTCGTTTCCTTCCCCATCGATGGAGGAACAATCAGCGGAGGTGGTATCTACGAAGAAGGTGCGACTGCCGTATTGCAGTCTACTCCTGCAGAAGGCTATATATTTAAACAATGGTTCGGTGACGCTTCCGGAACCGATTCGCCACTTTCCACAAAAGCAACTGGCGACCTTATAATTTACGGGCAATTCATACAGAGTTCACCTTAGTCCATTCCCGGAAGATCATTTGCGTTTTAAACATGTGGGATTTCTCGTTAGGGAAACCTTTGAACAAATGTCCCTCTTTACTGTCTAAATTAATCGGATGGATTGCTTTCGTTGTAGAAGGCTAATTTTTGTGGTTTAGAATAAAATTATGTCGCGGGGAGAAAAACGGGCCTTTTGCTTTTCAGCAGCCTTTCACATAGTGGGTTTGCTCGGCTTTGCTGTAGTCGGATTGTTGACGAACTGCACCGAGGAACCCGAGGTAAGGCATGTATTTCAGTTGGTTTCCACCCCTCCCCCTTCCGCAACTCTTGCACAGAGTTCTCCCAAACCCGCACCGATTGTAAAATCGAAACCACCCGTAGTTAAACCGAAACCACCCGTAGTTAAACCGAAACCAAAGCCAACTGTCGAGCAACCGAAACCTAAACCAGTCGTAAAGCCTAAGCCTAAGCCCAAACCACCGATCAAGGTCACTCCCCCTCCACCGAAACCGAAGCCGATCACAAAACCGAAGCCGAAACCCGAAAAGCCAAAGGCAATTTCGTTGGCTGATTTTAAAAGAAACCACAAGATACCCACCGCGAAGCCCCAACCTGCACCAAAACGACCTAAACCGCGACCGAAGGTAATTATTGATCGAAATGCCTTCCGCCTCCCCCCCATTCCGTTCCCCAATTCTCAAACCGCTTCCACCGCAGTAAACCCGAATGAATTGAATAGGTACCTTTCTTCCGTCCAAGCCAAACTAGAAGCTGTCTGGCAAAGATTACAGGCACAGGCCGGATTGACCATTGGCGGAGAAGCTAAAGTTCAGTTTCGTATTTCTTCCGCAGGCGTAATCTACTCCCCTGTAATCGTTAGCCGCTCAGGAAACCCCGCGTTAGACAAATTAGTGCTTCAGGTATGCCGTTCCGTGGGCAATGTGGGTCGACCTCCCGGCGGAAGCATCGATTCGCCTCTTGCCCTTCCCTTCCGGGTCAACTAATTCCTTGTTCATGAAGTTCGACTGGCGTCGTCCTCTTGCACCTGCAGTTCTCGTTCTGGGACTGTTACTTTGTTTTGTTAGAGATCCGGTTGTGGGATTAGGAATATTTCTCGTGTCTTTTGCCCTCATCCTCGGGTTCTCTCGTGGCTCAGAAAAAAACTGATCTGCTTTAGTCGGTCTTAATCAGAGTTAGCCCTGCTCAAAGCAGTTTGTATCGAGAATGGCTTTTGGCCCGTTCGACGAGAGGCCAGCGAGAATGTACCATTGGACTTCAACAAATTAGCATATTCATTGTCGCCAAGGTAACCATGCAATGCCTCGATCACTCTTTGAGCCAACGAAAGATTCTCAATGGGAAAAATAGCTTCCACCCTATTGAAGAAGTTCCTCGGCATCCAGTCTGCGCTTCCCAGAAAGACCAGGGGACTGTCTTTTCCATTCTCGAAGTAATACACTCGACTGTGCTCAAGATAGCGACCAAGCAAGCTACGGACACGTATGTTTTCACTGAGCCCCTTGACTCCCGGAACCAGACCGCATATGCCACGAATAATCAAGTCCACGCGAACCCCTGCCTGAGAAGCCTCGTAGAGAGCGTTTATGGTTTTGGGGTCGATCAAGCTGTTCGCCTTGACGATAATTCGACTAGGTATGCCTGCTTTCGATTTTTTGGTTTCCGCATGAATTAGCCCCATAATCCGGGTATGAAGATCAAAGGGAGCAACCAACAGCTTACTGAACTTGGGGGTTCTGCTGTACCCCGTGAGAGTATTGAAAAGCTTCGCCACATCCGAAGTAAGGCCCGTATTTGAAGTGAAGAAACTATAATCCGTGTATAATCGGGCGGTAACAGGATTATAATTCCCCGTACCCAAATGAGCATAACGACGAAGTCCGCGTTTTTCCCTTCGTACAACCAAGCAGCACTTACAATGAGTTTTCAAACCAGCAAGGCCGTACACAACATGCACCCCGACCTCTTCCATCCTACGTGCCCAATTGATATTGGCCTCCTCGTCGAACCGAGCCTTAAGTTCCACCAAAGCCGTTACCTGCTTTCCGTTTAAAGCGGCAGCCATAAGGGCATTGACGATCGGAGAATCGCCACTGGTGCGATAAAGCGTGAGCTTAATTGCAAAAACTTGAGGATCATCCGCGGCTTGCCTCAAAAAATCAACGACCGGAGCAAAAGAATCGAACGGGTGATGCAAGAGGAAATCGGACTCTCGGATCGATTCAAACATAGTTTCACGACTCGTAAAGACATTCGGAACCCGGGGAACAAAAGGCTCGAACTTGAGGTCCGGACGATCGACTGCATCGGGCAAGCTCATCAAACGATAAAGATTTATGGGACCATCGATCAGATAAACCTCTTTTTGCGATAACTTGATCGATTTGAGAAGGTACTGAAGGATTTCCTCATCGACGTCCTGCCGTATCTCCAACCGAACGGCAGCTCCTTTCCGGAGGTTGTGCAATTCATCCTCAATCGAGCGAAGTAAATTCTCCACCTCCTCCTCGTCCACGTATAAATCGCTGTTTCGGGTTATTCGAAAGGCCCATGCTCCCGTTACCTTGTGACCGGGAAAAAGCGACCCCACGTAATGACGAACCACGTCGCTAAGAAAAAGAAAAGTGTCGGAACCTTTGGCCCCACCCTCAACCTTGACCAATCGCGGAAGAATACGCGGGACAGGCACAATCGCCATAAGCTGCCCGCTGCTCTTTTTTCGTGGATTGCGCAAAGCAACTATCAAGTTCAGCGATTTATTGTGAATGAGAGGGAATGGATGCGAGGGATCAATCGCCAGAGGCGTCAGCACGGGATAGACCTCGCGGCGAAAGTAGTTCTTAAGCCAAACGGATTCCTTTGGCGTCAAGCTTTCCACCGTCTTGAAAACTATTTTCTCCTTCTTCAACTTAGGTTGCAGCACCTCGCGCCAGCATTTGTGCTGGTCTTCTACGATTGAAGAAGCCGCGAGTCGTATCTTGTCCAAAAGCTCAGGCGGAGGAATACCGTCGAAACTCGGCTTCATCGACCCCGAGTCGATGCGCTGCAGCAATCCCGCCACTCGAATTTCGAAAAACTCGTCCAAATTGGAACTAACGAAGGAAAGAAAGCGAATTCTCTCCAGCAAAGGATATTTATCCGAAAAAGCTTGCTCCAATACCCGTCGGTTAAACGCAAGCCAACTCAACTCACGGTTGAAGTAGGGAAGTTCGGAGGTCCTCGTTTCTTTTAAATCAGTCACTTGAAATGAAAGAAAACATTATAGGGAAATAACACAAGGAGGCAACGGGAAACCCAGTCTATTCTCCCCGACAAAAGAAATCAATCCACTAGTCAATTTTAGCTCGAATTCTTGACCTAATTACTAATGTAGGCTAAATATAGAGGTGTTCTTTGAGAGTTTGTTGGGGGTGTTCCGGATTCGACTGTGATTTGGAAGATTCGGTTGCGTACCGAGGATGATGCTTGGCCTCGTAAAAAATGCGTCAAAAACACTACATGGCGAATCTAACGTCATCAGCTTCGAGCCTGAGTTCGAAGCGCTTGCAGCCTAAGTGCTGCACGTCCACGTCGGTCGACGCCTGCTAAGTCGGCGGGGCGTAAAAAAAGCAGGCAAAACCTCGGAGCGTTGGGCTGTCTATCGGAGGCTAAACGGTTGAAGGCAGTCTCGGTTCAGTAGGTGTTACTTCCTGAACGGAACTTAAAAACATCAAGGCAACTACGTGCGTAGACGCTGTCTTGGAAGAATCACGGGACGCGGGTTCGACTCCCGCCACCTCCACCAAACTCTCAAGTCGTCAGACTGCGACAATTCCCGTCTATCTCCCACTGTCACTGAGGTTTCAGTGGTTTCACTCGACTGGTCAATTGCGACAACCCGCGACTCGTTTCGACAGGTTTTGCCGCAAATATGCATCAATATATGCATCAACGGAGCATCCTGTGAAATATTCCGCATACTCTGCTGTAGCGGCAAAAGATTGACGTCTGTGTAAACCTTGTCAGTCAGCCTCCTGTCGGAGTGACGCATGAGTTCCTGGGCGACCCTTGGAACGAAACCTTTCCTCTGCATCCAGGTATTGAACGTGTATCGCAGGGAATGAAAATCCGCGCAGCTGCCCGCCCCGTCCACGTAAGGTATGTCGGCTGCCTCCAGATCCTTTCTCAAAGTCCTGCACATGGGTGCACCCTTCACAAATACCTTGTCGGCGTCCCCTGCGCTCACGGGACGAAATTCAGCCAACAAAATTTCCGACTCCTGGATCAATGGAATCCTCGCCTTCTTTTTATTTTTGGAAATGCTGGCTCGCACCCTGACATGGGAATTCCCTTCATCCAGAACGATATCACCCCAGAGCAATTGGCTGAGTTCCCCATGCCAGAGTCCGGTGCGGGCTGACATTAAATAAGGCACCCGGCGATATTGTGGCGAACACTCCACCAAGCAACAAATCTCATCATCGGCAAAAGCCCGGCGCTCCCGTGTACTGACCGTCTGGTCAACTTTCCCGACCGCCTTGAGCGAGTTGAATGCGAGGCGTCCCTGTCTAACCATCCAATTCCGGAAAGTACAGGCATCGCTCAGATAATGGTTCAGGATCCGGGGTGACAAATCACGAATACTGGACCTCTAACGGACAAAGGAATCCGGTGTGATTGCATTCAAGGCATTCCAGCCACATTCATTGACAAGCCTTTGCAGACGGTTGCGTATTTGGACCAATCCCTTTCCCCTGCGGCCTGTTTTCCCCCGTCTCTTTAAATCCGCCAGGGATTCCTCAAGATGCTCCACCAATGCCTTGTGGGCCGCTTCCCTTAATGGCTTGGGCAACAAAACCCCGGCCTTTTCCGCCTCAAATTCACGCTTGAACTCCTTGGCCACTTTCAAGGCAACCTCCTTGTCTGTAACTCCCAGGGACCGGTATCGATGAGCAGGCATGTCCCCCTAATCGATATCGTAGATAATAGGTTGATGATTGGACTTTACTGCCATCCTTAATCCTCACCCGCCGGGATGACTGCACATTCCCCACGGAGAACTTCCGGTTCTCCCCGAGATGGGATTCCCGGCGTTGAACAAACTCAAGGTATTCGCCAGAGCCCCGAAACTCCTTCTCCATGGCCTCCCCGCTACCTCGCCCACGCGAAAATCGATCGGATCAACCACGGACTCAATTCGTACTGGAGCCAACTCCGAGAACGTGAAGCAGTGAGACGTACCTTTAATCGAACCCGCAGATTTCTCCGATTACTCGAAAAGCCTTGCTCATTCGCCTAATTACAAGACAAGTTAACAAATCCACAGGTGTCACTTTATCCCGTCCCTCCCATAATTTTCTCTCGTGAGCGAGCATCTTGACGGTGGATCAGCGCTGTCGGGGCTGAGAATGCATTTTCTCCCGGTAGCTGACCCGTCGGTGATCGAGATCCCTTCGACCTAATCCTATGACACTGCAAACAGACAAACTCCTCTTCACTCCCGGGCCTCTCACGACCAGCAATGCCGTCAAGGAGGTGATGTTGCGCGACTTGGGATCGCGGGACGCCGAGTTCGTTGCCGTCGTGGGCGAAATTCGGCGACTCCTGCTAACACTTGCCGGCGTCAGTCAGGCGGACGGCTACGAGGCGATACTGATGCAGGGAGCGGGAACGTTCGGCATCGAATCCGTGATTTCCTCGGCAATTCCAGTCGATGGCAAGCTTCTGATCATCATCAACGGCGCTTACGGTAAACGCATCCGCGACATTGCGGACCGGCATGGGATCGAAACGGCCGTGATTGAAGTAACGGAGAATACGCAACCGGATCCACAGGAATTGCGCAGACGCCTTGCCGATGACAACGAGATCACCCACGTGGCCCTGGTGCATTGCGAAACTTCGTCCGGTATTCTTAATCCGCTGAACGAAATCGGATCCGTGGTCAAAGAATTGGGGCGGACATTCATCGTCGATGCGATGAGTAGTTTTGGCGGCATCCCACTGAATGTGGCCGAGGCCGGAATCGATTTCCTCGT